>CAZMXV010000001.1:0-61612 GCA_964570295.1 uncultured Rhodanobacteraceae bacterium
GACCGCGTCATGCCGGATACCGCGCCGGGCCGCTTTGCGATGCGCGGGATGCCGGGAGAGCAGGCGATGGCCCGATGCCGGCGTGAGCCGGGATGCCGGCCCGCCTCTCCGGCGCATGCCACGGGAAAACCCGGTTTCCCGGGTTTTCCCGGCGCCGTCCGTGGGCGGTGGCCGGTGCTGGCCGG
The DNA here is from genome assembly GCA_964570295.1 of uncultured Rhodanobacteraceae bacterium. Taxonomy (GTDB): domain Bacteria; phylum Pseudomonadota; class Gammaproteobacteria; order Xanthomonadales; family Rhodanobacteraceae; genus Oleiagrimonas. The sequence continues at coordinate 186 of CAZMXV010000001.1, forward strand.
AAGGCCGGACGGTGCCGCGAATGCGGGTGCGGCACCTTTCCGGAAACCGCTCAGAACTCCTCCCAGGCCTCGTTTTCCAGGGCCGGGCGGGGCGGATTCGCAGTGGGCGACTTGCGGGCGGCGGCCAGTGCCGCGCGGGTGGTGCGGGCGGCCTCCTCGTCGCGTCGCGGGCCAGCCGCGTCCTCATCCGCACCGTCGCTGCCCAGATGGAAGAAGCTCACCTGGCGCGCCAGCTCGATGGCCTGGTCCTGCATGGTCCGGGCTGCCGCCGAGGCTTCCTCGACCAGGGCCGAATTCTGCTGGGTCATTTCCTCGATCTGCGTGACGGCGCTGCTGACCTGGTCGATGCCGACCGACTGCTCCTGGTTGGCGGTGGCGATCTCGGCCACGATGTCGGTCACCTTCTTCACGCTCTCGACGATTTCCGACAACGCCTCGCCGGACTGGTTGACCAGGGTCGAGCCGGTGCGCACCTTTTCCTCGCTGTCGGTGATCAGGCCCTTGATTTCCGTGGCGGCGTCGGCGCTGCGCTGGGCCAGGTTGCGCACCTCCGTGGCGACCACGGCGAAGCCGCGTCCCTGCTCGCCCGCGCGGGCCGCTTCCACGGCGGCATTCAGCGCCAGCAGGTTGGTCTGGAAGGCGATGTCCTGGATCAGGCGCACGATGTCCCCGATCTTGCTGCTGGCAGCGTCGATCTCGGCCATGGCGGCCACTGCGCCGCGGACCACCTCGCCACCGTTCTCGGCGCGCTCGCGCGCGCTGCGGGCCAGCTGGTTGGCGTGGTTGGCGTTGTCGGCGTTCTGCTTGACGGTGGAGGACATCTCCTCCATCGAGGAGGATGTCTCCACCAGGCTGGAGGCCTGCTCCTGGGTGCGCTGGCTGAGGCCCTCGTTGCCGTGGGCGATCTGCTGCGCCGCGCTGCTGACGGCTTCGGAACCCTGGCGTACTTCGCCCACGATGCTGGTGAGGCGCTCGTCCATGACGCGGAAGGCGTCGAGCAGGCGTCCCAGTTCGTCGTGGCGCTTCACCTGGATGGCATGCCCGAGGCGTCCTTCCGCGATGGCGTAGGCCACTTCGGCCAGGTGCTTCAGGGTGGCGGTCAGCGAGCGCACGAGCAGTACCGAGACCAACGCCGCGAAAAGCAGGCCACCGGCCAGCGCGGCCAGCACCAGCAACCGCACCGTCGCGTAACGGTCCAGCTGGGCCTGGTAGATCTGCTTCATCTCGCCGCTTTGTGCCTGGATGAGTTCGTCGAGGGACTGCAGGCGCATCATCAGCTGCGGACGCACCTGCATTTCGAGCATGTCGCCGGTGCCCTGGTAGCCGTCGTTCAGGGCGTCGTAGATGCTGTCCAGCTCCGACTGGTAGTCCTTGTCGGTGCCGCGGTAGTCCTTGTACTTCGCCGCCACCGCCTCGCTCATCGGCATGCCCTCCAGCTTGCCGTTGATGCCGGCGATCTCCTTCTGGATCCGCTTGGACTCCTCGACCTTCTGCCGTGCCTGGTCGGGGCGGTCGATCGCTCCGGCGGCCTCGCCGAGCACGGTGAAGTTCAACAGGGACTTGGCACGCAGGTTTCCGAGCAGCTGCGCGGGAACCATGGTTTCCTCGTAGCTGCGGCGCATGCCCTCGTTCTGCCAGGACATCATGCCGAGGCCGACGAAGGCTCCGGCCACCAGCATGCCGCCAAGCAGGGTCAGCACGCCGATCAGACGGGCCTTGACGGACAGGTTGGGCAACCGCGTGATCGCCATGTTCAGTTTTTTCAGTTTCATCATGATTCCCGCATCAAGTCAGTAGCTTCGACATCGTGGGCGCCGGCCGGGGCGGCACCCGCTTTTTCGCTGGTTTCCATGGCTTCCAGGCACACGAGCTTTTCCGGGTCCAGCAGCATCACCATGTGCTCGCCGCCATCGGCCAGGCCCTTCAGGCAGCGGGCGTCGACAATCGATCCCATGTCGGGTACCGGTTCGGTCTTTTCCGGGTCGATGTCGAGCACGTCGGACACCGCGTCGACCACGAGGCCGAACGGGCGTCCGTCGACGACGACCACGATCACCACCGTGTCGGCGTCGTACGCGCTCCGCTCCAGACCGAAGCGCAGGCGAAGGTCCAGCACGGGGACCGGCATGCCACGCAGGTTCAATACGCCCGGCATGTAGTCCGGGGCCTGCGGGATGCGGGTGACGCGCGACCAGCGGCGGATTTCGCGCACGCACTGGATGTCCAGCCCGTAGGCCTCGTCGGCCAGGCGGAAAGTGAGCTGTTTCGACAGGGTGCGGTCGTCCCCTCCGCTTGCGTGCATGGTCGTCTACCTGGTGGCATGGTCCGCCCGTGAAGCACGGCGGTTACGCATGCCTGTATCGGCCAATGCGGGGGGAACTTTAATCGGGGAGGCGGAAAGCGGCGGTTTTCGCGGTCCCCTGCGGGGGGTGCGCCCGATGCGGTGACGTGACGGGCCGGACGGGTGCCCGGCCCGCGCCTGCTACAGCTTGTCGAATTCGCGCTTCAGGTCGTAGTCGCGGTCGGTGACGATGCGTTCCAGGGTCTGGACGCGGCGCTCCAGCGCTTCGATGCGCGCCGTTTGGCGCGGGTCGTCGGGTGGACGGCTTGCCTTCAGGCGCAGGTGCTGGCGAAGAACGGCGCCGCCCACGCCGATGAGGATGATCGCGAGTATGAAGAGTTCGCCGTGATTCATCAGGGGTTCCTTCGGGAGGGGCCTTGCCGGTCTTCCCCGTCTTCGAGGTCGCGGAACTGGCGTTCGAGATCGTAGCGGCCGGAGGTGACATAGCCTTCCATGCGCTGCAGGCGCGTGTCCAGTGTCCGGAACCGGTGGCGCACGTCGCGGAAGGTTTCGCTGGCCGAGCGCCGCACGCTGCGCCAGTAGGCGTCATCCTGGTCCCAGGCGTACGGTTGTTCCGGTTTGGGCGGCAGCACGAAGCCCAGCACGAGGTACAGCGCCAGCGTGATGCCGTTGAACCAGACCAGGGCGATGACCGCCAGGATCCGCACGAAGGTGACGTTCCAGCCGAAATAGTCCGCGAGGCCCGCGCACACGCCCATGATCCGGCCGTGCCGCGGATCGCGGTAGAAGCGCTGCGCGCGCCAGTGGTCGTCGTGTCGCATGGCTCAGCTCCCGTGGCCGCGTGTTTGCCAGAAACGTCTTTCCTCGCCTTCGCCGCTGTAGTGCAGGGCGCGTGGCGGCATCAGCAGTGCGGCGAGGAGGTAGCCGGCGAGTACCGGTACGGGGAAGATCCAGCCCAGTGCCAGCATGCCCAGGCGCGTGATCCACAGCGGCCAGTCGAAGTGTCGCGCGAGGCCCGCGCACACCCCCAGGATGACGCCGTTTTCGGAGTCGCGGCAGCAGCGTCGTGGCGGTTCGTCGTGGTGCGGGCAGGTCATGCCTTGTCCCTCCATCCGGGTATTTGCGTGTCGAGTATGGTTTCCAGCGATTTGACGCGGCTTTCCATCCGGTTCGCCAGTTGCCACAGATCCGAGAGCATCTTCTCGTCCTCGCGGGTGAGGCCCTGGGCCTGGCGACGCCTGGTGGTGTAGTGCAGGATCATCCACAGCGGGGCGATGAAAATGCAGAACAGCGCGAATATGGCGGTGAGGTCCATGGACGCTTATCCGTTTGCGTCGGCCCGGGGCGAGCCCATGCGCGCCTTCAGGGCGGCCAGTTCCTCTTCGACATGGTCGTCGGTTTCCAGGTCGGCGAATTCGCGGTCGAGGTCGCGCGGGTGGCCCAGGTCGTAGGCTTCGACCTTGCCTTCCATGTGTTCCAGCTTGCGCTCGTAATGCTCGAAGCGGCCGAGGGCGTCGCTGATGCGCCCGTCGTGGATGCGGCTGCGCGCGCGCAGACGGTGGGCGGCGGTGTCATGGCGCGTCTGCAGGGTCTTCTGGCGTTGCTTGGCGTCGGCCAGCTTGGCCTGCAGGGCGGCAATGTCGTCGTTGAGCTTTTCCAGGCCGATGCCGACTTCCTTGTGCTGTTCGCGCAGGCCGTCCAGGGTGCCGGCGATCTGCCGCTTTTCGGACAGGGCGGCCCTGGCGAGATCGTCGCGTCCCTTGTCCACGGCCAGTTCGGCGCGGCGCTGCCACTCGTCGGCTTCGCGCGTGGCGTGCGCCATGCGCCGTTCCAGTTCCTTGCGGTCGGCAATGGCGCGCGCCGCGGCGGAGCGCACTTCCACCAGCGTGTCTTCCATTTCCTGGATGATCAGGCGCACCACCTTTTCCGGGTTTTCGGCCTTGTCCAGCATGGCGTTGATGTTGGAGTTGATGATGTCGCTCAGTCTTGAAAAGACGCCCATGGTCGGTTCCTCGTGAAGTGTGGCGGTTGGCATCAGGCGGTTTGCCTCGAAAGAAGTGCAGGCTTCGTGCCAAAAAAACGGATGTTCAGGAAGCTGCTGACGGCAAAGGATTTTTCACCCGGCGTTGACGGAGTGGGAAGGAAAGTGTCTGGTTATTTGGGCTGATATTTAGTCAAATTAGCCAAATAGGAGGTTTTTGCGCTATGTTTGAGGCGGCGGCACGGCCTGTGCCCACAACGAGGAGGTGATCCGTGTCCCACCCGCTCCTGGCCGATACCGGCAGCGTCGCCGTGCTGGGCGAGTCGGCGGTGTTCCTGAGCCTGCTCGAACAGGCCTCGCGCGTGGCCGCCGTGGACAAGCCGGTGCTGGTCATCGGCGAGCGCGGCACCGGCAAGGAACTGGTTGCGGCACGCCTGCACTACCTTTCACCGCGCTGGGACGCGCCGCTGGTCAAGCTCAACTGCGCCACCCTCACCGAATCGTTGCTGGAGAGCGAGCTGTTCGGTCACGAAGCGGGGGCGTTCACCGGCGCCACGGCGCGCCATGTGGGACGCTTCGAGCAGGCCCACGGCGGCACGTTGTTCCTGGACGAACTGGCCACCGTTTCGCTGCGTGTGCAGGAAAAGATCCTGCGGGCGGTCGAATACGGCCAGTTCGAGCGTGTCGGCGGCAGCAGGACGCTGACCGTGGACGTGCGCATCGTCGGCGCCACCAACCGCGACCTGCCGGCCGCGGTGCGCGAGGGGCGTTTTCGTGCCGACCTGCTGGACCGCCTGGCGTTCGACGTGCTGACCGTGCCGCCGCTGCGTGCGCGGGGCGGCGATATCCTGCGGCTGGCGGAACATTTTGCCGTCAACATCAGCCGCGAACTGGGGCGGGACCTGTTCGCGGGGTTCAGTACCCGCGCCCGCGAGGCCCTGGCGGATTACTCCTGGCCCGGCAACGTGCGTGAGCTGAAAAACGTTGTCGAGCGCTCGGTGCATCGCGCCGACGGGGAAGGGCCGGTGGACGAGATCGTCTTCGACCCGTTTGCGTCCGCCTACCGGCCCGCCGGTGAGCCGGATGCGGCGATCGCGGCGGAAGAGGATCGCGCGGCCGCCGCGGTTGTCGGTCTGCCGTGTGACCTGAAAGCGGAAACCGCGCGGCTGGAGGTGGCGCTGGTGCGGCGTGCCCTGGCCGAGACGCGCTACCGGCAGGGCGACGCGGCAGCCTTGCTGGGGCTTACTTATCACCAGTTGCGCGCGTTGCTGCGCAAGCACGGCATGGTGACGCCGCGGAGCCGACGGCGGGTTTCCGGGAACACGGAAACAACGGCCTGAGCGCCGGCGCTTGCATTTCTACCGCCCGGGCTCCCGGGGTGAAGCGCGCACCACCCTGTCCGGGTAGTCCACCACCAGGTGGCCGGGGGCGAGCCGGGCCAGGTCCCGCAGCGCGGTCTCGTCGCGCAGGTTCACCGACCACACCGCGCTGTCCAGTTCCACGGTGGCCAGTTCACGCGCCACGTCGGTGGTGAAGTCGCGGTAGTACGGGAACCATGCATGGCCGCCGGCCGCCTTGACCGCGCGCGCATGGCTGCCGCCGAAGCGGCGCGGATCGAAGCCGGCGAACCAGGGCGCGTCGCCGCCGCGATGCAGGGCGCGCAGGGCGGCCAGGCGGTCAGGCGACGGCGGAATGTCCGCGGGTGGCGGCGGTGTGTCGCCGAACCAGCTCAGGGGCGCGCTCGTGAACCAGGTGGGCAGACCGGGCCGTAGCGTCATGGCCCGGCGCAGCGCCCCCCAGTCGAAGGAGCACAGGACGGTGCGTCCGGCGAAATCCTCGGCATCGACCACGGCCAGGGTCGCCTCGAGCAGGGCCTCCCATGGCCGACGGGCGGCTTCCCGCATCGAGGCCTTGATTTCGATGACCAGGATGAAATGCGCCGAGCGTGTCTTGGCCAGGCCGATCACGTCGCGCAGCAGGGGGACGCGCTGGTCCGACACGGGCCGGATACGGTCGAAGCGGCGTGCGTAGGCGGTGCCGGGTTGCGGGGTGCCGATGTCGAAAGCCTGCAGGTCGGCCAGGTCGAGACTGGATATCGCGGGGCGCGCGCCGGCCTCCAGCCAGCGTCCGTCGGGCAGGCGGCAGTAGGCGGGGTTGAGGGTGTCGTCGTGGTGTACCACGACATGGCCGTCGCGGCTCAGGTGCACGTCCAGTTCGGCGCCGTCGGCACCGAGGGCGATGGCGTTTTCGAAGGCGGCCAGCGTGTTTTCCACGTGCAGGCCGGCGCCGCCGCGATGGGCAATCAGTTTCATGGCATGGCCGTCGTGTCCGTTATCCTGCATCTTAGCGGACAGGCCGCGTACACTGGCGCCTTCCCGTGTCGCACCCGGAGTTCCGTCCATCATGCAAGGCTCGAAGGCCCCATTGCTGGCGCGCCGTCTGAAAAACCGCCATATCCAGCTCATCGCCCTGGGCGGTGCCATCGGCACGGGCCTGTTCTACGGCGCGGCGGAGTCGATCCGGCTGGTGGGTCCGGCGATCGTGCTGTCCTACCTGGTCGGCGGTGGTGTCATCTACCTGATCATGCGCATGCTGGGCGAAATGTCCACGCAGGAACCCGTCGCCGGGGCCTTCAGCGATTTCGCGCACCGCTACTGGGGTGGCTTCGCCGGGTTCCTCTCGGGCTGGAACTACTGGCTGCTGTATATCCTGGTGAGCATGGCCGAGCTGACCGTGGTGGGGCTGTACGTCAACTACTGGTGGCCCGGCTTTCCGGGCTGGGCCACGGCGCTGCTGATCTGGGGCGTGGTGACGACGATCAACCTGTTCCAGGTGAAGCTGTTTGGCGAATTCGAATTCTGGCTGGCATTGATCAAGATCCTCGCCATCATCGGCATGATCGTGCTGGGCCTGGTGCTGGTGGCGGGCGGGACCTCCGGTGCGACCACCGGCATCGGCAATTTCTGGCGTCACGGCGGGTTCCTGCCCAACGGCATCCACGGCCTGCTGCTGTCGCTGGTGGTGGTGATGTTCTCTTTCGGCGGGACCGAGCTCATCGGTATCACCGCGGGCGAGGCGGACGACCCGCGGCGCAGTATTCCCAAGGCCGTCAACCAGGTGCTGTGGCGTATCCTGATTTTCTACATCGGCGCGGTGTCGGTGCTGGTCATGCTCTACCCGTGGAACGAGATCGGCGACGCCGGCTCGCCGTTCGTGCTGATCTTCTCGGACCTCGGCATTCCGGCCGCGCCGGACATCCTGAACCTGGTGGTGTTGACCGCCGCGGTCTCGGTCTACAACAGCGGCATGTACAGCAACGGACGCATGCTGTTCAGCCTGGCCGAACAGGGCAACGCGCCGCGCGTTTTCATGCGCCTTGGCCGCAACCAGGTGCCCTGGGTGGGCATCGTGTTTTCCTCGGCCTGCACCTTCGTGGTGGTGATCATCAATTTCCTGGTGCCCGACGGTGCCTTCATGCGGGTCATGGCCGTGGCCACGGCGGCGGCGGCACTGACCTGGGCCATGATCGTGCTGGTGCACCTGAGGTTCCGCAAGGCGCACACACGCACGGAGCTGCATTTCCCGGCGCCCTGGTATCCGTGGGCGAACTGGTTGTGCGTGGCCTTCCTGGTGCTGCTGGTGGCGTTGATGACGCAACTCGAAACCACGCGGCCGGCGGTGTACGTGTTGCCGGTCTGGCTGGTGGCACTGTATGTGGCCTATCGCTGGCGCCGGCGCGCGCGCCTGGATGAGGCGGGCGGCCATTCATGGCGTCGGCATTAGACTGGCGACTCCCTGCCTGCCCGTCGCGGGCGGGGCGTATCATCCGGAGCAGACACGGGAGCGAGCGATGAAAACCAGTATCCAGGTTGTTTTCTATTCGATGTACGGGCACGTCCACACCATGGCCGAAGCCGTGGCGGAGGGCGCCCGCGAATACCCCGACACCGAGGTGACCCTGCTGCAGGTGCCCGAACTGGTGCCGGAGGGTGTGCTGGAGAAGTCCGGCGCGGCGAAGGCCCGCGCGGCGTTCGCGCATGTTCCGGTGGCACGGCCGGAGCAACTCGTCGAACCGGACGCCATCATCTTCGGCACGCCGACGCGGTTCGGCAACATGTGCGGACAGATGCGCAACTTCATCGACCAGCTCGGTCCGCACTGGGCCAAGGCCGCCTTCGAGGGCAAGGTCGGCAGCGTGTTCACCTCCAGCAATACCCAGCACGGCGGCCAGGAAACCACCATCACCAGCTTCCACACCACGCTTTTCCATCTCGGCATGGTGGTGGTGGGTGTGCCCTACAGCGAAGACCGGCAGATGACGGTGGAGGAAATCAGCGGCGGCAGCCCCTATGGCGCCAGCACCATTGCGGGCCGCGAAAGCGGGCCCAGCGAAAACGAGTTGGCCATTGCCCGCTTCCAGGGTCGGCACGTGGCGGAGATCGCCGCGGCGCTGAAGCGCGGGCGGCAGTCCTAGCGCCCGGCCGGCTTCCCCGCCCCGGTCACCGGCACCATCCGCATGGCGTTGCAGGCATGCGGGCGGTGCCGTTCCATTTTCTCCTGTCATCCGCGACCCCGGTGTCCCGTGGCCCACGCAGTCGTCTCCTCGTCCTACAGTGTCCGCACCATCCGCGCGCTCCTGGCGCTGGGAGTCGGCGGCTTCGCCATCGGCACCGGCGAATTCGTGATCATGGGCCTGCTGCCCGACGTGGCGCGCGACACCGGCGTGGACATCCCGCAGGCGGGTGGACTGATCAGCGCCTACGCGTTGGGCGTGACCATCGGCGCGCCGGTGCTGGCCGTGCTGGCCGCGGGGTGGCCGCGGCGCACCCTGCTGATCGCGCTGGCGGCGCTGTATGCCGTGGCCAATTTCGCCACCGCGCTCATGCCGGGCTACTGGGCCATCGCCGTGTCGCGGTTCATTTCCGGTTTTCCGCACGGCACCTTCTTCGGGGTGGCTTCGCTGGTGGCGGCCACCCTGGCGCCGCCGGGGCAGCGTGGCCGTGCGGTGGGCTTCGTGATGCTGGGGCTGAGCATCGCCATCCTGGCCGGGGCGCCGCTGGCGACCTGGCTGGGGCAGCACTTCACCTGGCGCGCGGCCTACCTTTTCGTGACGGCGTGCGCGCTGCTGGCGATGTTCCTGGTGCGTTTCTGGGTGCCGTATTTTCCACCGGTTGCCGGGGCCAGCCCGCTTCGCGAGCTGGGCGCGCTGGCGCGGCCGCAGGTCTGGCTGACGCTGGGCGTCGCCGGCATCGGGTTCGGCGGCATGTTCTGCGTGTTCAGCTACATCAAGCCTACCCTGGTGGAGGTGAGCGGCCTGGACGTGGCGCGTGTGCCCCTGGCGCTGTCGCTGTTCGGGGTAGGCTGCGTGGTGGCCAACCTGGTCGGGGCGCGTTTGGCCGACCGTGCGCTGATGAAAACCATCGGCGGCATCCTGGTCTACGCCATCGTGTTGCTGGCCGGCTTCGGTGCGCTGGTGCACCATGTGCCCACCGCACTGGCGGGCGTGTTCCTGCTCGGCGGCGTGGTGGCGCTGGGACCGGCCATGCAGATCCGCCTGATGGACGTGGCCGGCGACGCGCAAACCCTGGCCGCGGCCTTGAACCACTCGGCGTTCAACTTCGCCAATGCCCTGGGCGCGTGGCTGGGCGGAATAGCCATTGCGGCGGGACTGGGCTGGACCTCGCTGGGCTGGGTCGGCGTGCTGTTGTCCGCCGGCGGGCTGGCGATGCTCGGCATATCGGTGGTGCGCGAGCGGCGGACCGGGGCGTGAGCACGGGCCGTCCCGGCTTCAGTTGGTGATCTCGCCCGGCTTGCCGTAGGCGCTGGATTCCGGATGGTCGATGGTGGAGTGCCTGCGATCGTCGTGCATGAAGAGGATGGCGACGAGGCCGCAGGCAGCGACGGCCACGACATACCACGGGAAAACGTGCGGGAACCCATGGTCCTTCATGAACAGGGCCACGTACTCGGCCGAGCCGCCGAACACCGAATTGCCGATGGCGTAGGTGAAGCCCACGCCCAGGCCGCGGATGTGGGCCGGGAACATTTCCGCTTTCACGATGCCCGAGATCGAGGTGTAGAAGCTCAGGAACAGCATCGCCAGCAGGATCAGCAGCCCGGCCGGCAGCAGCGAGGTCTGCGAGCCGATGGCGTTCAGTACCGGAATGGGGATGGCAATCATGCCGATCACGAAGACCAGCATGGAGTTCCTGCGTCCGATCCTGTCCGAAAGCGTGCCAATCAGCGGCTGGATCAGCATGAACACGAACAGGCAGATGGTCATCGTGTCGGCCACGTCGCCCTTGGCGAAGCCGCCGGTGTCGATGAGGTATTTCTGCATGTAGGTGGTGAACACGTAGAACGTCAGCGAGCCGATGCAGGTGATGCCGAACACTACCCAGAACGCGCGCTGGTGCCGGAACACTTCGCGGAAGGTGCCGGAGCCCTCGCGCTTGCGGTCGTCACGGGAAGTGGTTTCGTCCAGGCCCTTGCGCAGCCAGATCGAAACCAGCGCGGCCAGCGCGCCGACCACGAACGGCAGGCGCCACCACCCCGCGCTGATCTGCGCGTCGCCCAGGGTGTGGGTCATGATGACGGCGAGCAGGCTGGCCAGGAGCTGGCCGCCGATGAGGGTGACGTACTGGAACGAGGAGTAGAAGCCGCGGCGCCCCTTCTGCGCCACTTCGGACATGTAGGTGGCGGTGGAACCGTATTCGCCACCGACCGCAATGCCCTGGAGGCAGCGCACCGCGATCAGCAGGACCGGCGCCAGCGCTCCGGCCGTGCGCGCGGTCGGCAGGGCCGCCATGCACAGCGAGCCGAAGCACATCAGCAGGATCGAAGTGACCATGGCGTTCTTGCGTCCGACCCGGTCGGCCATGCGCCCGAAGATGTAGCCGCCCACGGGGCGCATCAGGAACCCGATGAAGAACACGCCGGCGGCCTGCATGAAGGCTCCGGTCTGGCCGGTGTCAACGAAGAACTGCTGCGCGAAATAGACGCTGAAGAAGGCGTAGATGTAGAAGTCGAACCACTCGACCAGGTTGCCGCTGGAGGCGGCGATGATGGCCTTGACCGTTTCAGCGGTGGAAAGCTCGCCCTGCTTGATGGCCCGGAGCCGTGCCGCGCGCGTTTGCGCCGCGGAGGGGTCGGTGTGCGCCATGTCCGGTGTCCTCGTCATGAACGGAACGGGAGCCCCTGTGCCGGCGTGTGCGCCGGAAGAAAAAGCATACACCGGCGAAGGATGCTCCGGCAGGTCCAGGTGCCGGCCCCGGGGCAGCGGGTTTCGGCGGGTTCAGGGATGCAGCGGCCAGAAGTGCGGAATCAGCCACATCGACAGCGCGCAGAACAGCGCGATCAGCGGTATGCCGACCTTCATGAAGTCGGTGAACCGGTAGCCTCCCGCGTAATACACCATGGTGTTGGTGGGGTAGCCCACCGGCGTGGCGAACGAGGTGGCCGCGGCGAAGGCCACCGCCACCACGAACGGTCGCGGGTCGGCATCCACCGCGTGCGCGACGCTGGCGGCGATGCCCACCATCAGCACCACCGACGGGTTGTGTCCCATCAGTTCCGTGAGCAGGGCGGTGAGCAGGTACACCGTCAGCAGCGCGGCCATGGGGCCGTGATGGCCGATGAGGTCCATCGCGGTCTGCACGATGTGCTGCGACAGGCCGGTCTTCTCGATGGCCGTGCCCAGCGGCAGGATAGCGCCGAGCAGGATGATGATTTTCCAGTCCATGCCCTCGTAGACGTCCTTGCGTCCGAAGCAGCCGGTGAGGGCCATCAGGACCGCGCCGCAGATGGCCGCGATGGGAATGGGCAGCCAGCGCAGGCCCGAGACCGCCACCACACCCGCCATGATGGCCGCGGCCACGATGGCCTTGCGCGACATGCGGCGCTCGTCGTCGCGCTCGCTGAGCACGATCAGCGCGTCGTCACCGCGCAGTTGCGGCATGCCGTCCTCGTCCACCAGCACCATCAGCACGTCGCCCACGGCCAGGCTGACGTCGCCGATCTTGTCGCGCAGCACCTGGCCGCGGCGATGAATCGCCAGCACGACGACGTCCGGGCGGCGGCCCAGGTCGGTTTCGGACAGCTGGCGTCCCTCGACCAGGCTGGCCGGCGCCACCATGACTTCGGCCAGTACGCGCGGGTGGTCCTCGTCGCCCACGTAACGACTTTCCGGCGTGTTCTCCAGGCGGGCGCGGCGCTGGAAATCCTCGATCTTGTCCCAGTCGCCGCGCACCAGGATCACGTCGCCGCGCTCCAGATTCTGTGAACGCGGCGACCACATGCGACGCTCGCCGCGCAGCAGTTCCAGCGGGTATACGCCGTAGGTCTCACCCAACCGGGCCGCGGCGATGCTCTTGCCTACCAGCGGCGAGTCTTCGGTGAGCGTGAGCTCGGTGACGTACTTGCCGATGTCGACTTCCTCGATCTTGTCGGCCTCGATCTGGCGCGGCAGCAGCCAGCGCCCCACCAGCATCAGGTAGGTGATGCCGGCAATGGCCAGCAGCGCGGCCATGCCGGTGAACTCGAACACACCGAAGCCATCCAGCCCGTGCTTGCGCGCCAGCGAGTCGGTAAGCAGATTGGACGAGGTGCCAATGAGAGTGGCCACGCCGCCCATCTGCGCGGCGTAGGCCATCGGCATCAGCACCCGGGCCGGCGAGGTGCCGGTGCGCTGGCACACGCGCAGGGCCAGTGGCAGGAAGGTGGCGACCAGGGCGATGTTTTTCACGAATGCGCCCAGTGGCGCGATCGCCAGCATCATGGTGAGGGTGAGCAGCCACGGCTTGCGTATGCGCATCAGCAGCCGGCTCAGCGGTTCCAGCACGCCGGAGCGTTCGATGCCGATGCTGAGTGCGAACATCGCCGCCACGGTGACCGTGGCTTCGTTGCTGAATCCGGCCAGCGCCTCCTCGGGCTTGACGACGCCCAGCACCACCAGCGCGGCCAGCACCAGCAGCGCCACCAGGTCGATGCGCAGCTTTTCGCTGGCGAACAGCCCCATGGCCACCGCGATCACGCCCACTACCGCCCATGCCTGCCAAGTCATGCGCGGCCCTCCGGGGCGGCGTCGGCGTGCGGCATGGCGCGTGATCTGTACATCGATGTCACCCTGATGCCTGCGATGGCAGGCTCGTCCTGCATGCTACAGGAGGACGGGGCCGGCGCAAGATGCCGCCGCCGCCGCGTCAGGCCCCGTTCCGGCCCGCTTCCGGCAGCCGCCAGGAGGCGAGCGTGCCTGCCAGCCCCATGGTGCCCAGCAGCACCAGGGCCCACGCCGGCCCCCACAGGGCGGCGGCGGAACTGGCCGCGCCCACGCCGAGCAGCACGAGGCCGATCACGGTGTTGCTGACCGCGGTGTAGTCGGTGCGCTTGTTGCCGCCGGCCATGTCCACCAGGTAGGTCTTGCGGCCGACGCGCACGCCGGCATGGGCGACGGCAAGCACGAAGAAGACCGCGGGATAGAACCATGCCTTGCCGGTCCAGTCCGGATCGGCCAGGGCGTAGCCGGCGGCCAGCAGGCAGCACAGCGCGGCCAGCGCGCCACCGCGGACCATCACCCGACGGCTGGAGGTGTCGGCCATGAAACCCCATACGCTGGCGCTGACCGCACTGGCCAGGCTGGAGGCCATCACGAAGCCGGCCAGAAGCGCGGCGCCATCGGAGGCATCGCGGGCCAGCAGCACCACGAACGGCGAGCCCAGCGCGGAGGCCAGCAGCAGGGCGCGGGCCAACACGAAATGCCGGAACGGGCGGTCGCTTTTCAGCAGGCCGACGCTTTTCCAGGCCTCGCGCAGCGCATGGCCGCCACCGGCCGTCTCGCCGCGGAACTCCTCCACCCGCGCAAAAGCCAGGGCCGCCAGCCACCATGCCACGGCGGCGGCGAGCAGCAGGATGCCGTAGAAGGTCGTGTCCGGGTCGTTGCCGCCGCTGAACAGCAGCAGGCTGCCCAACAGCGTTGCCAGCCCCGAGATCGTGGCGGCCAGGCCAGCCAGGCGGCCGCGGCGCGAGCGCGGGATGCACTTGCCCTGCACGTCCTTCATCGCCACCGAGCACAGTCCGCGGCTGAGGCTGAACACCACCAGCAGGGCGACGATGGCCAGGCCCGCGACCAGGCCGTGCAGCAGCCAGGTGGCAAGCGCCATGCCCAGCACCGCCAGCCCCTGAAGCACCGCTCCCAGCACCCAGAAGCCCTTGCGCCGCGGATAGTGGCGCACCCAGGCGCCGATGGCCAGTTGCGGGATCATCGAGCCGGACTCGCGGATCGGCACCAGCACGCCGGCCAGCGCCGGTGGCGCGCCCACGGCCACGACCAGCCAGGCCAGCACCGTCTTGGGGTTGATCAGCAGGTCCCCGATCTTGCTCAGCACGTTGGCCAGGATGATGCGGAAGAAGTTGCCGGGCACCTCGCGGCAGGCGTCATCGCTGATGTCGGTGCACACGCGGGCGTCTTCCTCGTTGGCGACCAGAGCGTACAGGCGGCGGGTGACGGAAGACGGGCTCATGGGCGAATCTCCGGCATGCGGGGCAGGTGGCGGCATGGAGACGTTACAGCTGCGACTCGATGGGCAGCCAGTGGATCAGCCACACCAGCAGGCGCAGGCCGGACCCCGTTTCCGGCTCCTTGTCCCAGGTACGGCCGTGCTCGCCGTGCCAGCGCAGCTCGCCGTCGGCATCCAGGCCGACACGCCAGGCCTTGTCCGGCATGACACTGTGTTCGAAGAAGGTGGTCAGCTCGGCGGCCAGGCCGGGGCTGTCGAAGATCACGCCCATCTCGGTGTTCAGCTGGGCCGAGCGCGGATCCAGGTTGAACGAGCCGACGAAGCCCCGCTCGCCATCGACGACGAAGGCCTTGGAGTGCAGGCTGGCGCCGCTGGAGCCGATCAGTTCGCGGGAGGTACCGGCGCGCCCCGGTTTGAGCTCGTACAGTTCCACCCCCTGGCGCAGCAGGCGCTGGCGGTAGGCGGCGTAGCCGGCGTGCACCATGGGCACGTCGTTGGCGGCCAGCGAATTGGTCAGCACGCGCACCTTCATGCCGCGTCGGGCCTGGCCGACCAGCAGCATGGTGCCGGACTCGCCGGGCACGAAATACGGGGAGATCAGCCAGCTCTGGTGCTTCGCCGAGAACAGCAGGGCGGAGATGTCGTACAGCAGCCAGCCGGCCCGGTCGCGGCGGCTGGCCAGGGCCGCCGCCTTCTGCGGCGGGTCGGACAGCACGTGGATGTGCTTCGACCAGTGCAGGGTGAGCGTGCCGTGCACGAGCTGGTCCACGAACGCCTCGTGCGAGGCCAGCGCGCGGGCCCACGGGGTGGCCTCGGCATCGGCCAGCCACTGGCGGCGGCGTGCGGCGAACTCCGTCGGTGCCCAGCGCGGTCCTTTTTCATGCAGGGCGCCCAGCGGGATCACCTCGGAAGCGTTCCAGAAGCGGTCGAAGATGGCGCTGGTCTCGGCCACGGCCGGGCCGATCAGCAGCAGATCGGTGTCGCGGAAGTTGGTGTCGGCAGAGGCGCCGAAGTACTCGTCGCCGATGTTGCGCCCGCCCACGATGGCGGCGCGGTTGTCGGCAATCCAGGCCTTGTTGTGCATGCGCCGGTTGAAGCCGATGAAGCGCAGGCCCATTTCCAGCGCACGGCGCAGGCCACCGCCGCGGTTGCGGCCGGGATTGAACAGGCGTACTTCCACGTTGGGGTGGGCATCCATGGCCAGCAGCTCGTCGTCGTGCCCGGCCACGTTCATGTCGTCGATGAGCAGGCGCACGCGCACGCCGCGGTCGGCCGCGGCCATCAACTCGTTTTCGAGCAGCCGGCCGGTGGTGTCGTGGCGCCAGATGTAGTACTGCACGTCGAGGCTGCGCTCGGCGGCGCGGGCACTGCGGGCGCGCACGATGAAGGCCGGCACCGCCTCGTCCAGCAGGGCGGCGGCGCTGCTCCCGGGCGGGTGCGCGTCCAGCAGGGGCTGGATCAGGCGGTCCAGCGGCGTGGCGTCCGCCGCGACGGGCAACGCGTGCGACGGCGCTCCCCGGGCCCGGCGGGCATAGTGGCCCCACGACCACAGGGCCAGCACCGACAGTACGATGAAGGTCAGGATAGTGACCAGGGTCCAGCGCAGGATCGGATGGGCCACGATGTGTCCTTTGGCGGCGGAAGGCGTGCCGGTCAGGTTACGCCATCCAGGCCGTCGCGTGCGCCCGTGGCGTCATGCCGCCCGGCGCGCGCCCAGCGTGGCCAGCAACTGGCGTGCAGCCTCCAGACGTTCGATGGGTGCGTCGAGCTCGCGGATGACGCGCAGCTTTTCCTGGCCGTCCAGCTTGTACACGCGAGGCTGGGTCTGGATCAGGTGGATCAGCGCGGCCGGATCGATGTCCGGCTCGGCGCGGAAGAGCACACGTCCCCCGGCCGGTCCGAACTCCAGCTTGCGGATGCCCATGGGCGTGGCCAGAAGTTTCAGCCCGGTAATGGCGAACAGTTGTTTCAGCGGCTCCGGCAGCAGGCCGAAACGGTCGATCATTTCCACCTTCAGCTCGCGCAGCGCGGACTCGTCGCGGGCGCTGGCGATGCGCTTGTAGAGGGTGAGGCGGGTGTGCACGTCGGGCAGGTAGTCTTCGGGAATCAGTGCCGGGGCATGCAGGATGACCTCGGTCTCGTGGTCCGAGGCGAGATCGAAGTCGGGCACTTTGCCGCTCTTGAGCGCGTTCACGGCACGCTCCAGCAGCTCGCTGTAAAGGCCGAAGCCGATCTGCTGGATCTGGCCGGACTGTTCTTCCCCCAGCAGTTCACCGGCACCGCGGATCTCCAGGTCGTGCGTGGCCAGGGTGAAGCCGGCGCCCAGTTCCTCCAGCGAGGCCAGGGCCTCCAGGCGCTTGCGTGCGTCCGAGGTCATCGCGCGGCGGTCCGGTACCAGCAGGTAGGCGTAGGCGCGGTGGTGCGAGCGGCCGACGCGGCCGCGCAGCTGATGCAGCTGGGCCAGGCCGAAGTGGTCGGCACGGTCGATGATGATGGTGTTGGCCGAGGGGATGTCGATGCCGGACTCGATGATGGTGGTGCATACCAGCACATTGAAGCGCTGACGGTGGAAATCCAGCATCACCTGCTCCAGCTCGCGTTCGGGCATCTGGCCGTGGGCGATGCGGATGCGCGCCTCGGGCATCAGTTCGGCCAGCTCCCGTGCGGCGCGCTCGATGGTTTCCACCTTGTTGTGCAGGAAGTACACCTGGCCGCCGCGCGCCAGTTCGCGTTGCATGGCCTCGCGCAGCAGTGCCGGGTCCTTGTGCGCGATGGTGGTCTTCACCGCCATGCGGTGCTCGGGCGCGGTGGCGATGATGGAAAGGTCGCGCAGGCCGCTCATGGCCATGTTGAGGGTGCGCGGAATCGGCGTGGCGGTGAGGGTGAGCAGGTCCACCTCGGCGCGCAGTTTCTTCAGCTTTTCCTTCTGGCGCACACCGAAACGCTGCTCCTCGTCGACGATCACCAGGCCGAGATCCTTGAATTTCACCTCGTCACCGAGCAGCTTGTGCGTGCCGATGACGACGTCGACCTTGCCCGCCGCCAGCCGCTGCAGTGATTCGCCGGCCTGTTTGCCGGACTGGAAGCGCGACAGCACTTCCACCGTCAGCGGCCAGTCGGCGAAGCGGTCCGCGAAGTTGGTGTAGTGCTGCTGGGCCAGCAGCGTGGTCGGTACCAGCACGCACACCTGGCGGCCGGCGCTGGCCACGGCGAAGGCGGCGCGCAGGGCCACTTCGGTCTTGCCGAAGCCGACGTCGCCGCAGACCACGCGATCCATCGAGCGCGGTGCCTCGATGTCGGCCAGCACGGCTTCGATGGCCTGCTGCTGATCGGGGGTTTCCTCGAACGGAAAGCCGGCCGCGAATTGGCGGTACAGGGTGCGGTCGATGGCCGTGGCCGTGCCCGCGCGCGCTTCGCGCTGGGCATGGATGGCGAGCAGCTCGGCGGCCACGTCGCGCACTTTTTCGGCGGCGCGCCGGCGGGCTTTGCTCCATGCTTCGCCGCCCATGGAGTGCAGCGGGGCGTTTTCCGGCGAGGTGCCGGTGTAGCGGCTGACCAGGTCCAGCTGCGCCACCGGCACGTACAGCTTGTCGCCCTTGGTGTACTCGATGACCAGGTATTCGCCGGGGGCGTCACCGATGTCCAGGGTCTCGAGACCGCGATAACGTCCCACGCCATGGTCGATGTGGACGATGGGTGCGCCTTCGCTGAGCTCGGTGAGATCGCGGATGATGGTGTCCGGATCGCGGGCCGCGGTGCCGGGTTTGCGGCCTCGCCGCGTGCGGGGTGCGCGCTCGCCCAGCAACTCCTGTTCGGTGAGCACCGCGATGCCGGGTGCCTCCAGCAGGAATCCACGCGCCAGGGGGGCCACGGTGAGGGCGTGCGATGCCCCTGCCGGCTGCCCGTGCACGAAGGTCTGCCAGTCGTCGACGGGGACGGGACGCAGGCCGTGCGTGGCCAGCAGGTCGGCCACGGCCTCGCGGCGTCCGGGCGAGTCGGCGGTGATCAGGGTGCGGCCGGCATGGCCGGCAAGGAAATCCTCCAGCTTGTCGGCCGAAGCTCCACTACGCGCGGGCAGCGCCACGTCGGGAATCGGCGCGGTGCCCAGGGCGACGGCGTGGGGATGTTCCGCGGGCACGAACTCGGCGCGGCGCCAGCGGTTCAGTTGCTCGCGCAGGCGTTCCGGCGGCAGGTACAGCTCGTCGGGCGGCAGGATGGGGCGTTCAATGTCGTGCGCGCGCTGCTCGTGGCGGGCCACGGTCTGGCGCCAGGATTGTTCGGCGGCTTCCAGGGTGCCTTCGTCCAGCACGAACAGGGCGCTTTCGGCGAGGTAGTCGAACAGTGTCTCGGTGGCCTCGAAGAACAGCGGCAGGTAGTACTCGATGCCGCCCGGCGTCAGGCCCTGCTTCATGTCCTGGTGGAGAGGGCAGCGACGCACGTCGATGGGGAAGCGCTCGCGCAGGCGGTGGCGGAAGTCGCGCCGGGCTTCTTCGGTGAGCGGGAACTCGCGTGCCGGCAACAGTTCGACTGCGTCCACCTTGTTCTGCGAACGCTGGGTTTCCGGATCGAAGCTGCGGATGGAGTCGATTTCGTCGTCGAACAGTTCGATGCGGTAGGGCGTGGCGCTGCCCATGGGAAAAATGTCGATCAGCGCGCCGCGCACGGCGAAATCACCCGGGTCCACCGCTTGCGGCACGTGGCGGTAGCCGGCCGCTTCCAGACGCCGCTGCTCGGCGTCCAGATCCAGTTTCTGCCCCTGCCGCACCGCCAGGCCGGAGCCGGTGAGGTAGCTGCGCGGGGCCAGGCGCTGCATCAGCATCGGCGCCGGCACCACCAGGATACCGCGCTCCACCGACGGCAGGCGGTACAGCGTGGCGATGCGCCGCGAGATGATTTGCGGGTGCGGGCTGAACAGGTCGTAGGGCAGGGTTTCCCAGTCCGGGAACGGCAGGACCGGCAGCTCGGGCGCGAACACCTGCAGTTCGTCCTCCAGCTGGCGTGCCCGCAGGCTGTCGCGCGTTACCGCGACCAGCAGGCCGTCGTGGTGACGCGCGGCCTCGGCAAAGGCCAGCGAGGTGGCCGAACCGTCAGGCGTGATCCAGTAGCGGCGCTGCTTGGGGGTGACGGGAAGCGGCGTATCAATGAGCGACATGGGCGGAGCCAATACACAACGGCACCGGTCGCGGCGGCGACCAGTGCAACGGGAAGAAGTCGACTATTTTAGCAGGGGCCGGCAATACCCTCTGCCGCGCGGCATGGCTCAGTCCAGGTCCAGTGCGATCATTGCCGTGCCGGGGTCGCCGACCATGGCGCGGCGCTTGAAGCCCAGCTGGCGACACAGGTCCAGCATGGGGCGGTTCTCGATAAGCACGTAGCCCCACAGGCATGCCACGTCGCGCCGGCGGCATTCGTCGACCAGGCGTTGCATCAGCAGGGCGCCGAGGCCGCGCCCGGTCCAGGCCCGCTCCACCAGTACCGCGAATTCGGCCTGGTTGCTGGCCTTGTCCCAGAAGATGCGCCCCACGCCGCGGATCTCGTCCGCCACGCCGGTGGCGTCGATGAGCACCCATGCCGCTTCGCGTTCGGGATCGATGTCGCACAACTGGCGTGCCATCGGCAAGGGCAACTCGCGCATGTGGTGCATGAAGCGCATGCGGATTTCGTCTTCGGAAAGCCGCGTGAAGCAGCGCCGTATGGCGTCGATGTCGTCAGGCCGGATGGGGCGCAGCCACAGCATGCGACCGTCGTGGATGGTGACCTGTTCGCCGGGGGCGTCCGCGGAGGCGGGGCGCGTGACGCGGGCGAAGCGCCGGTTGCTGCGTGGCGGCAGGGACGGTTCGCGCAGGGGCGCATGCGACGTGGAGTCACGGCCGGGCGGGAGCACCATGTTCATGGCACAAAGTGTGCGCTGCCGGCCGCGGTGCGTCCAGATACCTGCGACGTTTCGTTCAGCCGCCTTTTCAGCGGATGCCCACGCCCACGCCCACACCGACATGCACGTTCGACCACGGGCTGCGCAGTTCCTCGGCGGTCCACAGGTGGTAGTCGTCGACGGCGACCAGCGGGAATGCGTAGGCGGCCTCGCCCACCTTGCCGCTGCGGGTGCCCTGCAGGTGTCCGCTGAGGGTCATCAGGCTGCCGGGCGGGTAGTTCAGCGGTTCCAGGTAGCCCGGCACGATGGCGATGAAGCGCCCGCCGGTGGCGTCCCTGGGTTGCGGGCGTTGCGATTTGTCCAGCGGGTAGCCGAGCATCTCGATCTCGGTGTGGTCGGTGCGGTTGGTGACGGCGACGATGCGTCCGCCCCAGATCACCTGTCCCCGGCTGAATGGTTCGGGCGTGCGTGCGACCTGGGCAGGCGTGGCCTGGACCAGGTCGGGCGAGGCCCGGTAGATGGGTTTGGGCGCGCAACCCGCCAGCACCAGCAGGGCGGCGGCAGCGAAGGCGGTGATGACGGGAAGCCTGGGGCGCATGGGGGTGGTCCGGTCAGCCAAAAGTGAAGGTGTAGGCCCGCAGTCCCGCGTGCGGGATGCGGATGACGACGGCGTGGTCGCGATAGTCGTCGCTGTCGAACAGTGTATACAGCCGGCTGGCCTGGATGGTGACCGGCGGCTGTTGCTTGCCGTCGACAAGAATCGAAAGGGTGACCGGCTGGTCGCTCGAAGCCACCATGTGCAGCTTGCCGGCCTTGAAGTGCAGGTGGATGGCCCCGCCGTCGCCGGTCAGTTGCGCGTATTCGCCGGTCATGCGCCAGGTGCCGTCGAGGGCGTACCGGTTCAATCGCAGCGATGCCGGCGCGTGGTAGCGGTGCGGGCGCGGCGAAGGTTTGTCGGTGTTCGCCATGTTGGCGACCCGGGCCAGGCCGAAATACATTTCCGGCGAACCGATGGCGCCGAAGTCGGGGCCGCCGGGGTCGACGCCACCGTCCAGCGGTGGCAGGCCGAGTTCGTGGCGGATGGCGTTTTCCATCTCGCGGTAACGGCCCTCGCCAAAGTGGTGCCGTACCACCCTGCCGCGCCTGTCGACCAGATATTCAGCCGGCCAGTACTGGTTGCTCCAGGCGCTCCAGGTGGCCATGCGGCTGTCCATGGCCACGGGGTAGCGGATGCCGAAGCGCTTCACGGCCCGTTCCACGTTGGCGCGGTTTTGACCGAATGTGAATTCCGGCGAGTGCACGCCGACCACGACCAGGCCGTCATCCTTGTACTTGTCGTACCAGCGGGTGACGTGCGGGAACGTGCGCAGGCAGTTGATGCACGAATAGGCCCAGAAGTCGATCAGCACCACCTTGCCGCGCAGGCGGCGCATGCTCAGCGGGTCCGAATTGATCCAGTGCGTGATGCCGGTGAACTCCGGTGCCCTCGCCGGCACCGTCGCCGCGGCGCGCGTCGGGAAGGCGGCTGCCGTGCAGGCGACGGCGAGGGTCAAGATGGCCAGAACGATGGAGCGGGCGATGCCCATGGTCGTGTCCCGCAGCCCGGGCGGCTGCATGATGGAGACGCGACCAGTCTAGCGCAGGCGGGTTCCCGGCTGGAGGTGTGTGCCTGGCATGGTGCCGCTCAGTCCGTGGCGGGCTTTTCGCGCACCGGCAATGGCACGTTGCAGATGCCGACATGGCCGACCGGGCGGGTGTAAAAGGCATCCTTGCGGTTGCGCTTGGCCTCGACCAGCCGCGCGAAGGTCTTGCTGTCGGTGCGCAGGACCTGCAGCGTCACGCGCTCGGCTTCCGGCACCCGTGAAGCCAGTCGCATCGAGATGACGGGCGTGCGCTGCGAGGCATCCTCGTACACGCCCATGGGTTCGGGGCCCCGTGGCAGTGCCGCCAGCCACTGCATGCCCTGCACCACACGTCCGACCACGGCCAGTTGGCGGTCGATCTGGCGCGGCGCCTGGCCGATGGGCACGTACAGCGTGTTGCCGTTGCCGCTTTCCGGATCGGTGTCGCGGGCCACCCCGACCATGCCGTAGCACTGCACCAGCCAGGCCTTGTTGGTGGCCGGGTTCCAGGCCATCGGCAGCCCGTGCGAGAAGCCGACCCTGGGCGCGTACAGGTCTCCGTCCGGCAGTGGCACGACGTCGAGCGACGCGTCCAGGATGCGCGTGAACTCCGGCGCCAGCGTGGTCTTTGCCGAACCCATGGATTTCGCCTTGTCCGGGTCGTCGCCGTCCGGGTCGCCCCATTGCGCCACGAAGTTGTCCTGCACGCGGTAGACGCTGGTGTGGTCGAAATAGTGCTCGCCGACCAGGGTCTTGATGTTGGCCACGTGGCGCGGCGCCCACGCCGGTGCCAGCTCGATGACGACGCGATGGTTGCCACGCAGCTTCATGTACAGCGTGTGGGCCGGGTCCAGCGTGCGCCACTCCGAAGGCGCCGCGGCGGCGAGAATCTCCCTGGACGACGGCGTGGCGTCCTTGTCGCCGCCGGCCAGGGCGGGGGCGCAGGCGAGCACGGCCGTGGCGGCCAGCAGGGGCAGGAAAACATGGCGTGGCATGGGAACTCCCGGAGAGTGCGAGACGGGTCGAGTTTGCCATTATGCTGGCGCCATGCAAAAGACCTACGATCGTGCCTATTTCGACAAGTGGTACCGCGATCCGGCGCACGCCGTGGATTCGCCGTCCGAGGTGCGGCGCAAGGTGGCGATGGCGGTGGCGGTGGCCGAGTACTATCTGGGCCGGCCGGTCCGCAACGTGCTGGACATCGGCTGCGGCGAAGGCAACTGGCGCTCGCCGCTGCGACGGCTGCGGCCGAAGGCGGCCTACCGCGGCCTGGATTCGAGCGAATACGTGGTGGCGCGTTACGGTCGCACCCGCAACATCGGCCTGGCCAGCTTCGGCATGCTGGAGTACCTGCGCTTCGAGCGGCCGTTCGACCTTGTGCTGTGCACCAACGTGCTGCACTACATCGGGGCGGCTGAAATCCGGCGCGGCCTGTCCGGCCTGGACGAACTGCTGGAAGGGGTGGCCTTCATCGAGGTCTATGCGCGGGAGGATGCGACGGAGGGGGACGACGAGAATTACGTGGCGCGTCCGGCATCGTGGTACCGGCGGCACTTCCGGGCCGCGGGGCTGCGCTCGGTCGGCTCGCATGCCTGGGTCGGCTCGAATCTCGCACCGCAGCTGCTGGCACTGGAAGGGTTGCCGTAGCGGCCCCGACCACGACAGGGCACCCCCGCCGACCGGTGTCTCCGCGCATCTACAGCTCGGACTGGGGCGGGTAGCGCATGCTCTCGATGCCGGCGCGATGATAGCGGCGGGCGAAGATCGGGCGCAGCCGGTCGATCAGCTCCCGGGAATGCTGGATGCTGTCCTCGTCCGGCGCGTACACGAACAGGAAGGCGCCGCCGCGTTTTGCCAGCTGGATGTCGTCGTCGAGAAATCCCGCTTCGGTGCCGATGATGCGGGCGATGCCGGCGCGCAGGCGATCGAACCAGGCCACGCCTTCCTCCGATTCCAGTTCGTCGACCACGAACGGGCCGGAGGCGGTGGCCACGTCGTCGGCGCCGAATCCTTCGGACAGGAATTGCTGGCGCCCGCTCTCGGCCTGTTCGAAGTCGTCGAAGGCGACCACGATGTAGTGCAGCGGATAGAAAAGGCCGAACGAGGTATCGCTTTCCTTGAAGAAGTCCCAGTGCGCTTTCATGGGCGGGCTCCCACGTGGCGGGTTCACTTCCCACCATAACGGTGCGACATGAACTGCGGCTTTTTGTCGCAGGCAAGCGCCGTTCAGGGTTGCAGCGCCAGCAGGCGCACCACGCCGTAGATCGCCAACAGGAACAGCAGGCCCCAGGCCAGCATGGCCACGCCGAAAGCGGGGCCGCGCCGGGCCGGATCGCGCTGGTAGGCCACGATGTACCACACCCGGCCCGCGACCCAGACCAGGCCGAGGATGCCGGCCCAGGTGGGGTTGCCGAACCGCGCCGCCAGCCACAGCGTGGGCAGGAACATCACGGCCTGTTCCAGCGTGTTCATCTGGATGCGGTAGGCGCGTTCGAAAGCCGGGTGCCCGCTGGTGGCGGGGGCCTTGATGCCGTATTTGCCGCGCGCGCGACCGGTGAGCACGGCGGTGGCGAACAGCAGCGCGATGGTGAGCAGGACGACCAGTTCGGGCAGATGGATCACGATGGCATCTCGGACAGGACCAGCGTCGGAGTGTGGAAGCTCGGCACGTGCCTGTCCAATACCGCGTCAGTGCCGGCGCGGCGGCTTGTGTCCCGCCGGGCGTTTGCGGCCCGGCTTGCCCTTGCCGCCGTCCGGCCGTTTCGGCCCGCGGGGTCCCTTGTCCTTGACATGCCGGGGGCCGGCGGATCGGCGCGGGGCGTCGCCGGCGGAGTCGTCCGCCAGGCGCATGTGCAGCGGCCGGCCGGCCACGCGGACCTTTTTCAGGTGTTGCAGCAGTTCGTGCGGCATGCCCTCGGGCAAATCGACGAGGCTGTGGTCGTCGCGGATGGTGAGGCGGCCGATGTACTGGCTGTCCAGGCCGGCCTCGTTGGCGATGGCGCCGATGATGTTGCCCGGCTTGACGTGGTGCGCGTGACCCACTTCCAGGCGGTAGGTGTTCTTGCCGGGCTCGCCCCGGTGGGGGCGCTCGTGGCGGGGTGCCTCGCGACGGCGGTCGGGCTTGCGCTGGTATCCGCGGGCCGGCTTGTCGTGATGCGCGGCGTGCTCGCGCGGCGGTGCCGGCGCGGGGTCGGAGCCCTCCAGCAGCAGCGGTTTGCCGCCGTGCGCCAGGTGGGCCAGGGCGGCGGCGATGTCGACCGCCGGAACGTCGTGCTCGCGCTCGTAGCGTTCGATGAGGTCGCGGAAGGTGGCGAGGTCGGCGCCGTTTCCGAGGGTTTCGCCGATGCCCTGCATGAAGCGCTCGATGCGGCGGTCGTTGACCGCGGCCACGGTGGGCGGCTGCATGGGTTCGAGCGGCTGGCGGGTGGCGCGCTCGATGGCGCGCAGCATGCCGCGCTCGCGCGGCGTCACGAACAGGATCGCCTCGCCCTCGCGTCCGGCACGCCCGGTGCGGCCGATGCGGTGCACATACGATTCGGTGTCGTAGGGGATGTCGTAGTTGAGCACGTGGCTGATGCGCTCCACGTCCAGCCCGCGCGCGGCCACGTCGGTGGCGACCAGGATGTCGAGCTGGCCGTCGCGCAGTTGCCGGATCAGGCGTTCGCGCTGCGGCTGCGCGATGTCGCCGTGGATGGCGGCGGCGGTGAAGCCGCGGGCTTCCAGTTTTTCGGCCAGGGTTTCGGTGGACTGCTTGGTGCGCGCGAACACGATCATGGCGTCGAACGGTTCGGCTTCCAGGATGCGCGTCAGCGCGTCCAGCTTGTGCAGGCCGCCGACGTGCCAGTAGCGCTGGTGGATGTGCGCGGCGGTCGCGGTCCTGGCCGCGATCGACACTTCCACCGGATCGTCGAGGTGCTGCTGCGCGATGCGCCGGATGGGCTTGGGCATGGTCGCCGAAAACAACGCCGTCTGGCGCTTCTTCGGCGCTTCCGCGAGGATCGTTTCCACGGCCTCGGCGAAGCCCATGCGCAGCATTTCATCGGCCTCGTCGAGCACGACGAAACGCAGGGTGGACAGGTCGAGCGTGCCCTTGCGCAGATGGTCGATGACGCGCCCCGGCGTCCCCACCACCACGTGCACGCCGCGGCGCAGGCCGTGCAGCTGCGGGCCGTAGCCGGTGCCGCCGTAGATCGGCAGCACGCGGAAGCCGTCGATGTGCGCGGCGTAGCTCTGAAAGGCCTCGGCCACCTGGATGGCCAACTCGCGCGTGGGCGCCAGCACCAGCGCCTGCGGCTTGCCCGGCGCCGCCTCCAGGCGCGACAGGATGGGCAGCGCGAAGGCAGCGGTCTTGCCGGTGCCGGTCTGCGCCTGGCCCAGCACGTCGCGGCCGTCCAGCAGTGGCGGAATGGCCGCGGCCTGGATCGGCGAGGGCGTTTCGTAACCGACGTCACCGAGGACGCGCTGCACGGCAGGCGCCAACGCGAGCGCGGCGAAGCCCGGCGTGACCGGGTTCGGATCGGGGGAAGGAGAAGACATGGGGAGGGAACCTCGGACGGCGACCGAAGCATTCGGCGCGTGCAAACGCGTATTCTAGCACCGCTGCCGCCG
This sequence comes from uncultured Rhodanobacteraceae bacterium, assembly GCA_964570295.1. Lineage (GTDB taxonomy): Bacteria > Pseudomonadota > Gammaproteobacteria > Xanthomonadales > Rhodanobacteraceae > Oleiagrimonas. The sequence continues at coordinate 27,085 of CAZMXV010000001.1, forward strand.
CCGTACGTGACTCGCGTGCGCCGGCTCGCTACCATGCCGGGCTTTACCCACACAGGCGGCAAGCGGCATGAAAGCGGCAAAAGACACGGTCATCACCCTGCATTACGACCTCTCGACCAGCGGCGAGCAGGTGGAAAGCTCGCGCAAGGGCGAACCGCTCACGGTGCTGCTGGGGCGCGGTTTCCTCATCAAGGGTCTGGAAGAAGCCATCGAAGGACACGAGAAAGGTGACACCTTCAGCGTCGACCTGGCCCCCGAGCAGGCCTACGGCGAACGTCACGAAAACGCCATCCAGCGCGTACCCAAGAAGTACTTCCTCGACGGCAAGCGCCTGAAGCCGGGCATGACCACGGTGCTGACCCTGAAGGAAGGCGGCCAGCGCGCCGTCACCGTGCACAAGGTCGGCATGACCACCATCGACGTGGACACCAACCACCCCATGGCCGGCAAGGATCTCACGTTCGACATCGATGTGATGGACGTGCGCGAAGCCACCGCGTCGGAGCTGGAACACGGCCATGCGCATCCCGACGGAGAGCATGAGCACGCGTGAGGTCCGGAGCGGCTTCCGGTTTCCGGCCCCGAATCCACATCTCCGCCTCCGTCGTGCCGGGTGACGGGGGCGGGTAGCGGGGCGCATGGATGGAGGTTTTGGCCAGTCGAGGCTGTCCGCAAGCATTGATCGCGGCCATGGGCCGCTCCCACATTTGTTCTTCCGCTGCTGTCCCGAAGCGCGGGCCTGAGCTCGAACCAGGCCCTTCCCGTCCTACTTCGCCAACACCCGCCTGGCATAGGCGAAATGCCGGCTCCAGTACGGATTGGTGATGTAGTCCAGGCGTACCGTGCCGCCACTGTTGGGCGCGTGCACGAAGCGGCCGTTGCCGACGTAGATGGCCACGTGGCTGATGCCGCCGCCGCCGGTGCGGAAAAACAGCAGGTCGCCGCTGGCCAGCTGGTTGACGCGCTTGATCTTGGGGGCCTTCATGTCGGCCATCGCGTGCGAGGAGCGCGGCAGGCTGAGGTCGGCGGCCCGGCGGTAGACGTAGTCGACCAGGCCGCTGCAGTCGAACCCGCTGTCGGGGGTGTTGCCGCCCCATTGATAGGGCGTGCCGACCAGCCCGATGGCATGGAACAGCACGTTGTTGGCCTCGGCCGTCAGGGCCGGCGACAGCCGCGTCGTGTCCTGGATGGGCGTACCCGGCGCGGGACGGTGGGTGGTGGACGGACGCGGCTTGTGGCTTGCGCAGCCGGCCACCAGCAGCATGGCGGCCGCCAGCACGCATGGACGCCATGGAATCGCGAAATCGGGCCCCGCCATGTGAAAACCTCGACCTTGGGTTACGGTGAGGTTATCAAATCAATGGGTTGGGGAAAAGTTCTTATATGCAGGATTAAGGTATCCCGCTGCCGGACCGGCGCGCATGGCTGGAGGTGGTCGGCTTGCCGTCGATGACGGCGAACCGGAACCGGAACCAGAGACTGAAAGGCTTCGGGATCCGGACGAAGGTGGCGGGTGCGTGGGCGCGGCGTACCTCGCGGGTAAACGTCATGGGCGTGAAGCGCCATTCGGCGACCGCGGCACGGACGGCCTGCGCGAAGACGTGATGCCGTGCGGAGGGCGGGTCGTCGGACGGGATGTAGGCCGCGGTGACGCGGCCCTGTTCATCGACGGACAGGCGCGCCACGATGTCCACCGGCGGCAGGTCCAGTTCGACCAGGGCCGCCGGGTACAACGGTGCCGGGTTGCGCACCAGCACGGGATGGCTCCAGGCCTGGCCCGGTGTCAGGGTGTAATGCCGCGTACCGGCCGGCTCGGGAATGCGCCGGTAATCGGCGGTGCCTTCGCGGTTCGGCGCGGAAGCGCGCGGCGGCACCGCATGGCAGCCTGCCAACAGCAGGACGACGAGCCATGAAGTCAGCACGCGCGGTGGACCGCGTCGTGGGCAAGCGGGCGGCCTGGCGGCATGCGGAGACAATGGCAGGGTCTTCAGTGCGCGCTGGTCGTGGAGCGTGCCGGCGCCGCCGCCGTGCCGGCTTGCGAAGCGTGATTTTCCGGAACGTTTCCAGTGAGGCTGAATGTCACCGGTATCCGGGCCCAGCCCTCGTAGGGCACGCCGTCGCGGGTGCCGGGATTGAATCGCCAGCGGGAGGCGGCGTTGATGGCCGCCTGGTCCAGCGAAGCCGTGCCCGAGGAGCTTTCCACCTTGGTTTTCAGCGATCGGCCGTCGGTGCCGACCAGCACTTCCAGCACCACGGTTCCCTGCCGGTGGTGGGCGATGGCTTCCGCGGGGTAGCGTGGAGGGTGGTTGATGCGGAATGTCGCATCGCTCGTGGGCGGCTGTTCCGCGCCCGGAGCGGGTGCCGGCGGGGCATCGGGGCCGGGCAGGGCGGCTCGTGCCGCCACGGCGGTGGCGGCGAGCAGCACGGCGAGGATGATGTGGCCGACGCGGCGCTGCCGGGGGCGGACTGGATGGCGCTGGATCATGGTCAGGCGCTCCTTCAGTTGCGGATGCGACAGCCACGGACTGGTGACGGCCCTGCCGCCATGGCGCTGATGGCTGCCGAGCAAGGCGCGCGCGTACCGGCCCGCGCTGCCCGGGCGGTGCCGCAGGACCGCCGCGTCGCAGGCCAGTTCCTGGTCCAGGCGGAACCGCGACATGGCCAGCCATGCCGGGGGAAAGAACCACAGGGCCGCCAGCACCAGCTCGGCGGCCAGGCTCCACAGCGGATCGCCACGACGCAGGTGGGCAAACTCGTGCGCCAGCACCAGGGCGCGTTCGTCCGCATCGTGCCGCGCGACAAAGTCGGCCGGCAGCAGCACGCGGCAGGGCAGGCCCCAGATGGCCGCAGGCCCGGCGCGGTGCAAGCGCAGGCGCGCCATGTGCCGGGTATCCAGATGGGCGGCAAGCATCCGTGCCATGGCAGGCGGCAGCGGGCGCGACCGAAGCACGATGTGCAGGTAGCTCCATGCCAGGCGCAGCAGCAGCGTTACGCATCCGGTCAGCCATATCCGGAACCAGAGAGGCGCGCCGTCGGCGCTTGTGGCGGAAGCAGGCGACGCCAGCAGGGTCGGGAGTGCCGGCAGAAGGCCGTCGCCGGTGGCGGCAAACGGTGACCAGGCGGGCAGCCAGGGTACGAGGGCGAGGAGCGGAACCAGTGCCCACAGGCCGAAGGCCGGCCCGGGGCCCGCCAGGCGGCGCACCGGATGACGCGCCAGCCAGGCCAGCATCACGCCGGTGCCACCCAGCAACAGGGATTCGGCCAGCAGGTTCATCATGGCGTCTTCCCGTCACCGTGAGTGCGTTCGATGGCTTCCACCAGGCGCCGCAATTCCTCGAGATCCCGCCCGGACAGCGTTTCGTGGCGGCTGAAGTGCGCCAGCATGGGGGCCAGGCGGCCGTCGAAGACGCGGTCCAGCAGGCTGCGGCTTTCCTGCGCCTGCCAGGTCTCCCGGCTGAGGCAGGGGGAGTAAAGGTAACGCCGGCCGTCGCGGCGGGCGCTTACGGCACCCTTGCGCAGCAGGCGGTTGAGCAGGGTCTTGACGGTTTTTTCGTGCCAGTCGACCTGCCCTTGCAGGGCATGGACGATGTCTTCGGCGCTTTGGGGGGCATGGCCCCAGAGAATCTGCATGACCCGGCTTTCGGCATCGCTGATGGAGGGCATGGAATTACATCCGTAATCGACACGGATAAAGAATTACGCACGTAATCTATCGTTGTCAAGCCGCGGTGGTTGCCATCGGGCGGGGTGCGCGCCGGCCGGGCCGGGGCGGGTCAGGTGGAACTGCCGACCAGCGTCAGCTTTGGACGTGACGGGGCAGGCGGCGCTACCCGACTGGCCTGGTCCAGTTCGGTTTCGAAGCGGGCGGCGCGCTGCCGTGCCGCCTGCATCAGCGTTTCCGGCAACGGGCCGTCGCGGAGCAGCTGCATGGCCAATTCCCGCTGGCGCGCGTCGAAGCGCGGGTCGCTGCAGGCTTCGTCGATGACACAGGCCAGCACGCCCAGCCAGCCCGAATCGGGGGAACGCAGGGCAAGCATGATTTCCGGTGATGTGGACTGTTTCATGAGCGTGGCCGTGGTGGGGTGGCCCGGGAGATGAAGCAGGATCGGTGCCATTTGCAATGCAGACAGGTATTGCCTACGGTGGAAGAACCCGTCGTGCCCCATGTCCCGCCGGGCCGCAGGTGCCCGACGCGGCAAATCACGCCTGCCGGGAGGTGCCATGAGATCCCATCGCTACCGCATTCGCTTTCCCAGCGACAACCTGTCCGGCGTCGCCCAGAACCGGGCATGGTTCCACATCGTCGAGGATGGCCGCGAAGAGCGCATCGAGTTCCACGACTACGCGGCCATCTACCGGCATCCGGGGTTGTACGAGCAGCTTTTCTACGACCGCCTGAAATGCGACTCGCCGCGCAAGCTGACCACGCTTCTGCGCGACGTGGTATTCGGCAGTGGCGGCGATCCGACCCGGCTCAGGGTGCTGGATGTCGGTGCGGGCAACGGCATGGTGGGCGAACTGCTGGTGGGGCAGGGCGTGGCGCGCGTGGTGGGCATCGACATTATCCCGGAGGCCGGCGAAGCCTGCTGGCGGGACCGCCCCGGCTCCTACGACGCCTATTACGTGGCCGACCTGACCCGGCTGGACCCGGAGCGGGAGGCCGATCTGCGCGACTGGCACTTCGACGCCATGACCATGGTGGCGGCCCTGGGCTTCGGCGACATTCCGGTGCCGGCGTTCGCCGCGGCCTGGAACCTGGTGTCCGAGGATGCGTGGGTGGCCTTCAACGTCAAGGAAAGCTTTCTCGACAGCACCGATACCAGCGGTTTCTCGCGCCTGATCAAGCACCTCATCCATCACGATTACCTGAAACTGCATCACCTGGACCGCTATCGGCACCGCCTGTCCATCGAGGGCCAGCAACTGCATTACTACGCCGTGGTCGGTCGCAAGCGGCGTGCCATCGACGATGCCTGCCTCGCCGGCCTGCGCTGAAGCGGCTTTCGCCCTGGAAGGCGTGACCCGCGCCTGGGGCGACGTGCGGGCGCTGGACGATGTCAGCCTGTGCTTTGCACGTGGGCGCACCACGGCCCTGATCGGCAGCAGCGGCTCGGGCAAATCCACCCTGCTGCGCCTGCTGCTGGGCCTGGAATGGCCGGACCGCGGTACGGTGCGGCGCGATGGCGAACCACTTGCGCGCACGCGCATCCTGGCCTTGCGGCGCACATGCGGCTACGTGATCCAGGAGGGCGGCCTGTTTCCGCATCTGACGGTACACGGCAACCTGGCCCTGCTGCCGCGCCATCTCGGCTGGAAGCCCGCGCGCATCCGCGAACGCATGCACGAACTGGCGCGGATGGTGCATCTGGAAGCGGCCCTGCTGGAGCGCTTCCCGGCCGAGCTTTCCGGCGGCCAGCGTCAACGCGTGGCGCTGATGCGCGCATTGATGCCCGACCCCGACACGCTGCTGCTGGACGAGCCGCTGGGGGCGCTCGACCGCCTGGTGCGGCACGATCTGCAGGACGAGCTGCACGCCGTTTTCCGGCGCCTGGAAAAGACCGTGATCCTGGTTACCCACGATCTGGCCGAGGCGGCCTTCTTCAGCCGGCGCCTGGTACTGATGCACGAGGGCCGGGTGGTGCAGGACGGCAGCCTGGATGATTTCCGCCGTGCGCCGGCGGATGCCTTCGTGCACCGCTTCCTGGCCGCGCGGCGCCCGCTTCCGGGAGCCGGCGCATGAGGGCCTTCCTGTCGACCTGCCTGGTCCTGCTGCTGGCCTGGCCTTCGGCATCGGCCACAGCGGGGCCGTCCGGCGTGGTCATCGGCTCGAAGAACTTCACCGAGTCGGTGGTGCTGGGCGAAGTGGCGCGCCTGCAGGCCCGTGCGGCCGGGGTCGACGCGCGCCACCAGCGCGACATGGGCGGTACCCGCATCCTCTGGCGCGCGCTGCGCGGGGGCGACATCGACGCGTATGCCGAATACACCGGCACCCTCACCCACGAGCTGCTGCCGGACATGCCGCCCGACGCCGGTATCGGCGCGTTGCGCCGCAGGCTGCGCAGGCTGGGCATCGGCATCACCGATCCGCTGGGTTTCAACAACACCTATGCCCTGGGCATGCGCGAGGATCGGGCCCGGCAACGGGGCATCCGCGACATCGGCGATCTGGCCGCTCATCCGGACCTGAAGCTGGCCTTCTCCAACGAGTTCATGCAGCGCGGCGACGGCTGGCCGGGGCTGAAGCAGGCCTACCACCTGCCGATGACGGCGCGGGGCATGGACCATGCGCTGGCCTACCGGGCGCTGGCGGCGGGTGCCATCGACGTTACCGACCTGTATGCCACCGATGCCGAGATCGCCTATTACCACCTGCGCGTGCTGGATGACGGGCGCCACTACTTCCCGCGCTACGACGCGGTGTACCTGTACCGTCTGGACCTGGTCCGGCGTGCACCGGCCTTCGTCACCGCGCTGGAAGGCCTGGCCGGAGGCATCGATGCCGATGCCATGCGCGGCATGAACAAGGCGGTGAAGATCGACGGCGACAGCGCGACCCGCGCGGCGGCCGCCTTCCTGGGCGTGGATGCCCCCGCCACGGGCAGCCGTTTCGGAGCGCGCCTGTGGCATCACACCCTGCAGCACCTGGCGCTGACCGGCATCTCGCTGGCGCTGGCCATCGTGCTGGCCGTGCCGCTGGGCATTCTGGCCGCGCGCCGGCGGCGTCTGGGCCAGGCGGTGCTGGGTTTGACCGGCATCCTGCAGACGGTGCCGTCGCTGGCCCTGTTCGTGTTCATGATCCCGCTGTTCGGCATCGGTGCCGAGCCGGCCATCGCGGCGCTGTTCCTGTACAGCCTGCTGCCGATCGTGCGCAATACGCATGCGGGGCTGGCCGGCATCGAGCCGTCGCTGCTGGAGTCGGCGGCGGCACTGGGCCTGCCGCGCCGGACCCGCCTGTGGCGGGTGGAACTGCCGCTGGCCCTGCGGTCGATCCTGGCCGGCGTGAAGATCGCCGCGGTCATCAACGTCGGCACGGCCACGCTGGGTGCCTTGATCGGAGCCGGCGGCTACGGCCAGCCCATCCTCACCGGCATCCGCCTGGACGACATCGGCCTGATCCTGCAGGGAGCGGTGCCCGCGGCGCTTCTGGCCCTGCTGGTGCAGGGTATTTTCGAACTGGTCGAGCGCCTGCTGACACCGCGCGGACTGCGCCTGCGGGCAAGGGTGTGATGGAACCGGGCGGGCGATCTAGAATGGGCGAATGAACACTTCCCATAGCGATGTGCTGATACTCGGCGGTGGCGTCATCGGCCTTTCCTGCGCGCTGTACCTGCTCAAGGCCGGTGCCGGCGTGCGCGTGCTGGAGCAGGGCAAGGTCGGCGCGGGCAGCTCGCACGGCAACTGCGGCACGCTTACCCCCAGTCATGCCGAGCCGCTGTGCGCGCCCGGCATGGTGGGCAAGGCGCTGCACTGGATGCTGAAGCGCGACGCGCCGCTGTATGTCAATCCGCGTCCCAGCCTGGGGCGCCTGCGCTGGCTGCTGGGTTTTGCCCGCCACTGCAACTGGCGCGACTACGCGCATGCCAGCCAGGCGCGCGCGGCCATCCTGCTGCGCTCGCGCCAGCTGACCGAGGAACTGGTGCACGCGGAAGGGCTGGCATGCGAGTTCGCCGCGCAGGGGGCCCTCAACGTGTTTCGCAGCCAGGCGGCGCTGGACGCCGAGCAACGCCATGTCGAGCGTCTGCGCGAACTGGATGTGCCGGTGGCGTGGAAGAGCGCCGATGAAGTGCTGGCGATGGAGCCGGCGCTGCGCGAGGACATCGTCGGCGGCATCCACTATCCCGGCGATGCGCGCCTGCGCCCGGACCGCTACGTGGACGAACTGGCGCGGCGCGTGCGCGAACTGGGCGGCATCATCGAGGAGGACACGCGCGCGGAGCGCTTCGCCACGGCGCAGGGCGCCATCGGCAAGGTGCGCACCAGCCGTGGCGATTTCACCGGCGAGCGCGTGGTGCTGGCCCTGGGGGCCTGGTCGCCGCGCCTGGGCGCGAAGCTGGGCCTGCACCTGCCGATGCAGCCCGGCAAGGGCTATTCCATCACCTACCGCCGTCCGCGGGTCTGCCCGCGCATCCCGTTGACGCTGAACGAAGTGTCGGTGTGCGTGACCAACTGGGATTCGGGGTTCCGCCTCGGCAGCACCATGGAGTTTTCCGGCTACGACCGGCGTCTCAACAAGGCGCGTCTGGCCGCGCTGGAGCGTGGCGCGGCGCTGTACCTGCGGGAGCCGACGGGCCCGGCGGTGGAGGAGCGCTGGTGGGGCTGGCGACCCATGAGCGTGGACGAGATGCCCATCATCGGTCCCAGCGCGCGCTGGTCCAACCTGATGCTGGCCACCGGCCACGGCATGATGGGCATGAGCATGTCCGCCGCCACCGGGGAACTGGTGGCCTCGCTGTGTCTGGGGCCGGCGCCGGTGCTCGATCCCTCGCCCTACGCGCCCTCGCGCTTCCGCCTGTAGGGAGCGCCGGAAAGCCGGCCTTTCCGCCCGCTTGGCGGTATAGTGGCCGCCCCATCCACGGACGTATTCATGCCATGCGCCTGCTGCTCGCCCTGCTTCTGCCCTGGCTCCAGTTCTTCACCATCGGCCGCCCCGTGGCCGGCATCATTTGCCTGATCCTGCAATTGACGATCCTGGGCTGGGTGCCGGCGGCGATCTGGTCGGTGTACGCGCTCAGCCAGTACAAGACCGACCAGAAAATCCGCGAAGCCACGCGTAGCCGCTGACCTCCCGCGGTATGGTGGAGTTCCCGCATCCCCGGAGCCCCGAGCATGTCGCATACCCATGACCTGATCGTCCTCGGCGCCGGTTCGGGTGGCCTGGCCACCGCGTTCCGTGCCGCTTCCCATGGCGCCCGCGTGGCCCTCCTGGAGCCGCGCGAACTGGGCGGCACCTGCGTCAACGTCGGCTGTGTGCCCAAGAAGGCCATGTGGTACGCCGCGCAGATGGCCGAAGCGCAGGAACTGGCGCACGATTATGGTTTCGGCCTCGCGCCCGGGCGCCTGGACTGGGAGGTCTTCGTGGCCCGCCGCCAGCGTTACATCGAGGGCATCCATGCCAGCTACCGCAAGCGCATCGAGGCGTCGGGCGTCGAGCTGATTGCCGCGAAAGGATGCATCACGGCGTCGCAGACGGTGCAGGCATCGGAGCGCATGCTGAAGGCGCCGCATATCGTGCTGGCCACCGGCGCCCGTCCGCGCCGGCTGTCCGTGCCGGGTTTCGATCTCGGTATCGATTCCGACGGCTTTTTCGACCTGCGTGCCTGCCCGGGCCGGGTGGCTGTCGTCGGTGGCGGCTACATCGCCGCGGAACTGGGCGGCGTGCTGCAGGCACTGGGCGCCGAGGTGGACATCATGGCGCGCCACCGGCTGATGTCGGGCTTCGACGACGACATGTCCGACGCCCTGGGGGAGTGGATGCGCGCCGAGGGCATCGGCGTGCATTACCGCTGCAACGTGCAGGGAGTGCGTCGCGAGGACGACGGCCTGCACCTGTCCTGCGACAGCGCGGTGGGGAAGGGCGCCTACGACCTGGTGCTGTGGGCGGTCGGACGCGTGCCCAACAGCGGGGACATCGGTCTGGAGACGGTGGGCGTGGAGTGCGACGAGAAAGGCCACGTCGTCACCGACGCTTTCCAGAACACCACGGTACCGGGCATTCACGCCATCGGCGACGTGACCGCCCGCAAAGCCCTGACGCCGGTGGCCGTCGCGGCCGGGCGGCGCCTGGCCGACCGCCTGTTCGGTGGCGAGGAGGAGGCCCGCCTGGACTACAAGGATGTTCCCAGCGTGGTGTTCTCGCATCCGCCGCTGGCCAGCGTCGGCCTGGGCGAGGCCGCGGCCCGAGCCCAGGCCGGCGACAACGTGCGCTGCTACCGGACCCGTTTCACGCCCATGCAGATGGCGCTCTCCGAGCGTCCGCACAAGGCGCTGATGAAGCTGGTATGCGAGGGCAGGGACGAGCGCGTGGTTGGCGTGCATGTTCTCGGACCCGGCGCCGACGAGATGATCCAGGGCTTTGCCGTGGCCGTGAAAATGGGCGCGCGCAAGGCGGATTTCGACGCCACCGTGGCGGTACATCCGACTTCGGCCGAGGAACTGGTGCTGATGTCCTGAGCTGCCGTGCCGGCCGCGCTACACTGCGGGCATGGACATCTTCACGCTCGAACGCGGCAGCGCCCCGCTGCTGGTCAGCCTGCCGCATGACGGCAGCGCCATTCCCGACGACATCGCCGCGCGCATGCATCCGCGCGCGCGCCGCTCGCCGGATACCGACTGGCATGTCGGCACGCTGTACGCCTTTGCGCGGGAGCTGGGCGCCAGCATCCTGCGTCCGGCCCATTCACGCTATGTGGTCGATCTCAACCGGCCGCCGGACGGCCATGCCCTGTACCCCGGCCAGCGCGGCACGGGGCTGGTGCCGGAAGTGATGTTCGACGACCACCCCATCTACCTGGAAGGCGAGGCGCCCACGGCCGGCGAGGTGGCCGCGCGCGTGGACACGTACTGGCGCCCCTACCACCAGGCACTGGAGACGGAGCTGGAGCGCCTGCGCGGCGAGCACGGGCGTGCGGTGCTGTGGGAGGGGCATTCCATCCGCTCCGTGGTGCCGATGCTGTTCGACGGGCGATTGCCGGACTTCAACCTCGGTACCGCCGCCGGCGCCAGTTGTCGGGCATCCCTGCGGCGCGCCCTGGGCGAGGTGCTGGCCGCCCAGGACGGCTACTCGCATGTGCTCGACGGGCGCTTCAAGGGTGGCTATATTACCCGCCACTACGGCCGGCCCGCCGCCGGCATCGACGCCGTGCAGCTGGAACTGGCGCAGGCCAACTACATGGACGAGGAAAGTTTCGCGTACCAGCCCGGACGCGCGGTTCCGGTGCAAGCCCTGGTCCGGCGTCTGCTGGAAACCTGTCTCGCGGCGGCGTGATGCCGGCCGTGCCGTGCCTCTCCCGGAGGCGGACGGGACCGCGGGCTTCCGGAATCAGGACAAACCGGGTGCCGGCCGCTCAGTCGCCCAGTGTCGCCACGCACTTCAGCTCGATGGCGATCGGCGTGGGCAGGGCGGTGATGCCGACCGTGGTGCGGCAGGCGTCGATACCCTTGAAATACTCGGCGTACAGGCGGTTGTAGGCGGCAAAGTCACGTTCCATGTCGGTCAGGAACACGGTGACGTCGACCAGGTCCTCGAAACGCGCTCCGCTGGCTTCCAGCACCGCGCGCACGTTGGCGAACACCTGCCGGCATTGCGCTTCGATGTCGTGACCGACCAGCTTGCCGCGCGGGTCGTGGATGTTGCCGGGTACGGCGTCGGTGCCCGGTTCGCGCGGCCCCACGCCGGACAGGAACAGCAGGTTGCCGACCCGGCGCGCGTGCGGGTAGGCCCCCACCGGGGCGGGAGCGCCGTCGGCACGCACGCCGTTGCCGTTCACGGCGTGGACTCCCAGTGCTCGACGAGACGGTCCAGCGCCTGGTCGCGGGCGTCGACGATCTGCTCGCGGCCGCGGATGTCCAGCCCCAGATCGTGGATGTGGCCGTCCTCCAGCCCGTAGATCCATGCATGCACGGCCAATTGCTGGCCGCGCTCCCAGGCCTCGCGGACGATGGTGGTGTGGCACACGTTGATGGCCTGCTCGATGGCGTTGATCTCGCACAGGCGGGCGTGGCGGCGGGCAAAGGACTGCGACTCGTCCAGTTCGTCGGTGTGGCGCATGGCGATGTCGGTGATGTGCCGCAGCCAGTTGTCGATCAGGCCGAGGCGGCTTTCCTTCAGCACGGCACCCACGCCGCCGCAGCCGTAATGGCCGACCACGAGAATGTGCTTGACCTTGAGCACGTCGACCGCGAACTGGATGGTGCTCAGCGCGTTGAGGTCGGTGTGCACGACCACGTTGGCCACGTTGCGGTGCACGAAGATCTCGCCCGGGGGCAGGTCCACGATCTGCGTCGCGGGCACCCGCGAATCGGAGCAGCCGATCCACAGGTACTGCGGTGCCTGCTGCTGCGAAAGCTCTTCGAAGAAGGCGGGGTTTTCCGCGGTGACGTCGTCGGCCCAGCGCAGGTTGTTGGCGAGAAGATCTTTCAGGGAGTTCATCGGTGTACCCGCGAAGAAGGGGCTAAAGGGTAAACCCTGGCGCGAAAAAACCGAAGATGGGGGCCGGGTCCGGAGCGGCTTGCCGCCGTTACCAGGCGATGCAGACGTTCTTCGGCTCGGTGAAGAAACGCAGCGCGTCGGCACCGCCCTCGCGGCCCATGCCGGAGTGTTTGACGCCGCCGAACGGCGTGCGCAGGTCGCGCAGCATCCAGCAGTTGGCCCACACGATGCCGAAGTCGAGCCGCGCGGCGACACGATGCACGCGTGCGGCACTGCCGCTCCACAGCGACGCGGCCAGGCCGTAGTCGGTGGCGTTGGCGATGGCCACGGCCTCGTCCTCGTCGTCGAACGGGATCAGGGTGACCACGGGTCCGAAGATTTCCTCGCGATTGGTGGCGCAGTCGGGCGTCAGGCCCTCGATGACGGTGGGCTCGACGAACCAGCCATCGGCGCAGCGCCCTTCAAGGCGCACCGCGTGGCCGCCGGCCAGGATGTCGCCGCCTTCGTTGCGGGCGCGTTCGATGCAGGCCACGACCTTGTCGAAGTGCGTTTTCGACACCAGCGCGCCGAGGTCGCTGGCCGGATCGTCCGGGTCGCCCACGCGCAGAGCCTTCACCCGCTCCAGATAGCGTGCCTTGAAGTCGTCATAGATGCCGCGTTCGACCAGCAGACGCGAGCCGCACAGACAGATTTCGCCCTGGTTGGCGAAACCGGAGCGCACGATGGTGTCCATGGCGGCATCGTCCAGTTCGGCGTCGGCGAACACGATGGCCGGGTTCTTGCCACCCATTTCCAGGGACACCTTCTTGAAGGCTGGCGCGCAGGCCTCGGCGATGGCGCGGCCGGTGCGCGTGGAGCCGGTGAAGGAGACGGCCTTCACGGTGGCATGCGCGACAATGGCCCGGCCCACCGTGGGTCCGGTGCCGTGCACGATGTTCAACACCCCCGGCGGCAGGTCCGCCTCGATGGCCAGCTGCGAGAACAGGAACGCGGTCACCGGCGTCACCTCCGAGGGCTTGGCGACCACCGTGTTGCCGCAGGCGAGCGCCGGCGCGATCTTCCAGGTGAACAGGTACAACGGCAGGTTCCACGGGCTGATGCATCCGACCACGCCCAGCGGCTGGCGCAACGTGTAGTTGATGGCGCCGGTCTCCATGGCGTGCGATTCGCTGTTCCAGGTGGTCACGGCGGCCGCGAAGTGGCGCAGGTTGGCCACGGCGCGCGGGATGTCCACCTTGCGCGCGAGCGCGCGCGGCTTGCCGTTGTCGCGTGATTCGGCGGTGACGAAATCGTCGAGGTTGGCTTCCAGCAGGTCGGCCAGCTTCCCGAGCCCACGCGCGCGCTCCGCGGCGGGCGTGGCGGCCCAGTCCGGCGCCGCCGCCTGTGCCGCTTCCATGGCGTCCTCCACGTCGGCGCCACCGGAGTCGGGACATTGCGCGAACACCTGGCCGGTGGCCGGTTCGAAGACGTCCAGGTAGCGGGGGTCGGCAGGAGGACAAAGCCGGCCGTTGACGAGGTTGGCGAGGGTCAGCATGGGCGGGCGCGCTCGGGCGGGTGGTGGCACCGAGGCTAGGCGCATGGCGCGGAGATTGCAAAAGCCGCGCGGGCCGCCACCACGGCTCGGCAACGCCGGCGCCATTCGCTATGCTGTCCCGGCTTTACATCACCAAGGAGCCGCCATGTCGAGTGAACGCCGCCAGCTTTATCCCGTCATCGAGCCCTACGACACCGGCTTCCTGAAGGTGTCGGACCGGCACACGCTGTATTACGAGCAGTGCGGCAACCCGGAGGGCAAGCCGGTGGTGTTCCTGCACGGCGGACCGGGCGGTGGCGTCAACAGCCACTGCCGGCGCTTCTTCGATCCCGAGGCCTACCGCATCGTGCTGTTCGACCAGCGCGGTTGCGGACGCTCCACCCCGTATGCGGACCTCGTCGACAACACCACCTGGCACTCGGTGGCCGACATCGAGCGCCTGCGCGAGCACCTCGGCATCGACACGTGGCAGGTGTTCGGCGGTTCGTGGGGCTCGACGCTGTCGCTGGCCTATGCCGAAACCCATCCGGAACGGGTCACCGAGCTGGTGCTGCGCGGCATTTTCATGCTGCGGCGCAGGGAGCTGGAGTGGTTCTACCAGGGCGGCGCCGACATGATCTTTCCTGATGCCTGGGAGCCCTACGTGGCGGCCATTCCCGAGGCCGAGCGCGGCGACATGATGAGCGCCTTCTACCGGCGCCTGACCAGTGACGACAAGGCGGTGCGCGCGGCGGCGGCGCGGGCCTGGTCGATGTGGGAGGGCTCCACCTGCTTCCTGTATCAGGATCCCGAGCACATGGAGGCCAGCGGCGAGGACGAGTTCGCGGTGGCTTTCGCGCGCATCGAATGCCATTACTTCGTGCATGGGGGCTTCTTCGAGTGCGACGGCCAGCTGCTGCGCGACGTCGACCGCATCCGCCACATTCCCACCGTCATCGTGCAGGGCCGCTACGACGTGGTCTGCCCCATGAAGAGCGCCTGGGACCTGCACCGGGCCTTCCCGGAATCGGACCTGCGCGTGATTGCCGACTCGGGCCATTCGGCCTTCGAACCGGGCATCGTGCATGCATTGATCGAAGCCACGGACCGGTTCCGCTGACGGACCGGAAACACTTCTTTCGTGCGGCCGCCGTCGCCCGTCTCCAGGCCCGCTCCACCGGCAAGCGCCTTCGCTACGCGCCCCTCATCCCTTGTCCTTCCACACCCCGGCGCACCTGCGAAACTGCCTTGGTGCCGAAAATCTTGTCGCCCGCATCGCCCAGGCCGGGCAGGATGTAGCCGGCCTCATTGAGCTTTTCGTCGATGGAGGCGGTGTAGATTTCGATGTCCGGATGGGCGGCGCGGATGCGCTCCAGACCCTCGGGAGCGGCGACCAGGAACAGGCCCTTGATGCGTGTGCAGCCGGCGGCCTTGAGCATGTCCACGGTGGCGATCAGGGTGCCGGCGGTGGCCAGCATGGGGTCGACGATCATGGCGATGCGCTGGTGCATGCCGCCGGTGAGCTTTTCGTAGTAGGCCACCGGTTGCAGCGTGTCCTCGTCGCGCTGCAGGCCGACCACGCTGACCTTGGCGGCCGGGATCATGTCCAATACGCCGGGCAGCATGCCGATGCCGGCGCGCAGGATCGGCACGATGGTGATCTTCTTGCCCTTGATGCGATCCACGCTGATGGGGCCGGCCCAGCCGTCGATGCGGGTGGTTTCGGTTTCCAGGTCGCGGGTGGCCTCGTAGGTCAGCAGCGCGGCGATCTCGCCGGCCAGTTCGCGAAAGTGCTTGGTGCTGATGGTGGTGTCGCGCATCAGGCCCAGCTTGTGGCGGATCAGCGGATGATCGACTTCGACGATTTTCATGCGGGTGGCGTGGTGCTCGGCAAAGCCCAAGCATAAGCCATGCCGCGCGACCCGCTGCGGCATGGCAAAAAAGGGCGCGCCCCGAAGGACGCGCCCCTGATACCGCATGTCGCGGGAGCGGTGGCGGGCTACGCGGCCCTGGACTCGCTCTGGCGCGGGCCCTCCAGCAACGCCTTGCGGACGCGCTCGACGATGAGGTCGACCTCGGCACTGGTGACGTTGAAGTGCGGCGTGAAGCGCAGCGAGTTGGCGCCGCCGTGAATGACGCCGATGCCGTTCTCGCGCAGGTACTCCTCGGTGGAGCCGGCGCCGTAGCACTTGAACTGCGGGGCAAGCTCGCAGGAGAACAGCAGGCCGGTGCCCTGGACCTTGGTGATCAGGCCGTCCAGCTCGTCCTTCAGCGCGTTGAGCTTGTCCACGAACTCCTTGCCGCGCATGCCGATGTTGTCGCGCACGCTGTCGCTGAGCTGGCCCAGCGTGGCGCAGGCCACGTCCAGGGCGCGCGGGTTGGCGGTCATGGTGTTGCCGTAGATGCCCTTGCGGTACAGGTTGGCGGCCTTGTCGTTGACGGCCAGCACCGACAGCGGATACTGCCCGGCGTTGAGCGCCTTGGAGAAGGTTTCCATGTCCGGCGCGTCCAGCTTCTCGAAACCGGGGTAGTCGGTGATCGAGAGCACGCCGTGGGCGCGCAGGCCGGCCTGGATGGAGTCGACCAGGAACAGCGTGCCGTGGGCGCGGGTCAGCTCTCGCGCGGCGGCATAGAATTCCGGCGTTACCGCGCGGCCCGGATCGCCTTCGCCCATCACCGGCTCCAGGAACATGGCCTCGATGAACCAGCCGTTCTCTTCGGCGTCGGCGAAGGCGGCCTGCAACTGTTCGATGTTGTAGGGCTCCACCGTCAGCAGGGTGTCCTCGTGGCGGTAGCTGGCCAGGTTCTGGACGTAGGTCTTGCGCGTGGAATCGGAATACAGCGCCGGCTCGCCGGTGCGGCCGTGGAAGGCGCCCTTGACCACCAGACGCTTGATGGCGCGCCCGGCGTGGCGTGCGCCTTCGTCGGTCATCTGCTTGGAGTTGACGTCGGCGATGCGCGCGGCCAGCGTCACCGATTCGGAACCCGAGTTCAGGCACATGAAGCGGGTATAGGGGTTGCCGCCGCGGCGGCAGCCCAGCTCGTGCGAGAGCGCCGTGGCGAAGCGCATCTGCGCCATCGAGGGTGTCATCACGTTGGGCAACACCTGCGGTCTGGCCAACGCGTACAGAATGGACGGGTTGTTGTGGCCGAAGCCGAGCATGCCGTAGCCGCCGTTGTCATGCAGCACCGCGCCTTTCAGGGTGACGATCCAGGGACCGCGGGCGGCAGCCGGCAGGTACGGATTGACGGCGTCGTCCGGGTAGAAGTTGACGATGCCGGCCTGCGCCTGCTGCAACTGTTCGGCTTCGTCCAGCTTCAGGAAATCGGCATGGTCGGCACGCAGTGCCTTGTGCTGCTCCAGCGCCTCGGCGATGGCCTGGCCCAGCGACGGGTCGAGCTCGACAAAGCGTTCGATCGTGGCGTCGTCCAGGCCACAGGTACGCGCCGCGCCACCAAACTCACGCATTTCGCGCAACATCTCAATCGATCCCATGGCGTCCTCCGAAAACGGTGAATGGCGCTGGCCAGGATGGGTGTCAGCGCCGTAAGTGATTATGTATAAAGGGAAAACTTATACGGATGTCATCATATCATGCGGTTATGAGTGGCGTAACCCCCGCCCCTGGTGGCGCGGTGCATGACGTCTGTCATGCACGATGTGTGTTCATGGCAACTGCGCGCTTCGAGCGTGGAGGGCCATCATGACCGGCAAGGAGGATGTCATGACCCGCTCGACCGGAACGCCCGTGGCCGCCCTTCGCGGCGCAAGCAAACGCTACGGCAGACTGCAGGCCCTGGACGGGGTGGACCTGGAGGTACGTCGCGGCGAACTGTTGGCCCTGCTCGGTCCCAATGGAGCCGGCAAAAGCACGGCCATCGGCCTGCTGCTCGGCCTGCTGCGTCCGGACGCGGGGCGTGCCGAACTGTTCGGGGGCAATCCGCAGGACATCGCCATGCGGCGCCATGTCGGCGTGATGCTGCAATCGGCCAGCCTTCCCCCCACCTTGCGCGTGGCCGAGCTGTTGCGGCTGGTCCGCAGCTACTATCCCGACCCGCGCGGCCTCGCCGAGAGCGCCGCCCGGGCAGGAGTCACGGACCTGCTGGAGCGTCCCTGGCGCAAGCTGTCGGGCGGGCAGCAGCGGCGCGTGCAGTTTGCGCTGGCATTGTGCGGCAACCCGCGGCTGCTGTTCCTGGACGAGCCGAGCGCGGGCATGGATGTCGAGGCGAGGCAGGGCCTGTGGAAGGCCATCCGCGAGCTGATGGCCGAGGGTTGTTCGGTGGTGCTGACCACGCATTATCTGGAGGAGGCCGAGGCCCTGGCGCAGCGTGTGGTGGTGCTCGGATCCGGACGCGTGCTGAGTGCCGGCAGCGTGGCGCAACTGCGGTCCCGCGTGGCCACGGCGACCATCATGTGCCGCAGCACGCTGGATGCGGCCGTGGTGGCACGCTGGCCGCACGTGGAAACGGCCATGCGCGACGGCGAACGGCTGCATGTGACCACCACGTCGGCCGAGGCCGTGCTGCGGCGCCTGCTGGCGGCCGACACCGCGCTTGCCGGGCTGGAGGTGCGCCGTGCCAGTCTGGCCGAAGCCTTCACCGCCCTGACCGGCGCCTCGTCCGGCGATGCGTCGAGGGAGGCCGCATGACGCATGCAGTGCCTCCGGTTTCCCAGCCGCACGGGGGGATGCCCCGCCGGCGCCTGTTCGGCGTGTATCTGCAGGAAGCACGCAGCGAATGCCTGCGCTACGTGCGCCAGCCGGCCTTCATGCTGCCGCTGCTGCTGTTTCCGGGCATGTTCTACCTGCTGTTCGGGGTGCTGATGGCACCGTCCGGCGGGGCCGGCATGTCGCGCTACCTGCTGGCCAGCTACAGCGTATTCGGCGTGATGAGCCCGGGCCTGTTCGGATTCGGCGTGTCGCTGGCCGTGGAGCGCGACGGGGGCCTGCTGACCTACAAGCGGGCGCTGCCGATGCCGCCGGCCGCCTACCTGCTGGGCAAGACGGTAATGGCCATGGCCGCCGCCGCCCTGGTGGTGATGCTGTTGCTGGGGCTGTCGGTGTTTCCGGGACATGTTTCGCTGCCACCGGCGCGGATGCTGCTGCTGGTGGTGGTCGGCATGCTGGGGGTGCTGCCGTTCTGCACCCTGGGCATGTGGGTGGGTACCCTGTTCAAGGGGCAGGCGGCCCCGGGGCTGTTGAACATGGTGTACCTGCCGATGGCCTTCCTGTCCGGCCTGTGGCTGCCGCTCTCCATGCTGCCGCCGTTCGTGCGCCGCATTGCCCCGGTTTGGCCAAGCTATCATCTGAACGCCATCGCACTGGACGTGGTGGGCATGAAAAGCACCGCGTGGCTCCCGCATGTGGCCGTGCTGGCGGGGTTTTCGCTGCTGTTCCTGGGGCTGGCCGCGCGCCGCCTGCGCCACCACGGTTGAAGAGTAGGATGGTGACCATGACATTGCGTCCGACCCCGTCTCCGAGCCATCTGCCGGCACCACTGCGTCCGGCCACGGATTCGCTGGCGTCCCGCCTGCGGTGCGCCGGGTCGCGGCCGCGCCTGCAGGCGCTTCATCTGCTGTGGTCGTTGTGGGTGTTCTCCACGCCCCTGTTCCTGCCGGTGGGGACGTCCTACGTCTATTCGCTGCTGCTCAGCTACCCGCTGTTCCTGCTGCTGTTCTTTCTGGTGCATGTGCGCCCGTACCGGGAAATGCGCCTGTATGCGGCCGCCATGACGGCACTGGCACTGGTGTGCATGCCCTTCAATCCGCCGGCGTGGGGCTACGCGGTGTTCGCCTGCGCGTACGTACCGATCACGGCTGGCGAGCCGCTGCGCCGGGCCCTGTGGCGCATGGCGCTGATCGAACTGGCGGTGGTGGCATGGGCATGGTGGATGCATTGGCCATGGTTGATCATCGCGATGATCGTCGGGGTGTGCAGTAGTGCCGGCTGCGGCAGCCTGATCGGCCGCGTCAATGCGATCAAGACCGCCAGTGAACGCATGTCCCGGGAGGAGGTGCGGCGCCTGGCGGCCAGCGCCGAGCGCGAGCGTATCGGGCGCGACCTGCACGACCTGCTCGGCCACACCCTGTCGCTGATCACGCTGAAGCTGGAGCTGTCGCGCAAGCTGTTCGATCGCGACCCCGAGGCGGCACGCAACGAACTGGCCGAGGCCGAGAAGGTGGCGCGCCACGCGCTCGGCGAGGTGCGTGCGGCGGTCACCGGCATCCGTGCCACGGGTCTGGCCGGCGAACTGGCCTCGGCGCGGCTGATGCTGCGCTCCTCCGGGGTGGAGCTGGCCACGGGCATCATGCCGTCGCTGCCGGGAGCCATCGACGACACCCTGGCACTGGTGCTGCGCGAGTCGGTCACCAACATCCACCGCCATGCCCAGGCGCGCCATGCCGGCGTGGACATCCACCTGGACGGGGGACGGGTGGTCATGCAGGTACGCGACGACGGGCGCGGAGGCGTCAGTGCCCTGGGCAACGGCCTGCGTGGCATGCGCGAGCGGGTGGAAGCGCTTTCGGGCACCCTGCGCGTGACGTCGCGGTCGGGGCAGGGGACGCTGTTGCGCATCGAGATCCCGTTGCCGGCCGCGGAAACGGAAGACTCCGGTGCCGATGAACGGGGCTGGCCGGTGCCGGCCCTGGACGATTCCACGGGGAGCCACGCATGATCCGTGTACTGCTGGCCGAAGACCAGTCCATGGTGCTGGGTGCCCTGTCGGCCCTGCTGCGCCTGGAGTCGGACATCGAGGTACTGGGCGCCGCCGCCGACGGCGAGACGGCGTGGCGGCAGTTGCAGTCGCTGCAGCCGGACCTGCTGGTGACGGATATCGAAATGCCGGGCTTGACCGGCCTGGAACTGGCCCAGCGCGTCCAGCGCCACGCCTTGCCGGTAAAGGTGGTGATCGTCACCACCTTCGCCCGTCCCGGATTCCTGCGTCGTGCACTGGATGCCGGCGTGGCGGGCTACCTGCTGAAGGACGCGCCGGCGGAAAAGCTGGCCGAAGCGCTGCGCACGGTGCACCGCGGCGGCCGTGCCATCGACCCGGAACTGGCGCTGGAGGCCTGGTCCGAGGCCGATCCACTCAACGACCGCGAACGCCAGGTGCTGCGCCTGGCCGGTGAGGGACTGTCCGCCAGCGACGTGGCCGCGCGCCTCAACCTGTCCCATGGCACCGTGCGCAACTACCTGTCGGAAGCCATCGGCAAGCTGGGTGTCGGCAACCGCATCGAGGCCTACCGGCTGGCGCGCCAGAAAGGCTGGCTGTAGTGAGGCAGGGAATGGGGAATGGAGGCGGTAGGGTGGGCCAAGGCCTCATGGCACTTACTTAACTACCGTTCGTCCTGAGCGTAGGCCGCAGGCCGAAGTCGAAGGACATGTCGGACACGCCGTGATCATGCAGGCTGCGCTTCGACTTCGCCCGCTGCGCGGACTACGCTCAGCGCGAACGGTCGGGGGCGAAGAAGCGCCTTAAGTAAGTGCCATGAGGCCTTGGCCCACCCTACGCGATTCATTCCTCGTTTCCGGCCTTTAATGCATCGACCAGTTCGTCGTCGCGCGGGGGAGCGGCGGGTACGCGCAGGTAGAAGATGGCCAGCGCGAGCAGCATAAGCAGACCCGTGAGCACGAAGGTGACGCCGGAAAAGTGGTGCCGGGCTCCCCATGCCAGCGATTGCGAGGCCATCAGTGGCCCCAGCACGGCGGCCACGGAATTCATGCTGCCGATGCCGCCCTGCAATGCACCCTGTCGGGAGGCGTCCACCATGCGCGAAAGAATGCCGCTGAGGGCCGGGTAGGCCAGCGCGCCGAGGGCGCCGACCAAAAAGAACGCGTACACCTGCCAGGCGTGCCAGGTGAATGCGTAGGCGAGCAGGCAAGCAGCGGCGGCCGCCAATCCCAGCATGGCGGCGCCGTGCTCGCCGAACCGCCGGACCACGCGGCCGGTGAGGCCCATCTGCACGATCACGCTGAGCAGGCCCACCCAAGCCAGGCTCCAGCCGATGTCCGTGGCATCCCAGTGGAAACGCATGGCCGTCCAGAACGCCCACACCGACGGGTACACCGTGCTGGCGAGCTGCCACAGGAACCAGACCAGCAGCAGGGGCGCGGCGTTGCCGGCATGGAACAGCGGGCGGAAGGCGCCGATCACGTGTGCGTCGCGCAGGCGGAAAGGGCGGCGGTTTTCCGGTGCCAGTGTCTCGGGCAGGAACAGCAGCATGAGCACGGCGTTGATCATGGCCAGTATGCCGGCCGCGATGAACGGCGCACGCGGCCCCAGTCCGGCCACCAGTCCGCCCAGCGCCGGCCCGATGATGAAGCCGATGCCGAAGGCGGCGCCGAGCAGGCCGAAGGTGGCCGCACGTTTTTCCGGCGGCGTGACATCGGCGATCACGGCACCGGCCGGGCCGTATGTGGCGCCGGCGATACCGGCCACGGCGCGGCCGATGAAGAGCCAGATCAGGGTCGGTGCGGCTGCGGTCAGCGTGTAGTCGATGCTGAAGCCGATCATGGCCACGATCAGCACCGGCCGGCGACCGAAGCGGTCGCCCAGGTGCCCCATGACCGGGCCGGCGAAAAACTGCATCACCGCGAAGATGGCCAGCAGCCAGCCGGATACGCGCGTGGCCGCCTCCAGGTCGATGTGGCCCAGGTGCGTGATCAGCGCGGGCAGGACCGGCATCACGATGCCGAAGCCGATGACGTCGATGATGACGGCCATCAGCACGATGGGCAGGGCGCGGTGGCCGAAACGCGGTTGCCGGGGCATGGCGGGAACTCGTGGAGAACGGGGCAGGCCGCCTGCGCAAGCGCGGCGAGGCATGGTAACCGAGGCGCGACGGCTTGTCGGTTCCCGGCGTCGGTTGTCAGCCGAGTTCGCGCAGCGCGTCCGCCTGCTGCTCGCGGGCCAGCGCGTCGACCAGCTCGTCCAGATCGCCCTGCATGATTTCGCCGAGCCGGTACAGCGAAAGATTGATGCGGTGGTCGGTGACCAGGTTGTCCTTGTAGCGGTAGGTACGGATGCGCTGGCTGCGGTCGCCGGTGCCGACCTGCAGGCGGCGCGAGTCGGCTTCGGCGGCGGCCTGTTTTTCGCGTTCGGCCTCCAGCAACTGCGCCTTGAGGCGCTTCATCGCCTTGTCGCGGTTGGTGTGCTGCGAACGCTCGGTCTGGCATTCGACGACCATGCCGCTGGGCAGGTGGGTGATGCGGATGGCCGAGTCGGTCTTGTTGACGTGCTGGCCGCCGGCGCCGGAGGAGCGGAAGGTATCCACGCGCAGGTCGGCCGGGTTGATCTCGACGTCGTCGATGTCCCCGGTTTCGGGGATGATGGCAACGGTGGCGGTCGAGGTGTGGATGCGTCCCTGCGATTCGGTGACCGGCACGCGCTTTACGCAGTGGGTGCCCGATTCGAACTTGAGCCGCGACCAGGCGTTGTCGCCCTCCACGCGCACGACCGCTTCCTTGTAGCCGCCGTGCTCGCCCGAATGCGCCGATTCGATCTCGGTGCGCCAGCCATGCTGCTCGGCGTAGCGCAAGTACATGCGCATGAGGTCCCCGGCGAAGATCGCCGCCTCGTCGCCGCCGCTGCCGGCGCGGACTTCCAGAAACAGGTTGGCGCCGTCGCGCGGATCCTTCGGCAGCAGCAGGATCTTCAGCTCCTCGTCGAGCTCGGCCAGGCGGGTTTCCAGCCGCGCAACGTCGGCGGCGGCCAGCTCGCCCAGTTCGGGTTCGTCGAGCATGCCGCGCGCGTCGTTCAATTCGCTGGTGGTGGATTGGTGCGCGTGCAGGACAGTCACGACAGGCTCCAGCTGGGCATATTCGCGCGACAGCTTGCGAAAGCGCGCGCCGTCGGCGGCCACGTCGGGCTGGGCCAGCAGCAGGCCGACTTCCTCGTGGCGTTCGGCAAGGGCTTCCAGTTTGCGGCGTACAGTGGGCGTCATGCGTGGATGCGGAGCTTGCGGTGAGGTTGGGGTGTGCGGGGGCAAGTGCGGAACTTGCGGCGAGACTGGGATGTACGGGGGGTCGGGTACACTTTCTGGCCCGACACCTTTTGTATCTGGCGAATAGCTCGCGCCAGAAAGTGTACCCGACCCCCTGGCAAGCACGAGTCACTCGGAAGTCTTGTCGTGCTCCAACCCGTACAGCCGCTCGGCGGCATGCAGCAGCTCCACGTCGCCGGCCAGGGTGGCATCGCGCAGATGGGTGCTGGGGGCGTGCAGAAGCTTGTTGGTGAGGGTGTGGGCAAGGTAGTCCAGTGCTTCCGCCGGCGCCTTGCCGTTTTCCAGCATGCGCCGTGCCCGCGCCAGCACTTCGTCACGCTGCTCTCCGGCCTGGTCGCGCAGGGCGCGGATGGGGTTGTCCAGCGTCAGCGAGCGGCGCCAGGCCATGTAGCGTTCCACCTGCAGGTCGATGATGGCCTCGGCCTCGTGGGCGGCCGCCTTGCGCGAGCGCAGATTCTCGTCGATGACCTGGCGCAGGTCGTCGATGCCGTACAGGAAGACGTCCTGAAGCCCGCCCACGCCGGGATCGATGTCGCGCGGCACGGCGATGTCCACCATGAATACGGGTTTGCGCCGGCGCTGCGCGATGGCCGCCTCGACCATGGGCCGGGTGAGGACGGGCTGGCGCGCGGCGGTCGAGGAAATCACGATGTCGGCCTCGGCCAGGTGCCGGGGCAGATCCTCCAGGGAGATGGCATAGCCGCCGTGGCGGGTGGCCAGTTCCTGCGCGTTCTCCAGCGAGCGGTTGGCCACGATCAGGCGGCGCACGTGCTTTTCAGCCAGATGGCGGGCCACCAGCTCGATGGTGTCGCCGGCGCCGATCAGCAGCACGCAGGCCTGGTTGAGGTCGGCAAACACCTGTTCGGCCAGGCGCACGGCGGTGAAGGCCACCGACACCGTGTGCGCGCCAATGCGCGTATCGGTGCGCACACGCTTGGCCACCGAGAAGGTATGCTCCAGCAGCCGGTCCATGGGTGTGTCCAGGGTGTGCGCGTGGCGCGCGATCTGCCACGCCTCCTTTACCTGGCCCAGGATCTGCGGCTCGCCCAGCACCATCGAGTCCAGGCCCGTGGCGACGCGGAACATGTGGCGCACGGCTTCGCCCTCGTTGTGCTGGTAGAGGAACGCATCCAGCTTGTCCGTGGTCAGATCATGGTGGTGGTGAAGCCACTGGCGCGGGACATCCTCGGCGCCGCTGGCGACGCCGCAGTAGAGCTCCGTGCGGTTGCACGTGGACAGGATCATGGCTTCACGGACACCGGGCTGGCGGGCGAGGTCGCCCACGGCAACCCCCACGTTGCCGGTGTCGAAAGCCACCTGTTCACGCAGACCGACAGGCGCAGTGAGATGATTGAGCCCGAGGGCGATCAGTGGCATGGAACAGTAGGACGGCGTGCGGGACGGCGATAGACTTGGCCCGTCCGCGCCATCGGCACGAACGGGCCGTCGAGGCGCGGACAGGGCGCGCGAAATGAACGGACAAAGGCAAATTGTGCGTAGCAGAGACTTGAAATTCAAGCATATGCGGCATCACGGGGCAGCTCTGGCCACCCTTTCGCTGTTGCTGGCGGGGCTTGCCGGATGTGCGGGTGTGACAACAAGCCGCACGCCCACGACACCGGCTCCGCTCCAGCCGCTGGCGCATCTGACCGTGGCCACGCCGACCGCGGACCACGACGTGATGGCGCAATTGCTGGATGCCCAGTTCGCCCTCGATCACGGTGACCTGGCCACGGCGGCCGCCGCCTACGGCCGTGCCGCGGCCCTGTCGAACGATCCCGAGGTGGCCAAGCGGGCCACCGGCCTGGCCATCGCCACCCACGACAGCGCGGCGGCGAAAAATGCCCTGGCGCGTTGGCAGGTGCTCGGTGCCGCCCCCGCCGAGATGGCCCAGGCGCGCGCCAAGCTGGCCCTGGACAGCGGCGATACCGAGGGCGCGCGCCGGCAGCTCGAACTGCTGGTCGACAGCGACGACCCGGATGCCTGGCGCAAGTTCGGGCGCCTGCTGATGGGAGCCCGCGATACCGCCCAGGCCGGGCAGCTGTTGACGACCATCGCCACGCCGCAGCGCCTGCCGGATGACGAAAAGGCCTGGCTGGCGATGAGTGAAATGGGCAGCAAGCTGCGTCAGCACGCCTACGCGCGCGATTTGGCCGAGGCGGCCATCGAGCGTTTCCACTGCGCGGACTGTTATGCCTGGGCCGCGCAGTTGCAGTACCGGGCCGGGCACCGCGACAAGGCGCGGGAGCTGTTCGACCACGCCTTGCGGAAGGACCCCGGCAACACGCGTCTGCGCCTCGGCTACGCCAGCCTGCTCGGCAAGGAGGGCGACAATGCCGGTGCCGCCAGGCTGTTGGCCCGGGGCCGGCAGGATGCCGTCACCTTCCAGGCCCGTGCGGCCTTCGCGGCCCGTGCCGAAGACATGCCGGAGCTGCGCCGCATCTACCGCCAGCTGACGCAGGCGCCGGATGCCGTGCGCGAGCAGAGTTTCTACCTGCTGGGCCAGCTGGCCGGCACCATCGGCAAGAAGGCCCAGGCCCTGGACTGGTTCGCGCAGGTGCCCGAGGACGACGAGCACCGTTTCGACGCCGACATGCATACGGCACTGCTGTTCCAGCAGCAGGGCGAATCCACGCGCGCCCACGCCATGGCGCGGCAGATGCAGATGGACTACGCCGATGCCCCCGGGCAGTTGAGCAAGGCGCTGCAACTGGATGCCGAGCTGTACATGAGCGAAGGTCACTTCGAGGAAGCGGCGGCCAGCTTCACGCGCGCGCTGAAGCAGGCACCGGACGACACGGCCCTGTTGTACGGGCGCGGTCTGGCCCAGGCCGAGGCCGGCAACGTGGACGCGGCCATCGCCGACCTGCGCCACCTGCTCGAACTCGACCCCCGCGACATTGACGCCGCCAACGCGCTCGGCTACACGCTGGCCGACACGGGACGCGACCTGGACGAGGCCACGCGTCTGCTCGAGCGTGCGCGCGAGGCGCGCCCGGACGATCCGGCCATTACCGATTCGTGGGGGTGGCTGCAGTACCGCCTTGGCCACCTCGACGCGGCCGAGAAGGCCCTGCGCAAGGCATGGGAGGGCACCGGCAAGGATCCGGAGATCGGCCTGCACCTGGCCGAAGTACTGTGGAAGCAGGGGCATGCCGACGAGGCGCGCGCGCTGCTCGAACAGGTGCGGGAAGTGGCCCCGGATGCCGCCGGCCTGAAGTCGCTCGAACGCAAGATGGTGCCCTGATGCGCTGGCTGATACTGGCGCTGGCAATGGTGACCCTGTCCGCCTGTGCCCCGGTGCGCATCAAGGGCGACAGCGGCACGCTGGCCATGCAGGCCGCCCGCGAGCAGGCGCTGGCCACACGGGACCATTGGGTTCTTCGGGCCCACCTGGGAGTTTCCGACGGTCATGACGGCGGCAGCGGCACCCTGACCTGGGAAAGGGACGGCGACCGCTTCATCTTCACCGTAAGGGCCCCCATCACCGGGCGCAGCTTTCGCCTGAGCGGCGGGCCGGAGGGCGCCGTGCTGGAAGGCCTGGACCAGGGGCCGGTACGGGGGGCGGATGCCGGACGGCTGCTGGACCGCGTGCTGGGCTGGCATGTGCCGGTGGGGCCGCTGCACGACTGGGTGCGCGGCATGCGCGCGCCGGCCGGGGGCACGCCGGCCCTGTTGCGCTTCGGGGAGAACGGCTTGCCGTCACTGCTGAAGCAGGACGGGTGGACGGTCGAGTACCGCGACTGGTACGCCGACCGTGATCCGGCCCTCCCGCGCAAGGTCTACGCCACCCACGGCGACTACCGGGTGCGCCTGTCCATCCGGGACTGGACGATGCCATGAGCTGGAGCACATGGCCGGCGCCGGCCAAGCTCAACCTTTTCCTGCGCATCACCGGCCGCCGCGATGACGGCTACCACCGCCTGCAGACCGTGTTCCGGCTGCTGGACTGGGGCGATACCGTACACCTTCGCCTGCGTCCGGACGGCCTGGTCCGGCGCGTGTCGGGCGCGCCCGGCGTGGACCCGGAAAACGATCTCGCGCTGCGCGCCGCGCGCCTGCTTGCTACGCGGGTCGGGGGCGAGGTGCCCGGCGTGGACATCGCCGTGGAAAAACGCATACCCATGGGCGGCGGGCTGGGCGGCGGCAGTTCGGATGCCGCCACCGTGCTGGTGGCCCTGGACCGCCTGTGGGGAACCGGCCTCGGCCGCGACGCGCTGGCCCGGCTGGGCCTGTCCCTGGGGGCCGACGTGCCGCTGTTCGTGCACGGGCGCACCGCCTGGGCCGAAGGCGTGGGCGAGCGCCTGACGCCGCTGTCACTGCCGCCGTCGAGCTATGTCATTGTGGATCCGCATGCGCACGTGTCCACGCAGGCGCTGTACCAGGCACCCGAATTGACACGCGATGCCCCGCCCGCGACAATTCGCGCCTTTCTCCGCGGTGAAGTGACAGGCAACGCCTTCGAGCCGGTGGTGCGGGCACGCAGCCCGGCCGTGGCTTCCGCGCTGGACTGGCTGGGCCGGTTCGGTGCCGCCGGGCTTTCCGGCAGTGGCGGTTGCGTGTTTCTGCCGACACCCTCGCGCGAAGCGGCGCAACGGATCGCGTCGGTCTGCCCGGGGCCGTTCACGGCCCGCGTGGCGGGTGGCGTGGACGTGTCCGGCCTGGTCTCCGCGGTGGAGAAATTCGACACCAGCCACGATAATGCGGGGGTCGGTGCCGGACGATAAACGGTCAGTTTCATGCTGGGGCGTCGCCAAGTGGTAAGGCACGGGGTTTTGATCCCCGCATGCGCAGGTTCGAATCCTGCCGCCCCAGCCATTTCCTGACCATCGCGGGCCACTTTGCTGCTTGGTGTCAACCGGGTACGACCATGAGCGCAACACACGCACGGGGACTTGATGTGGATACGGCAGGCTTGATGCTGTTCACGGGCAACGCCCATCACCGGCTTGCCGCGGATGTGGCGCATCAACTGGGCGTGCCCCTGGGCAAGGCCCAGGTGGGCCATTTCAGCGACGGCGAGACCCAGGTCGAGATCGAGGAGAACGTGCGCCGCCAGGAAGTGTTCGTGATCCAGCCCACGGGAGCGCCCAGCGCCGAGAACCTGATGGAACTGCTGGTGCTCACCGATGCCCTGAAGCGAGCCTCCGCCGTGTCCGTTACCGCGGTGATGCCGTATTTCGGCTACGCCCGCCAGGATCGCCGCCCGCGTTCCTCGCGCGTGCCGATCACGGCCAAACTGGCCGCGCGCATGATCGGTGCCGCCGGCGTCGACCGCGTGCTCACCGTGGATCTGCATGCCGACCAGATCCAGGGTTTCTTCGACATCCCGGTCGACAACGTCTACGCCTCACCCGTGCTGCTGGCCGACATCTGGCGTCGCCATTCCATGGAAGACCTGATCGTGGTCAGCCCGGACGTCGGCGGCGTGGTGCGCGCGCGCGCCATCGCCAAGCGCCTGGACGACGCCGACCTGGCCATCATCGACAAGCGTCGCCCCAAGGCCAACGTGGCCACGGTGATGAACATCATCGGCGACGTCGAGGGCAAGGACTGCGTGCTGGTGGACGACATCGTCGACACCGCCGGCACCCTGTGCGCCGCGGCCGCCGCGCTGAAGGACAAGGGCGCCAAGTCGGTCGAGGCCTACTGCGTGCATCCGGTGCTGTCCGGCAAGGCCATGGACAACATCAACAACTCCGCGCTGGACGAGCTGGTGGTGACCGACACGCTGCCGCTGTCCGAGCCGGCCCGGGCCTGCGCCAAGATCCGCCAGCTGACCGTGGCCGAGCTGCTGGCCGAGACCATCCGGCGCATGGCGTTCGGCGAGTCGGTCAGTTCGCTGTACGTCGACTAGCTAGACCAGCTAGGTGGACCAGCTAGGTGAGCTAGGTGGGGACGGAGGGGATTAATTTTTTGTCCTGCAGGATTGCGGCAAGCATGCGGACACCCTGCACAACAAAAAATTAATCCCCTCCGTCCCCGTTTGAGGCGGCATGGGTGTTATCATTGCCGGCTGTTTCACGCGCGCGATGCCCCTGGTGTCGCCCGCCGACCGGTTTTCATCGGCTTTCCTGGTCGCGGGAAAGCCATTTGCCGCCGCGAGGCGGTCTCATCAACCAAGGTAGATCGACCATGGCTTCCAATCACAAGATCACGGCCACCCGCCGTAGCGATGCAGGGAAAGGTGCGAGCCGCCGCCTGCGTCATGCGGGCCAGGTGCCGGCCATCCTCTACGGTGGCGAACTCGCGCCGCTGAACCTCCAGCTCGACCACGAGGACATCATCCTCGCGGCCAAGAACGAGTGGTTCTTCTCCTCGGTGCTGGACCTGGACATCGACGGCGAGATCCAGCCCGTGCTGGTGCGCGACTGGCAGATGCATCCGTACAAGCAGCACATGCTGCACCTGGACTTCTACCGCATCGACGAGTCGGCCGAAATCCGCGTCAACGTGCCGCTGCACTTCCTCAACCAGGAAGATTCGCCGGCCGGCAAGGCCTCGGGCGTGGTCATCAGCCACAACCTGACCGAAGTGGAAGTGGCCTGCCTGTCCAAGGACCTGCCCGAGCACATCGACGTCGACCTGGCCACGCTGGAAGAGGGCGACCTCATCCACCTGTCCGATCTGGAGCTGCCCGAGGGCGTGACCCTGCCGGCCCTCAAGCTGGGCAAGGAATACGACCAGACCGTGGTCAGCGTGCATGCGGTCAAGGTCGAGGTCGAGGAGCCCGTCGAAGCCGAAGGCGAGGCCGAGGCCGGTGCCGAAGCCGGCAGCGAGGCCGCCGAGGGCGATGCCCCGGCAGCCGATGCGGCCGACGACGAGTCCAAGAAGGAAGACTGAGCCATTTCCGTGGTCGCCGGCCTGCCGCGCGTGGCGGGCCGGTCGGCCGCTGACGGCCCGTCTCCCGCCTCCTTGCGCTCGTCATGACCGGATTGCGCCTCATCGTCGGGCTGGGCAACCCCGGTCCCGACTATCTCCGGACCCGGCACAACGCCGGGTTCTGGTTTGTCGATGCCCTGGCGCAGGACGCCGGGGGAGCATTCCGCAGCAACGGCAAGCTGCATGGCGAGGCCTGCCAGGTGTCGATCGGCGGCGAGCCGGTCTGGCTGCTCAAGCCGTCCACCTTCATGAACAAGAGCGGCATCGCCGTGGCCTCGGCGTTGCGCTACTACAAGATCGAACCGGAACAGTGCCTGGTCGCGCATGACGACCTGGACCTGCCGCCCGGCACGGCGCGTCTGAAGTTCGACGGCGGCCACGGCGGCCAGAATGGCCTGCGCGACATCCTCGCGCACGTCGGCCACGGCAAGTTCCATCGCCTGCGCATCGGCATCGGTCATCCCGGCCATCGCGACGGCGTGCTGAAATGGGTGCTGGGCCGGCCGTCCTCGACCGACGCGGACGCCATGCTCGACGCTGTCGCCGACGCGTCCGATGTGCTGCCGCTGGCCGTGGCAGGTGATTTCAATGAGGCGATGAAGCGGTTGCATACCAAAGAGCGGGACCGGGGACCGGGGACCGGGAACCGGTCTTGAATGGAGCATCATGCTGGCGCCGGGGTGATGGCTTGCGCAAACGCTTTCCCGTACTGGTGTTTCAAGTGATTGATGCAATGGTGTGCTGGTGGATTGGTACGTCTGCTTTCCGAAGTCGGAGCCATTGAATCCGGCGATGGCGCTGTCGAAGAGCCGGTCCCCGGTCCCGGCTTCAAAATCCCAAAACCTAGCTGGAGTCTCCCCATCATGGGCATCAAATGCGGCATCGTCGGTCTGCCCAACGTCGGCAAGTCCACACTGTTCAATGCACTGACCCGCGCCGGTATCGCCGCGGCCAACTTTCCCTTCTGCACCATCGAACCCAACGTCGGCGTGGTGCCGGTGCCCGATCCGCGCCTGAACGAGCTGGCTGCCATCGTGAAGCCGCAGAAGCTGGTGCCCACGGCGGTCGAGTTCGTGGACATCGCCGGGCTGGTGGCCGGTGCCTCGAAGGGCGAGGGCCTGGGCAACAAGTTCCTGGCCCACATTCGTGAAGTGGATGCCGTGGCCCATGTGGTGCGCTGCTTCGAGGACGGCGACGTGGTGCACGTGGCCGGCAAGGTCGATCCCGTTGCCGACATCGAGACCATCGACACCGAGCTGGCCCTGGCTGACCTGGAAACGGTGGAAAAGGCGCTGGCGCGCAACGAGCGCGCCGCCAAGGGCCAGGACAAGGATGCCATCGCGCGCAAGCCGGTGCTGGACAAGCTGGCCGGCGCGCTCGCCGAGGGCCGGGCCGCGCGCAGCGTGGACCTCGACGCCGAGGAAAGGGCGCTGGTGCGCGAGCTGTTCCTGCTCACCCTGAAGCCGCTGATGTACATCGCCAACGTGCGTGACGACGGCTTCGAGGACAACCCGCACCTGGACGCCGTGCGCGCCCGTGCCGAGGCCGAGGGTGCCGAGGTGGTGCCGGTATGCGCGGCCATCGAAGAGGAACTGATCGAGCTGGACGAAGCCGACCGCGAAGAGTTCCTGGCCGACCTGGGCCTGGCGGAGCCGGGTCTGAACCGCGTCATCCGTGCCGCCTATCGCCTGCTGGGCCTGGAAACCTACTTCACCGCGGGCGTCAAGGAAGTGCGCGCCTGGACCGTGAAGAAGGGCTCCACCGCGCCGCAGGCCGCCGGCGTCATCCATACGGATTTCGAGAAGGGTTTCATCCGCGCCGAGACCGTCGGCTACGATGACTTCATCACGTACGGCGGCGAGGCGGGTGCCCGCGAGGCCGGCCGGCTGCGTACCGAGGGCAAGACCTACATCGTGCAGGAAGGTGACGTGCTGCACTTCCTGTTCAACGTCTGATCTGATGCGGGAGTGCATGCATGTCGGGACAGGACCACGAGGTGACATTCCGTTTCCTGGCTGAGCCGGGCGACGTCAATTTCGGCGGCAAGGTGCACGGCGGCATGGTCATGAAATGGATCGACCAGGCCGGCTATGCGGCAGCCGTGGGCTGGGCCGGCACGTATTGCGTGACCGTGGCCGTGGGCGGCATCCAGTTCATGCAGCCGATCCACATCGGCGACCTGGTCAGCGTGCGCGCCCGGCTGGCGCACACGGGCTCCAGCAGCATGCATTTCGTGGTCGACGTGGTGGCGCGCCACCTCGAGACCGGCGTCGAGCGCCTGGCTACCAGTTGCGTCATCGTGTTCGTGTCCCTGGACGGCCCCGACGGCAAGCCCCGTCCGGTGCCGCCCTGGACGCCGCGCGACGAGGAAGAGGTTCGCCGGCGCGACTACGTCCTGAAGATGGCCGAGCTTTCGCATGCCATGGAGGCGGAAAGTCGCCGTCAGCAGCCTCCCGTCACGAGCGGACACTGACATTCGGCTGCCCGGTGCCGCGCGGTACCGCGGGTGACGACCTCCAGAGGTGCTGCTCCAGCCAGCGTGGTGCGGTCACCGGGTTCAGCAAGCGTGCGACCGGGGCTGACGAAAGCGCCAGTGTCAGCACGACGGCGGTCGCCAGCAGGGTCGCCAGCAGGGCGGCATCCGGCCATGCCGCCCACAGCGCGAACAGGCCGCCACCCACCGCGGCCTTGATGACGAAGCCCTGCAGCACGTAGGCCCCCAGGCTGCGGGCTCCGAAGGCGGCGAACGGGCCGTGCCGGCGTGGCACCAGCGCCAGGAAGGCCAATGTGCCCGCCGCCGCCGTGGCCAGCAACAGCAGGCGGGTGGCCATGCCTGGCAGCAGGGAGCTGTCCAGGGCCGTATAGCCGTAGCTGCCGTACAACCAGCGCACATCGGGGTGCAGCCAGGCCATCACCACGAAAATGGCGGCCAGCGTTCCTGCCGCGGCCACACGCACGTGCGGGAAGCCGCTCATGGCACGCCATGCCCTTGCCCCGCCCCAGCCCAGCATGAACAGCGGGAAAAACACCAGCGTGCGCGACAGCGACAGGCTGTAACCGATGTCACCGAAGCATCCGGCCCCCACCGCTACGGCTACCGCGATCGCCATGCGGTACCGCAGGTGGGCGAACAGCGGCAGCATGCAGCGCCAGCAGGCCAGGCTGAGCAGATACCACAGCAGCCAGTACGGCGTGATGAGGCTGGTGACGCCGTCGTCGGGCCACGCCGGCGACAGTGCGGCAAGGGCATACAGACCCTGGAACACCAGGTAGGGCCAGAGCAGCCGGAAACTCACGCTGCGCAACGCGCGCCCATCCAGTGCGGCGCGCGTCACCGCGCCCGAGAGAAATGCGAAGGCGGGCATATGGAAGGCGTAGATGAACCTGTACACGGCGGCCAGCCAGACGTGGCCATCCAGCAGCGGTTCCAGCAGGTGTCCGAAGACGACGAGGGTGATGAGCGCAAAACGCGCGTTGTCGAGCCACGGGTCGCGCCCGCGCGGGACAGGGGAGGGGACAGTCATGCGCCCACGGCATCCGATCCGGGTTTCAAATGGCGTATGCTGGATGTTCAAAAAACATTACATTGCCCGCATGGCCGCCACGACGGAGGCCTGCAGCGCGACACGCGGCGTTCATGTACCTGCCGCGGGGATGAATGCGGTGCCGCGGGCGGGAGGCGGCATGGGCGGAAGACCGGAGGCACCCGCTGTGGATCGTGACCGGAGCACGCCATTTCCCGTTGGCGTTCCACGGCTGCCGAAGGAAAACGCCCGCGAATTTTCCTTCCGGCGGCAATTGAGTATTGACAGTTCGCGGCTGGCCCACGAAAATGCCCGTCCTTTGCTGGACCGGTTCCCCGAATCCTCCGCGCCACGGTCGCCATGCCGCGACGGCGAAGCGGCTTCGGTGCCGGAACAGCAGGAAAAGATTTCCCGGAGGGATACCCAAGCGGCCAACGGGGGCAGACTGTAAATCTGCT
>CAZMXV010000002.1:0-61329 GCA_964570295.1 uncultured Rhodanobacteraceae bacterium
ATCGCCAGGTCGTTGACCAGCGCGATGTTGATGTCGCGCGGGGTGTTCTCGATGACCTTGGCGGCCTCGGCGACCTTGATGGCCGAGACCTTGTGGGTGCCGGCCCGGATGATCCTGCGGTACAGCGCGTCGATGAAGTCCGCGGCTTCCGGGGTGGAGCCCGAGGTGACCTTGAGGATGTCGCCGACACGGTGGCTGCGGTCGCCGGGGTTGATGCGCTCGGGGCTGTAGCCGACCGTGAAGTCCGTGTTGAAGCGCAGCCCCGACACCTGTTCCAGTTCGGGGACGCAGACCTCCTCGGTGGCACCGGGATAGACCGTGGACTCGTAGACCACCACGTCGCCCTGCGCGAGGTACCGGCCGATGGTGCGGCTGGCCATGACCAGGGGCGCAAGGTCCGGGCGCTTGTGCTCGTCCACCGGCGTGGGCACGGTGACGATGAACACGTTGCAGGCGGCAAGCGCCTCCGGGTCGGCGGTACAGGTCAGGCGCGTGG
This sequence comes from uncultured Rhodanobacteraceae bacterium, assembly GCA_964570295.1. Classification (GTDB taxonomy): domain Bacteria; phylum Pseudomonadota; class Gammaproteobacteria; order Xanthomonadales; family Rhodanobacteraceae; genus Oleiagrimonas. The sequence continues at coordinate 497 of CAZMXV010000002.1, forward strand.
CGGCGGCCATTTCCTCCGGCGTCACCTCGCGCGTGTGGTCGCGCCCGGCCTGCAGCTCGCGTACCCGCGCCGCGTTGACGTCGAAACCGGTGACCTCGAAATGCTTGCCGAATTCGACCGCCAGGGGCAGTCCGACGTAGCCCAAGCCGATGATGGCGATTTTCAGGTCTTGCGAGATATCCATGGGCAGGTGCCTTGGTTGACGAAAGGGCGGTGGCGGGCGTGCGGCCGGCGCATGAGGCTGCCGCGTCCGGCCGGAAAAGCGCCGGCCATGCCTGGTGCGGGCGGGGTGGCATGCGTGGTCCTGCCGGATGACGGACACAGGCTACACCGGTCCCGGCACGGATGCCCGGCCCGGTCGTGCCCCGGCAGCACGGGGCGCGCCGGCCGGGTCGCGCCGGTGCCGGGGCACGTGTGGCGGGGAGCGGGAGGCGGCATGGATCAGCCGGCCTGCAGGCGTGGCAGCCATGAGGCCACCGCCGCGTCGATCATGCGGTAGGCGTCTTCGAAGGCCGCGCGCGGTTGCCGGAAAGGGTCGGGAATGTCCCTCCCGTGCAGCCAGGTATCCAGAAGAAACGTGCGGGCGGCCGCCGCGGGAACGTCACGTACGATGCTGTCCACATGGCCCTGCTCCATGCCGAGAATGAGGTCGGCCCGTTCGATCAGGCCGTCGTGGAGCTGACGGGCCCGGTGTCCGTCGTCATCCAGCCCGTGTGAAAGGAGCACCGCGCGGGCGGCGGGGTCCATGGGGCATCCGCTGAGGGCCGCGAGGCCGGCCGACGACACCGCGATTCGCGGCAGGTGATGACGGAAGAGAGCCTCCGCGACGGGGCTTCGGCAGACGTTGCCGACACACACGACCAGAATCCGCTGGACCATCCCGACCCCCTGGCGACTTCGGCGAAGCCGATCAGATCATATATCATATGTGAAATAAAAATACATCATCAAAAACTTGAACTGCGTCACAATTGTAGTATAACGGTTGTCCGCGCCACGGTGGGTTGCCTCTTCAGGGCAGCCGGTGACAAGGGGGGACAACAGGATGTATCGATGGTTTCGACAGCGGGCTTCGCAATGGCAGGTCCTGCTAGTGATGGTCGAATCGGCCTTGCTGATGGGCTGCGTCTACGCGGCCGTCGTCCTGCGTTATTGGGGGCACGAGGGCGTCTGGGGCCAGTTCATCGAGGGCCTGGGATGGCGTCCGCCGATGGTGGCGCTGGTTCTGGTCCTGTCCATGGCGGCACTCGGACTGTATCAGGTACATCTTCCCACCAGCTGGGTGGGTCGGCTCAATCGCCAGGGGGTGGCGTTCGCGCTTGGCTGGACGATGCTCACCGTCCTCTACTACATCATGCCGGACACCTACCTGGGACGCGGCGTGCTGGGCATTGCCCTGGTGCTGGGCTATCTGGTGGTGGTCGTGTGGCGGATGGCGTTCCTGGCCCTGGTGGATGCCGACCGGTTCAAGCGGCGTGTGGTCATGCTGGGTGCCGGACGGCGTGCCGCCGAGGTCGTACGCAAAATGCGGAGCAAGATCGACCAGCGCGGTTTCACCGTCCTGGGCTTCGTGCCGGTCGGCAGCGATCCCGTGGCCGTTCCCGCCTCCGCCCTGTTGCGGCCCACCGAGCCGCTCGCCGAATGGGCGGCCCGCCTGCAGGTGGATGAAATCGTGGTCGGGCCGGACGACCGCCGCGGCACCCTGCGCATCAACGACCTGCTCGACTGCAGGCAGCGCGGCATCGTCGTCACGGAGCTGGCCGAATTTTTCGAACGCGAGGCCGGCACCATCAAGATGGATCTCGCCAATCCCTCCTGGCTGGTCTTTTCGGAAGGGTTCAACATCTCGCCCGTGCAGCGGCGGTTGAAGCGCGGCTTCGACCTGGTGACCGCCTCGCTGCTTCTGGCCTGCGCATGGCCGCTCATGCTGCTGACGGCACTGGCGATCCGCCTGGAGTCCGGCGCGGGCGCGCCGATCCTGTACCGGCAGTTGCGGGTTGGCGAGAACGGCCATTCGTTCGCGCTGATCAAGTTCCGCAGCATGCGCACCGACGCCGAGCACGACGGGGTGGCGCGCTGGGCCAGCCGGAACGACGACCGCGTCACCCGGGTGGGCCGGTTCATCCGCAAGACGCGCCTGGATGAACTGCCGCAGCTGTGGAACGTGCTGCGCGGCGACATGAGCATCATCGGGCCGCGCCCCGAGCGTCCGCAGTTTGTCGACGATTTCAACATCCGCATCCGTTACTACTCGCTCCGGCACTGCATCAAGCCGGGCCTCACGGGCTGGGCGCAATTGCGCTACCCGTACGGGTCTTCGATCGAGGATGCCGAGGAAAAACTGAAGTTCGATCTGTTCTACGTGAAAAACCACAACCTCGTGTTCGACCTCGCCATCCTGATCCAGACGGTCGAGGTGGTGCTTTTCGGACGCGGGGCACGTTGAGGCCGGGGGAGAAAAACCGTGAAATCGACAGCGAAAAACAGCACGTTCCTGATGGTGGCCATGGCCATGGTGATGCTTCTGGCGGGTTGCGCCGGCGCCCCGGTCGCCACGGACACCGGCCAGCCCGTCGCGGCCGGCGAGCAGCGCTACATCATCGGACCGGGAGACACGCTCGAGATCTTCGTGCGGGACAACCCCAAATTGAGCACCACGGTGCCGGTGCGACCGGATGGCCGCATTTCGATCCCGCTGGTGCAGTCCATCATGGCCGCCGGCAAGACGCCGGACCAGCTGGCGGACGACCTGGGCACCGAGCTGGGCCATTACATCCGCTCGCCGCTGGTGACCGTGATCGTGAAGCGTTTCGTGGGCGCCTTCAGCCAGCAGGTGCGCGTGGTCGGCCAGGCCGCGACGCCCAAGGCCGTGCCCTACCGCAGCGGAATGAGCCTGCTCGACGTGATGATCGAGGTGGGCGGACTGACCAAGTTCGCCTCCGGCAACAGCGCCAAGATCGTGCGGCATCTTCCCGACGGAGGGGAGGAAACCATCCCGGTGCGCCTGGGTGACCTGATGAACGGCGCCATCCAGTACAACACCCGCATGCGCCCCGGCGACATCCTGATCATTCCCCAGTCCTTCCTGTGACACGGCCCGGACGCTGCGTCCGGAACGTCTGCGACACCCTGCGCGAGGAAAGGAATCATGCAAAAACAGTCATTCGACCTGCACGAGCTGTTCCAGCACCTGATGCTGGAAGCGCACGCGGCATGGCGCTACCGCTGGCATGCGCTGGTGGCCACCTGGTGCATCGCCGTGGCCGGCGCGCTGCTGGTGTTCGCGTTGCCTTCCAAGTACGAGTCCAGCGCGCAGGTGTATGCCGACACCGGTTCGCTGACGAATCCCCTGCTGCGCGGCATCGCCGTGCAGCCCGACGTGCGCGGCCGGTTGGACATCATCACCCATACCCTGCTGTCGCGCCCCAACCTGGAAGCGGTCGCGGACAAGACCGGCCTGTCCCTGCGCGCGCTCGATCCCGCCGACAAGAACGAGCTGCTGGCCCGGGTGGGCAACGCGGTGCGGATACGTGATGCCGGGGCCCGGAACCTCTACAACATCAGCTACGTCGATTCCGACCCGGACATGGCCCGGAAGGTCGTGCAGGCATTCCTGCAGATCCTCATGAACGAGACCCTGGGAGCGAACAGCACTTCCACGGCAACCGCCCAGAACTTCCTGCAGCAGCAGGTCGACGATTACGCCGCCCGGCTGAACGCGGCCGACCGCAAGCTGGCGGAATTCAAGAAGGCCAATTTCGCGTTCCTTCCCGGCCAGGGCGAAAACGATTATTTCAGCCGCCTGCAGGATGCCCAGACCCGGCTGCAGGCCCTCAGGGAGCAGCGCAAGGTGGCGGCCAGCACCCGCGGCACGGGCCATGTCGCGGCGCCGGCTCCCGATGATCCGCGGACGCGCCAGATCGACGCGCAGATCGCCGATTATCAGAAGCAGCTCGACAACCTGTTGCTGCGCTACACCGAGGCCTATCCCGACGTGGTGTCGACCCGGCGCATGATCGGGCAGCTGCAGAAGCGTCGCCAGGCGATCGTGGCGGAAGCCCCGGAGGCGACCCGGAGCGCCATGGCGCACCCGGGGCGTGCCGCCGTGCACCGCCTGGATGCGCAGATTGCCGCCCAGGAGCAGCTGGTCGCCGACCTTCGCGGCCGGGCGGACAAGGTCACCGACGTGCAGACCACCCTGCAGCGGCTCACGCGTGACTACAGCACCACCAAAAAGCAGTACGACGACCTGGTGTCGCGGTTGAACACGGCGCAGATGTCGCAGGCGGCAACACAAAGCGGCAACAACCTGAAGTTCCGGATAGTGGACCCGCCGTTCGTGCCGCTGCTGCCGGTGAGTCCGAAGCGCGGCCTGCTGCTGGTGGTCGTGTTCGTGTTCGCGCTGGGCTTCGGGGCCGGCCTGGCGTATTTCCTGCACAAGCTGAAGCCGGTGTTCACCAGCCTCAAGAGCCTGCGCGACTTCGGCGACTACCCCGTCATCGGTACCTTCAGCATGATCGTTTCGCAGGTGCGGCGCCGGGCGCGCCGGCGCGAGGTGGCCGGCTTCTGCACGGGGATCGGCCTTCTGGTCGTGGTCCTGGCGCTGGGCTTTGCCTACAACGGACCGGTCGCCCGCATGGTCCAGCACGTGTTCGTCATGGGGGGCGCATGAGCATCGTCGAAAAAGCGGTTGAAAAACTCAGGACCCTGCAGCCCGGAACGCCGGCGGCGGCGCCTCCCGGTTCCGAGGCCGTACCCGCGGCCCGCGCGCCGCGGCAGCCTGTGCCGGAATCCCCCTCCCCGCTCTGGCCAGTGGATGCGGGGCGGCTCAGGCGTGCCGACCTGATGCCGGCGGAGGATGGTGCCGCGCGGCGCCTGGCCGACGAATTGCGGCGCACCAAGCGCCCGTTGCTGAACAATGCCGTCAAGCGTGCCGGCATGCTGGCGCACGCGCGACGCATCGTGGTGACCAGCGCCGTTCCCGGCGAAGGCAAGAGCTTCACCGCCCTGAATCTCGCCATGAGCCTGGCCCGCGAACCGGATTTCGAGGTGCTGCTGGTCGATGCCGACGTTCCCAAGGCGCACATCACGCGGGCACTGGGCATGCAGGGGCGTCCCGGACTGATGGACGTGCTGTTGCACAAGGAGTGTCGTCCCGAGGAAGTGATCGTCCGGACCGATATGCCGAACCTGATGCTGGTGCCCGCCGGCGAGCGGCATCCGCTCACGTCGGAGCTGTTCGGCGGGCGCCGCATGGAGCACGTGCTGCAGGCATGGGAAAGTCCGCACCGCCAGCGCCTTCTGGTGTTCGATTCCTCGCCCCTGCTGGCCACGTCCGAATCCCAGGTCCTGGCTTCGCGCATGGGGCAGGTGGTGATGGTGGTGGCGGCCGGCCGGACCCGCCGGCAGGAACTGAAAACGGCCCTGCAGGCGATCGACGACGCACCGTACGTGGGCATCATTCTCAACAAGAGCCGCCTGCCGGCTGCCGAAAACCACTATTACGACTATTACACCAGCTGTCCCGACGGCGGGGAGGCATGAATGCGCACGTTGTCGGCCCCGCTGATACTGTCGTCGATGATGCTCCTGGCAGGGGGGTGGAGCGAGGCGGCGGCCCAAAGTACGGGTGACGGGCTGACGGGTGCCCCCGGGGCGGCTCCCGAGGCTTCGCCAGGCGCGGACGAAACATTGCCGCCGGGTGTCATCGCGCAGCCCGATACCACCTCGCCGGGACTGGTGGTGGGCATCCGGCTGGGCGAGCTGTACACCGACAACCTGATGCTGGCCGACCGCGGGCAGCCGAAGCGCTCCGCGTGGGTCACCACGGTGCAGCCGTTCGTGAAATGGGCGCATGCCGGGCCGCGCTTCTCCGGCGTGCTGGACTACAGCCTGGCCGGGTACCTGTACAACGATCGCGTCGGCGACAGCCAGCTGGCGCACCATCTCGATGCGCGGGGCACCCTGGCCGTCGTGCCCGGGCACCTGTTCCTGGACGGCGCGGCGACCTATGCGCAGGAGGTCGTCGACAACAAGCAGCCGGCGGGGTCGGGAACCTATTTCCTCAGCAACAACCGCGCCAACGTCGCCACCGCCACGCTGAGCCCGTACTGGCTCCAGGACCTTGGCCGGGTCGGCACCATGACCCTGCGCTACACGCATGGGCGGGTAGTCTACAACCGCCACGGCCTGCGCGGCGGCGACGAACACATGCTGGACGGACGGCCGAACGTCAGCAGTGACGGCGTGCAGTTCGACATCGAAAGCCCCGACCATGCGACCTGGGGCTGGAACCTCGCCTATGACGGCCAGCGCCTGAAGCCGGATTCGGGAAGCGACCTGAAGTTTGCCACCGCCCGTCTGGGCGTCTCGCGGCAGGTGGGCATCCATGCGCGCATCCTGGCCGACGTCGGCAAGGAGAACCGGTACCTGGACGACGGCACGGTGGACCAGCTGGGTGCCGGTTTCTGGGATGTGGGACTGGAGTGGTCGAATGTCCGCAACCATGTCCGTGTGCTGGCGGGCCACCGCTTCTACGGCCACAGCACCCGTTTCACCTGGACGCATGCCGGGTCGAGGCTGCAAACCGAGCTGGACTACGAGGAGCGGCCGACCGACCTCAACCGCCAGTTCCTGCGCCGGGGCGCGGCCGTGGGCATGCCGTCGGGCACCGCCCTGGCCGGGGTGCCGTCGTTGAGCGAACGCCGTGTCTACCTCATGAAGCGCGCATCGGCCAGCGCCACCTACGAGATGGCCCGGAGCCGGCTGCGTGTGGCGGCCTATGACGAGTCGCGCGATTTCTTCATGAGCGACGGAGGCCGGGAGCGGGTGGCCGACGCGCATGTTTCGTGGGCATTCGACCTGGGTCCGGACACCACCCTCACTCCCGGCTACGGATGGCAGCGATACCGCTTTCGCGACGGGCAGGTCAATTACACCCGCTACGTGCAGCTGACGGCGGTCCACCGTTTCGATCCGAACAATTTCGCCAGCCTGAAACTGCGCCACGGGGCACGCAACGCCTACAGGGTGGCGCCGGGCGCCCACGGCTACCGCGTGAACGTGGTCTACCTGGAATGGACCCACCTGTTTTGAAGGAGGCGGCATGTACGAAGAGTTCTACCAGCTGGCGGGCAAGCCGTTCCGGTTGACCCCGGACGCGGGAATGCTGTTTCCCAGCAAGGGCCACAAGCGCGCCATGTCGTACCTGCTGTACGGCTTCGAGCAGGGCGAGGGTTTCGTCATGATCACCGGCGCCGTGGGCACCGGGAAAACGCTCCTGATCCAGAAGCTGTTCGAGGAACTTTCCGAGCGCGACATCGTCATGGCCAGCATCGCCTCGGCCAACCTCGACGGCGAGGACATCCTGCCCGCGGTGGCCTCGGAACTGGGGATGCCGTTCGAGGGGCGCAGCAAGGAGGCGTTGCTGCAGGACGTGAAGCGGCACCTGGTCGCGCTCCATGCCGCCCGCAGCCGGGCCCTGCTGGTGGTGGACGAGGCGCAGACCCTGACCCCGGCGGCCCTCGAAATGCTGCGCATCCTGTCCAACCTGGAAGTGGGCGGGCGGGCCCTGCTGCAGGTGTTCCTCGTCGGGCAGACCGAGCTCCGGGGCATCATGGTCAGCAACCGCCTCGAACAATTGCGTCAGCGCATCATCGCCTCCTACCGCCTCGAGCCCATGGAGGTGACGGAAAGCCATGCCTACATCCTGCATCGCCTGCATGCGGTCGGCTGGGACGGCGACCCCGGTTTCGCGCCCGGCGTGTTCGCGAAGGTGCATCGTGCCAGCCGGGGCATCCCGCGCCGGATCAACCTGATCATGGACCGCCTGCTGCTGTACGGCTACCTGGAGGAGCGCCACGCCCTCGACGAGGCGGCGCTCGCCACCGTGCTGCAGGAAATGGGCGAGGAAATGGCGGATGTGCCCCAGGGCCTGGAGCCGGCGCCGGTACCGGACACTCCGCAGGGCCATGCCGGCGGGGATGTTCCGGAGGCCGGCGCACAGTCGCCCGCGAGCCGGGAAGCCGACGTGGCGGCACTGGAACTGAAGTGCAACCGCATTCTTCTCCAGCTGGTCCGCGAGCAGGCCCGCCTCAAGCAGGTGCTGGACACCGCGGCTCCCGGCGAGGGCGGTGACATGCTGCTGCCGGGAATGGAGCTCGTGCGCTCCGGATGGCACCGCAAATGAATACGCCCGGGCCGGTCGTCAACGCCATGACGGTGGACGTGGAAGATTACTTCCAGGTGGCCGCCTTCGAGGGCTGCATCCGCCGCGCGGACTGGTCGCGGTGGCCGCTGCGGGTCGAATCCAATACCCGGCGGCTGCTGGAGCTTTTCGATGCCCACCGGGTGCATGCCACCTTCTTCGTGCTGGGTTGGGTCGCCGAACGGCTGCCGACCCTGGTGCGGGACATGGCGGCCCATGGCCACGAGGTGGCCAGCCACGGCTTTGCCCACGAGCGCCTGACCACCCTCGACCGGCGGCAGTTCCGGAACGATGTCGTGCGAACCAGGCATCTGCTCGAGGATCTCGCCGGCGAAGCGGTGAAGGGGTACCGCGCGCCCAGTTATTCGGTCGGCCCGGGCACGCTCTGGGCGCATCGGGAGTTGCAGGAGGCGGGCTACCGCTACAGCTCCAGCGTGGTGCCGATCCGGCACGACCTGTACGGCATGCCCGCTGCCCCGCGCTTCGCCTTTTATACCGCGGATGCCGGGCTTCTCGAGGTGCCGGTGACCACGGTGAGGCTGGGCGGACGCAACTGGCCGTGCGGCGGGGGCGGCTATTTCCGGTTGTTCCCCTATGCCCTGTTCAGGCGGGGGCTCCGGCACGTCAACCAGGTCGAGGGGCAGTCCGGGGTCTTCTACTTCCACCCGTGGGAGATCGACCCCGGCCAGCCGCGGGTGGCCGGGGTCAGCGCCAGGAACCGGGTGCGCCATTACCTCAACCTGTCGCGCACCGAAGGGCGGGTGGCGCGGCTGCTGGGAGATTTTCGCTTCGACCGGATGGATCGCGTGTTTGCCGTGGACGGCAGCGGCGCCTACCCGGTGACGACACTCATGGCGCCGGAAGCCGGTGCGCAAGAAGGGGGATGAGACATGCAGGGACAACGGGAGGGGGCATCCGTGGCCCGCACGGACGGGATCGGGACGCTGCGGCCCGGTGACGAGGGGCGTTGGGACACGTTCGTCGAGGCGATGCCGCAGGCCACGTTCTTCCACCGGTCCGCCTGGCGCGACATCGTCGAGGGCGAGCTTGGCCATCGCTGCCACTATCTGCAGGCCGTCGACGCGCAGGGACGTGTCACCGGCATCCTGCCGCTGGCGGAGATACGCAGCTGGCTGTTCGGGCATGCACTGATCTCCATGCCCTTTTGCGTCTACGGCGGAGCCGTGGCGCTCGATGCCGACACCGGCGCGCGCCTTGCCGATGCCGCCGTGGATCTTGCCACCGCGCTGCGGGTGGATTACCTGGAGCTGCGCGAACGCGAGCCGCGCCATCCGGACTGGCCGGTCAAGGACCTTTATGTCAGCTTCCGCAAGCCGCTGCATGCCGACCACGAGAGCAACCTGAAGGCCATTCCGCGCAAGCAGCGCGCCATGGTCCGCAAGGGCATCGACGCCGGGCTCCGGGCCCGGCATGGCGCCGGCGTGGACGCGTTTTACCGCGTGTACGCCGAAAGCGTGCGCAACCTGGGCACGCCGGTACTGCCACGCCGGTACTACGCGCGCCTCGCGCGGACGTTCGGTGACGACTGCGAGATCACCGTGGTGGAACACGCGGGGAAAGCGGTGGCGGCCGTGATGAGTTTCTATTTCCGCGACGAGGTGCACCCCTATTACGGCGGCAGCGTGTGGCGCGGGCGGGCCCTGGCCGCCAACGACTTCATGTACTGGAGCGTGATGCGGCGCGCGGTGGAGCGGGGCGCGCGGCTGTTCGACTACGGGCGCAGCAAGCGGAACACCGGGGCGTACCACTTCAAGAAGCACTGGGGATTCGAGCCCCGGCCCCTGCCCTACGCCTATCACCTGGTGCGGGCCGGCGAAGTGCCGGATGTCAGCCCCGCCAACCGGAAGTACGGCTTGTTCATCAAGGCCTGGAAGCATCTGCCGCTGCCGCTCAGCCGCACGGTCGGCCCGTGGCTGGCAAGGAGCCTGGGGTAGCCATGCAATCACTGCTTTTCCTGTGCCACCGGCTGCCGTGGCCCCCCGACAAGGGGGACAAGATCCGTTCCTATCACCTGTTGAGGCGGCTGGCCGGGCATTACCGCGTGTACCTCGGCACCTTCGTCGACGATCCGGAGGACTGGTGCCATGTGCCCGCGGTACGGGCGCTTTGTGCCGAGGCCTGCGTGCGGCCGTTGCCTCCGTGGCGCAGCCGCATGCGTGCCCTGGGGGCCCTGGCGCGGGCCGAGGCGCTCACGCCGGGCTGCTACCGGGACCGGGTGATGCAGCGCTGGATCGAAAACCTGGTTGCCGCCCGCAGGGTGGATCTGGCCCTGTGCTATTCGTCCGGCGTGGCGCCGCTGGTGATGCGTTATGCCGGTCTGCCGCGGGTCATGGATTTCGTGGATGCCGATTCCGACAAATGGCGCCAGTATGCCGGCGCGCGCAGATGGCCGGCGCGCATGATCTACCGCCGCGAGGCACGGTTCCTGGCGGGCCACGAGCGCATGGTGGCGGCGCGCTTCGATGCCAGCCTGTTCGTGTCCTCCGCGGAAGCGGCATTTTTCCGGCGCCGGGTGCCGGCCGCCGCCGGCAAGGTGCAGGGCATACCCAATGGCGTGGACAGCGACTATTGGGATCCGGCGCTCGACCATCCGTGTCCCTATGCGTCCGGCGAAAAGGTGGTGGTGTTCACCGGCGCGATGGATTACCGGGCCAACATCGATGCCGTGCGCTGGTTCGCGGACACCGTGTGGCCGAGGGTGGCGGCGCGCCGCGAGGGGGCCCGCTTCTACATCGTCGGTGCACGGCCGTCGCGGGAAGTGCGCATGCTGGCCGCGCGCGCCGGCATCCATGTCACCGGACGGGTGGATGACGTGCGGCCCTACCTGGGGCACGCCCATGCGGTGGTCGCGCCGCTGCGCATTGCCCGGGGCATCCAGAACAAGGTGCTCGAGGCGCTGGCGATGGAGCGGGTGGTCGTGGCCACCCCGCAGGCCTGGGAGGGCATCGGCGGACTCGAGGACGGCAAGGGTTGTGTCAGCTCCTCCCCCGGCGTCATGGCCGATGAACTCGTGCGCTGGCTTGGCACCGGCCGGCCGGTACGGGTACCCGCCGCCCGGGCCATGGTACTTGCGCGTTTCGACTGGGAGCGCAACCTGGACCTTTACGAATCGGTGCTGCGCCGGGCCGGCATGCATGGCCGCGACATGCCGGTCGAGGCCGCCGCCCTGGGAGTGTGTCCGTGAACGCGCGCGGCGTCACGGACCCGCGTCCGCGCGTCCGTTTTCTGTCCGGATGGACACCGGCGGTCGTGGCGTTCGTGGTGGCCGTGGCCGTGCTGGCGGGTGCCTATGGGGGGGCGGTGCGGTCGCTGGTCGGGGCATGGCTGCATGACGGAACCTACCAGTACGCGATCCTGGTTTTTCCCCTGGGGATCTGGGTAGCCTGGTCGTTGCGCGGGCGCCTGGCCGCGGCGCCCCCGGTGCCCAGCGTCTGGGGCCTGGTGGCCGTGGCCTTGCTGGTGGGGGTCTGGTACGTGGGCCATGCCCTGGCCGTCAACCTGCCGCAGCATGCCGCCCTGGTGGCCATGTTCCCGGCGCTGGTGCTGGCCTGTTGGGGCTGGCGCGCGCTGCGGGTGTTGCAGTTCCCGCTCGCCTACGTGGTGGTGTTCGCGACTCCGTGGGGAAATGCGCTGGTGGGTCCCCTGCAGGACATCACCGCACGGCTCGCGGTGCACGCCCTGCACCTTGCCGCGATACCGGTGCTGCTGGAGGGGCGCGAGATCATCACGCCCTCGGCGGTGTGGATGGTGGAGGAAGCCTGCAGCGGCGTGAAGTTCTTCATGGCCTGCATGGCCCTGGGCAGCCTGTATGCCTACCTGATGTATGCGCGGCCATGGAAGCGGCTGCTCTTCACGGTGTTGGCCGCCGTGGTGCCGATTCTCGCCAACGGACTGCGCGTGTATTTCACCATCGTGATCGGAGAATCGTGGGGACTGGAGTACGCCACCGGTACCGATCATCTGGTATTCGGGTGGCAGTTCTTCGGCGCCGTGCTGCTGGCCCTTTTCCTGGCAGGCTGGTTCTTCCGCGACGCGCCGGCGGAAGATGGCCCGGCAGGTCCGGGCATGATGCACATCGCGCCAGGACGCGCCCCGGTTTGGGCGCTGGTACCGGTGCTTCTGCTGGCCGGCCCGCTGCTGGCATCGCGCGGTGGACGGCCGACGGCGGCGCCCATGGCGGACCTGGTGGCGCCGGCGGTTCCGGGATGGCGCGGGCCGCATCCGGCGGAAACCGGCTGGGCACCGTCGTTCCGGGGTGCCGCGGGGCAGTTCCTTGCCGCCTATCGGCAGGCGGCGGGCGATACGCCGGTGGAGCTTTTCCATGCCGTCTACACGGGCAGGCCGCGGCGCGGCCACGACCTGGTGACCTACGGCAACGACGTGTACGCGCCGGACCGCATGCGCGTTCTTTCCAGCCGTACCCGGGATGTCCGCCTGCGGGACGGCAGCCGCATTGCCGCCAGGGAGCTGTGGCTGGCAGGCGCGGGGGGGCGGCGCCTGGTCCTGTACTGGTACTGCGTGGAGCGGCACTGCACATCCTCGCCGGTGCGGACCAAGTTGTGGCAGGCCTGGCGGGTGCTGCGCGGGTCGGCGGTGCGCTCGTCGGTATGGGCCGTGTCGCTGCCGATGTCCCGCAGCGACGACGGCGCCGCCCGTGAAAGCCTGGTCGCCCTGGCTCGGATGCTGCCGGTGGCGGCCGCGTCCTCCCGCACGGCGCCGCGTGCCGCGGTGGCGCGGGAGGGACGGCCATGAAGGGGCGGCCGTTGATCGTGCACGTGCTGTACCGGCTGGATACCGGCGGCATGGAGCGGGTCATGGTTTCCGTGATCAACCATACCGGGAAGCGCTACCGGCACGCCGTGGTCTGCCTGGCGGGATTCGGCGCCATGCGCGACGAGATCAGGGACACGGGCGTGCCCTGCGTCACCCTGGGCAAGCGCCCGGGCAAGGACTGGCGCTGCCACTGGCGGCTGTGGCGGCTGCTGCGGCGGCTGCAACCGGCGCTGGTACAGACCTACAACATCGGCGCGCTTGACGCGGCGGCCATGGCCAGCCTCGCGGGCGTGCGCCGCATCATCCATGCCGAGCACGGGCGGGATGCCTCCGATCCGCATGGCCGGAGGCGCCGGTACCGTCTGCTGCGCCGCCTCCTGCAGCCGTTCATCACCCGCTTTGTCGCGGTGTCCGGCGACCTGGAAAACTGGTTGCGCGACGAGGTGGGCATCCGGCCGCGGAAGATCACCTGCATCCGCAATGGCATCGACACCGAGCGTTATGCCGTCAGTCCCGGCCTGCGCCTGGAGCGGCGCCTGCTGGGCGGGTTCGCGCCGCCGGGAACGACGCTTTTCGCCAACGTCGGACGGCTGGACGCGGTCAAGGACCAGGTCGGCCTGGTGCGCGCCTTCCACCGCCTGCGGGAGCTTGTGTCGACCCATGATTCGGACCTGCGCCTGGTCATCATGGGCGAGGGTGCCGAGCGTACCCGCATTGAACGGCAAGTGGCCCGGCTGCAGCTGGAGGACGCGGTATTGCTCCTGGGCAACCGGGAGGATGTGGCCACCCTCCTGTCCGAATGCGACGTCTTCGTCCTTTCCTCGCTGGCCGAAGGCATCCCGCTGACCGTCCTGGAAGCCATGGCCACGGGGCTGCCGGTGGTGGCCACCGACGTGGGGGGCGTGGGCGAGGTGGTGGTCCACGGCGTGACGGGACTTCTGGTGCCGCCGTCGGACGAGCGGGCGCTGGCGCGGGCGCTGGGCCATTACGTCGGCGACCGCGAACTGCGGATACACCACGGGCGGTCCGGGCGGGTGCGCGTCCAGGACAAGTTCGAACTGGCGGACATGGTGTCCGCCTACGGCGCGCTGTATGACGCGCTGCTGGAGGGGCGCTGCCATCCGCGCTCGATACCACAGCCGGTGGGGCTGACCAAAAGGGAGGAGCGCTGAGCATGTGCGGACTGGCCGGTATCGTGTCGACGCGGCGCATGGACGCCGTGGACCGCAAGACCCTGATCGCGATGCGCGACGTGCAGCGCCACCGCGGCCCCGACGATGCCGGCCTGTACATGGCGCCGGGTGTGGGGTTGGCCCATCGCCGGCTTTCCGTCATCGACCTTGCGCATGGCCGGCAACCCATGGTCGACGCCGGGACGGGGCTCGCCCTGGTCTACAACGGCGAGCTGTACAACTTCGGGCAGCTCGGACGTGAGCTGGAGGCGTGCGGCAGGGCTTTGGAAACCCGCTCCGACACCGAAGTGCTGTTGCGGGCCTGGCAGCACTGGGGCGGCGGTTGCCTCGGGCGCCTGCGCGGCATGTTCGCCTTCGCGTTGTGGGACGCGCGCGAACGGCGCATCCACCTGGTCCGCGACCCGCTCGGCATCAAGCCGTTGCATTACGGCTTCACCCGCCACGGGAGTCTCGTGTTCGCCTCCGAGCTGAAGGGACTGCTGGCGCATCCCGATGTGGTGCGCCGGCTCGACCCCCGGGCCCTGGAAGACTATCTGGCGCTGGGCTACATCCCCGATCCCCGCACCATCTACCACGGCATCCACAAGCTGCCGCCGGGACACTGGCTGAGCTGGCGCGGCGGCGAGGCACCGGTCATCCGCCAGTTCTGGGACGTGCCGTTCGAGGTCGATGCCGGCATGGGCATGGACGAGGCCGTCCCGCGGCTGCGCGGCCTGCTGGACGAGGCCGTGGCCGGCCAGATGGTTTCCGACGTGCCGCTCGGGGCGTTCCTTTCCGGCGGCGTGGACTCCAGCGCGGTGGTCGCCGCGATGTGCCGTTCGGGGCACGGGCCGGTCGACACCTGCGCCATCGGCTTCGACCACGACGCCTATGACGAGACCGTGCATGCGCGGCGGGTCGCCTGGCACCTGGGCACGCGGCATCACGAGGAACGCGTGGGCTCGGCGGACCACGGCCTGCTGGACATGCTGGCGGGCATGTACGACGAACCGTTCGCGGACAGTTCCGCGCTGCCGACGTGGCGCGTGTGCCAACTGGCGCGGCGCCATGTCACGGTGGCGCTCTCGGGTGACGGCGGAGACGAGAACTTCGCCGGCTACCGGCGTCATCGGCTGCATGCGTGGGAATCGCGCCTGCGTGCCGGGCTGCCGCGTGGCATGCGCAAGCCGTTGTTCGGCCTGCTCGGGGGGCTGTACCCCAAGGCCGACTGGGCACCCCGGCCGCTGCGTGCCAAGACCACCTTCGAGGCGCTTGCCCGCGATGACGTGGAAGCCTATTTCCACAGCGTCTGCATCACGCCGGCCGCCTTGCGCCGGCGCCTCTACAGCGACGCTTTCAGGCGCGACCTCCAGGGATACGACGCGCTTTCCGTATTCCGCGCGCACGCGGCACGGGCACCCACCGACCATCCCCTGCTGCTGGCCCAGTACCTGGACTTCAAGACCTGGCTGCCGGGCGACATCCTGACCAAGGTCGATCGTGCCAGCATGGCGAACAGCCTGGAAGTGCGGGTGCCGGTGCTTGACCAGGAGCTGGTGGCGTGGGCGTCCAGCCTGCCCCCGCACCTGAAGCTCGGCCGCGGCGAGGGCAAGCTCGTCCTGAAGAAGGCCTTGGAGCCGGACTTGCCGCATGCGGTCCTGTACCGCCCCAAGATGGGGTTCCGGGTACCCGTGGCCGAATGGCTGCGCGGGCCGCTGCACATGCGGGTCCAGGCGTCACTGCGGGACGGGGCGCTGGCGCAGTCGGGCCTGTTCGATGCCGGGGCGGTCGGCCGCCTGGTGCGTCGCCATGCCGCCGGGCAGGGCGATCACGGCGCCACCCTGTGGAGTCTCGTGATGCTGGAGGCATTCCTGCGTCGCGAGCAGGGTGTGCAGCCGCTTCCGTTTCCGGGAGCGGCGATGGATGCGGCTCTGGCCGCGGGAGGAGAATCATGATGCCGTGCATTCTGGTATTCGGCATGCCGCGCTCGGGAACCACGTGGGTCGGCAAGCTGTTCGACAGCCATCCGGACACGCTCTATCGCCACGAACCGGACAGCGCCAGGCAGCTGGACATGCCGATGTTTGCCGGCATGGAGGATGGCGCCGGGTGTCATCGTCGGCAGCTGGAAAAGTTCGTCGCGTCGATGCCGCGCCTGCGCACGCCACGGGTGGTGGGAAAGCGTCCGCTGTTTCCCAAGCACTACCAGTCCGCGGCGGGGCTGCTGGCCTACCGTGCCAGCGTGGCCGCCGCGAAGGTGGCGGGACGCGTGCGGCGCGACTTTCCCTGTCCGTACCGGCCGGCCGCCACGCACCACGGCCGCGCACGCCTGGTATGGAAATCCATCGAATCGCCGGGGCGGCTCGGAGCATGCATGACGGCGTTGCCGCAGGCCCGTGCCGTGTATTTGATGCGCCACCCCTGCGGGTATGTGGCCTCGGTGCTGCGTGGCCGCCGCGGGCACCACCTGGGCGCGGCGGCGGCATCGGACCCGTTCTGGCACATGAAGCTGCTCCTGGCGACGCCGGCCGGCCGGGCGCATGGCCTGGAACTGGACGACATCCGGCGCCTCGCTCCCGAGGAGCAGTTGGCGTGGCGCTGGGTGCTCACCCAGGAGACGGTGCTTTCCGACGTGGCCGGATCCGACCGCGTGCTGGTCATGCGCTACGAGGACATCTGCGCCGAACCCGTGGCCGCCACGCGGCGCATGTTCGCGTTCACCGGCCTGGAGTGGGCGGCGTCGACCGAGGCGTTCATCCATGCCTGCACCCGGCATGCCGAGTCGGACTACTACAGCGTCTTCAAGAACCCGCGGGTGAGCGCGCGGCGCTGGCGCGAGGAGCTTCCCGCCAGCGCCGTCGACCGCGTCCGGGCGATTCTGGAACGCAGTTACCTGCAGGGTTTCTACAACGAGGCGCCCGATGTCGAGGTGTTGAATGTCCGCGCGGCGGGGGCGGCGTCATGACCGCGGCATCCGCCATGCCGGCCGCGGGTCCGGTGGTCGCGGGCGCCGCGAAGGCACCGGCGGCCGTCACGGGGAAGGCGGCCGGGCGCCGGATACGGCTGCTGGTCTTCACCGGTCTGTATCCCAATGCGGTACGGCCGCGGCATGGCTCCTTCGTCGAAGAGCGGCTGCGCCGCCTGGTGGCGACGGAGCACGTCGCCGCGAGCGTGGTCGCGCCGGTGCCCTGGTTCCCGTTTCGCCACCGGTGTTTCGGGCGGTACGCGGCGTGGGCGCGGGTTCCGGCGTGTGAAGAGCGCCATGGCATCCGGGTCATGCATCCGCGCTATCCGGTGATCCCGAAACTGGGCATGGGTATCGCCCCCGCGCTGATGTATCGCGCCTTGCTTCCGGTACTGCGCGGGATCATCGAGCGCGATGGCCCGTTCGATCTTCTCGACGCGCATTATTTCTATCCCGACGGCGTGGCGGCGGCGCGGCTGGGCCGTGCCCTGCGGATGCCGGTGGTGATCACGGCCCGGGGCAGCGACCTGAACGTGATCGCCGGGTACCGGCTGCCGGCCTGGCAGATCCGCCGGAGCGCCGCGCAGGCGGATGCCGTGGTCACCGTGTCCGGCGCCCTGCGCCGGCAGGCCCTGGCCCGGGGGCTCCCTGCCGCCAGGCTGACGGTCCTGCGCAATGGCGTGGACCTGACATGCTTCCGGCCGCTTGAGCGTGGTCCGGTCCGGACTGCCCTGGGGCTGTCGGGTCCCGTATGGCTGTCGGTGGGCAACCTGGTCGCATTGAAGGGCGTGCACGTCACGCTGGCGGCGCTGGCCCGGGTGTCCGACGCCACCCTGCTGGTGGTGGGCGAAGGGCCGGAAGAGACGCGCCTGCGGCGGCTGGCCGCGGAACTCGGCGTGGCCGCGCGGGTACGCTTCCTGGGCACACGCGATCATGCGCGCCTGCGCGACCTCTACAACGCCGCCGATGCCACCTGGCTTGCCTCCAGCCATGAAGGCATGCCCAACGTGGTGCTGGAGTCGCTGGCCTGCGGCACGCCGGTGGTGGCCGCACCCTTTGCCAGCGCGCGGGAACTGCTGGGCGTTCCGGCCGCCGGCGAGGTGGCGGCGAGCCGCGACGGCGCGTCGATGGCCGAGGCATGGCGACGGCTGCAGGCGCGGCATGTGGATCGCGCCGACACGCGCGGCCACGCGGAAACATTCGGGTGGGAGGCCGTGATGGCGGAACAGTGCGCCCTGTATGCGCGGGTGCTGGCGGCACGGATGGCCGCGATGCCCCGGCGCGGGAGGGTACCGTGACCACCATGACCGGCTTCCGGCCCCTGCGCATGCCCGCGGCGACGGCATGTTCCGCCACGCGGCCGTTGCGCATCCTGCATGTGCTGGATCATTCGTTGCCGCTGCACAGCGGTTACACGTTCCGCACGCTTTCCATTCTTGAGGGGCAGCGCGATCTCGGGTGGGAAACGTTCCACCTGACCGGCACCCGTCAGGGCAGCGGGGGCGTGGGCCGGGAATGCTGCGGCGAGTGGCTGTTCCACCGCACGCCGCCGGCCCGGGGCCTCGGCGCGCGGCTGCCGTTGCTGCAATACGCCGCGATGATGGGAGCGCTTCGTGACCGCCTCGCCGACGTGGCCCGTGCCGTGCGCCCGGACATCCTGCACGTGCATTCGCCGGTGCTGAATGCCCTCCCGGCCCTGGGGGTGGGCCGGACCCTCGGCATCCCCGTGGTGTACGAGGTGCGTGCATTCTGGGAGGACGCCGCCGTCGACCACGGCACCGCGCGTGAGTGGGGACCGCGCTACCGTCTGACGCGGGCCCTGGAAACGCACGCGCTGCGGCGCGCCGACGCGGTCACCACGATCTGCGAGGGGTTGCGCCGCGACATCCTGGAACGGGGCCTCGCGCCCGGCAGGGTCACGGTGGTTCCCAACGCCGTGGACGTGTCGCGGTTTGCCTTTGATGCGCCGGCCGATCCCGGCCTGATGGCGGCCTGCGGCCTGGCGCGCGGCCACACCCTCGGCTTCGCGGGGTCGTTCTATGCCTACGAGGGGTTGGACCTGCTGCTGGAGGCCATGCCGGCACTCTTGCGCGTGCATCCGCAGACCCGTCTGCTGCTGGTGGGCGGCGGGCCGGAGGAGGCCCGCCTGAAGGCGCTGACGGCCCGTCTGGGCATCGAGGCGGCCGTCCATTTCACGGGTCGCGTGCCGCATGACCAGGTGGCGCGGTACGGCAGCGTCATGGACGTCATGGTCTATCCGCGCAGGTCGCGGCGGCTGACCGAGCTGGTGACGCCCCTGAAGCCGCTGGAAGCCATGGCCATGGGTCGGCCGGTGGTCGCCTCGGACATCGGCGGTCACCGCGAGCTGATTCGTGACGGCCACAACGGCCGCCTGTTTTCCGCCGGCTCGTCCGATGCCCTTGCCCGCTGCCTGCTCGAACTGACCGGCGACGGGCAGGCGTGCCGCCGGCTCGTCGCGCGGGGACGGGAATACGTGGAGCGCGAGCGCACCTGGAAGGCCAGCGTCGCCAGATACCGCGACGTCTACCAAAACCTGCCGGTCCGCGGACCGCAGGGCGGGATACACGGTTACGAAGGGGGACGACACCATGGGCAATGAGATACCGGCGGTGGTACTGGGTTCCGGCGTGAACGGGCTGGGAGTGGCGCGAAGCCTGGCCCGCGCGAAGGTGCCGGTGTGGCTGCTGGACGACGACCACGACAAGCCCGAAATGCACACCCGGGCGGCCAGGCCCCTGCGCATGGAGACCCTGCAGGGCGAGGGCCTGGTGCGGGAGCTGGTGCGCCTGGGCGTTTCACGTTTTTCCGGCGTGCGGCCGGTGCTGTTCCTGACCCGTGAGGAATGCGTGCGCACGGTGTCGAGGCATCGCGAACGGCTGGCGCCCTTCTACCGGTTCAGCCTGCCGCCCAGGCCGGTGGTCGAGGCGCTGTTGCACAAGAACGGTTTCCAGGCACTTGCCGAGCGCAGCGGCGCGCCGGTTCCGGCGCTGGTGCGCGTCCGTTCCGTATCGGACCTGGATGCCTTGCGCACCCTGCGTTATCCGGTGGTGATCAAGCCCGGCGAACGGCATGCGGAATACGCACGGCGCTTCCGGAAGGCCTATCGCGTGGACGGTCCGCGGCAGGCGCTGGAGCTGCTGCAGACCATCCTGCCGGTCATGGACGACATGGTGGTCCAGGAATGGACCGAGGGGCCCGATTCCAACCTCTATTTCTGCCTGCAGTATATCGATCACCACGGCCGGGTGGCGGCATCATTCACGGGGCGCAAGGTGCGGGCGTGGCCGCCGCAGGTGGGAGGCACCGCCAGTTGCGTTCCGGCACCGGAAGTGGCCGGGGAACTGTCGCGCATGACGAGCCGGTTCTTCGAAGGAGCGGGCGTGGTCGGCATGGCCGGCATGGAATACAAGCGCGATGCCCGGCGCAACACGTTCCGCATGGTGGAGCCGACCATCGGGCGCACCGACTTCCAGTCCGAACTGGCGACACTGAACGGCGTCAATCTGCCATGGGTGGCCTACGCCGTGGAACAGGGCCTTGCCGTGCCCGTCGTGAAGGCGGCCACGCGGACCGTCGCATGGCGCGTACGGATGCAGGACAGACAGTCCGCGCGCCTGCAGAAGCAGCATCCGGAAGAGGGGTTCGAGGATGTCGACACGGTGCGGGACGCCCTGTGGCGCTGGTCCGATCCGATGCCGGGCCTGGTACGCGATTTCCGGCGCCTGCGCGGCGCGCTGGGACGGCGTGCCGGCAGGGTGATGCTTCGTCTGCAGGCGGCGGGAGGCAGGCCGTGAACGTGGTCGCCAGGTGGCTGCCGGGACGCAGGGCACGCCATCCCGTCGAGGTCCGACTCGGGTTGCGCAGTGCGGCCGAATGGCTGGGCCGGGCGCAGGATGCCGTGGCCGGCGGAGGCGTGAGCGCGCATTACGACGCGGTGCAGCGGCGCTGGGCGGCAGCCTATCCGGAAACCACCGGCTACATCATCCCGACCCTGCTGCGGTATGCCGATTATTCGGGGGCCGTCGAGTACCGCGACCGGGCGTTGCGCATGGCGGCCTGGGAGTCCGACATCCAGCTCGAGGATGGCGGCGTGCGCGCCGGAACCCTGGACGCCGAGGAGGTGGTGCCGACCATCTTCAATACCGGGCAGGTGCTGTTCGGCTGGCTGGCGGCGTGGCGGCATACCGGCGTCGAGCGGTTTCGCGTCTCGATGCTGCGGGCGGCCGACTGGCTGCTTGACGCACAGGACGCGGACGGTGCCTGGCGACGCTTCGCCTCGCCGTTCGCGACCCATGCGTTGAACACCTACAACACGCGGGTGGCGTATGCCCTGGCCGAGGTCGGTCGTGAACTGCAGCAGCCGCGCTACACACAGGCCGCCGTGCGCAACGTGACCTGGGCGCTCGGGCAGATGCACCCCAACGGCTGGCTGGAAAACAACGATCTCGAGGACAACGAGCGGCCTCTCACGCATACCATCGCCTACGCCGCGCGCGGCATCATGGAGGTCGGCCTGCTTGCCGGGCACGACGGTTTCGTCGAGGCGGCCGCGCGCATGGCACGCGCCGCCGCGTGGACCCAGCGCGCGGACGGGGCACTGCCGGGCAGGCTGGATGCGCGGTGGCGGCCGGCGTGCCGCTGGTCCTGCGTGACCGGAAATGCCCAGATGGCCATCATCTGGCTGCGCCTGGCCGCTCTTGCCGGCGACCGTGCCCTGTTGCATGCGGCACAGCGGGCCAACCGCTTCAACCGCTCGCTGCAGGAGCCGGCCGCGTCCGATCCCGGCGTGCGCGGCGGCATGCCGGGGTCGGCGCCGCGCCACGGAGGGTACATGAAGCACCGCTACCCGAACTGGGCAGCCAAGTTTTTCATGGATGCGCTGATGCTGCAGGAGCAGGGAGGGAGCCGGCATGCGTGACATCGTGCTGGCGCTGCTGGTGTTCGGGACGATTCCCTACATCCTCGTGCGGCCGTTTGTCGGCCTGCTGGTGTGGTCGTGGCTGGGCTACATGAATCCGCATCGGCTGACCTACGGTTTCGCCTACGGATTTCCGTGGGTCATGCTGATCGCCATCCTCACCATGGGCTCGCTGGCCTTCAGCAGCGACAGCAAGCGGATTCCGGTATCCCCCTTCAGCGTGCTGCTGTTCCTGTTCCTGGCCTGGTGCGGCCTCGCCACCCTTCATGCGGTGGCCCCGGCGGAGGCGACGGACAAGTTCGTGGAGTTCGCGAAGATCCTGGTCATGGTGTTCGTCACCCTGATCCTGGTCCGCGACCGGCAACGCATGCATTGGCTGGTGTGGGTGGTTGCCGCATCGCTGGCCTTCTACGGCCTCAAGGGAGGGCTTTTCACCATGCTGGGCGGGGGCATGAACCATGTGCTCGGGCCACCGGGAAGCTTCATTGCCGACAACAACGCCCTGGCATTGGCGCTGTGCATGGTGCTGCCGTTGATGCGCTACCTGCAGCTGCATTCGACACGCAGGATGGTGCGCGTGGGCCTGGGTATCGGCATGGCCCTGACCGGCATCGCCGTCCTGGGCACCTACTCGCGCGGAGGCCTGATCGGCCTGGTGATCGTGGCCGGCGCATTGTTCCTGAAGAGCCGCCGGCGCCTTGCCGTGGTGCTGGTACTCGGTCTTGTCGGGGCCACGGCGTACCATTTCATGCCGTCGCAATGGACGGACCGCATGGGCACCCTGCAGGAGGCCAGGCAGACCGGCTCGGCGCAGACCCGCATCGAATCCTGGCGGTTCGCGGCCAACGTGGCCATGCACCACCCGGTCCTGGGTGGCGGCTTCGACGACTACCGCAACATCGGCTTCTGGAACGCCTATGCGCCCGAGGGCGCCACGCAGCGCGCCATCCACAGCATTTATTTCCGGGTCCTGAGCGAGCAGGGTTTTCCGGGGCTGGGGCTGTTCGTGGCCCTGCTCTTCTTCAGTTGGCGCAGTTGCCGGCGGGTGCGAAAAATGACGCGTGGGCTGCCGTCGCATCGGTGGGCCCACGATCTCGCTTCGATGCTGCAGGTGTCGCTGCTGGCCTACATGGTGGCGGGCGCGTTCCTGCCCATGACCTATTTCGACCTGACCTACCAGTTGATGGCGCTGTGCGCGTTGCTGGAGCTGCATCAGCGCGAGGCGGTGGCGGTACCGGCCGCGGTCGCGAACGGCGAAAAGGCGCCCGCGGAGGCCGTGCGGCCGACGCGCATCCTGGAGCCGGAGTCGTGAGGCGGGTGCTGATGGTGGCTTTCCACTTTCCGCCGGCGGCCATGGGCAGCGGGCACCTGCGGACGCTGGGTTTCGCCCGGTATCTGCCGGAACTGGGATGGGAGCCCACGGTGCTGACGGCGGCTTCGATGGCCTACCCGCGCGTGCATGCCGCGAATCGCCGCCTGGTGCCGGAAGGCTGCCGTGTGCGCCGGGCCGCGGCACTGGACGTGCGTCGCCATGTGGCGCTCGGCGGCAAATATCCCGGTTTCCTGGCGCAGCCGGACGGCTGGGCCAGCTGGTGGCCGGCGGCGGTATGGCACGGCTTGCGCCTGATCCGGAAGCACCGCATGGATGCCATCTGGTCCACCTATCCCATCATGACGGCGCATGCGATCGCGCACACCCTGGCAGGCATGAGCGGCCTGCCCTGGGTGGCGGACTTCCGCGATCCGGTGGCAAGTTCCGTGGAGGCGGGAAACCGCTATTCGGTGGCCGCGCAGGCACGCTGCGAGCGGCGCGTGCTGGCGCGTGCGCGGCGCATCGTGTTCACCACGCCCGGTGCCCTGCGCGGGTATGCCGGACGCTATCCGGAGGCCTGCGGGGAGGGGCGCCTGGCGATGATTCCCAACGGCTACGACGAGGCCGATTTCGCGGACCTGCCGGCCACCACCGCCCGTGACCGCTCCCGCCCCCTGCAATTGCTGCACAGCGGCCTCCTGTATCCCGATGGACGCGATCCGCTGCCGTTCCTGGATGCGCTGGCGAGCCTGCGGGCACGCGGTTGCCTGGGTGCCGGCGATGTGCGGGTGGTATTTCGCGCCAGCGGTTGCGAAGCGCGCTATGCCCCGGAAATACGGCGGCGCGGGCTGGCCGACATGGTCATCCTGGCACCGCCCGTTTCCAGCCGCGAGGCCCTGTACGAACAGGCGCAGGCGGATGCCCTGCTGGTGTTCCAAGGGCGCCGCTTCAACCGCCAGATTCCCGCCAAGGTCTACGAATACCTGCGTATCGGCCGGCCGATTCTCGCCATGGTCGGGCCGGATGGCGACACGGCGGCCCTGCTGGAGACGGCCGGCGGAGCGCAGCGGGTGGCCATGGATGACCGTCGCGCCATCGAGGCCCGCCTGCTGCGCTTCATCCATGCGCTGCGCGAGGGCAGCGCGCCGCGCGCCGATCCGGGGCAGGTGCACCGCTATTCGCGACGGCACGGGGCCGGGCTGCTGGCCGGGCTGTTCGACCGCGTGGTTGCCGAGGCGGGGAGGTAGATCGCATGGCGACCGGGACCGGACACGGGAAGAGCGTCAGGAAGTCGCTGGTGTGGTCGTTCGCGCAGCGCTACACCAGCCTGCCGCTGAACATCCTCACGGTGACCATTCTGAGCCGCCTCCTGACGCCGGAGGAAATCGGCGTGTTTTCCGTGGCCGCGGGGCTGGCCGCGCTGGTCATCGTACTGCGCTCCTTCGGCGTGAGTGATTTCCTGGTCCAGGCACGCGCCCTGGACGACGGCATGATCCGCACGTCGTTCACCGTCAACCTGCTGACCGCGTGGGCCCTCGCGTTGCTGCTTTTCTCGAGCAGCTGGCTGGTCGGCGGGTTCTATGGCGATCCCGGCGTCGGGCGGGTGATGCGGGTCCTGAGCGGCACTTTTCTGCTGGTTCCCTTCGGTACCACCGCCATGGCCCTGCTGAAGCGCGACATGGCCTTCGGCGTCCTGTATCGAATCAACACGGGCGCGTCGCTGGCCCGCAGCGGCATGACCATCGGCCTGGCGTTCGCGGGTTTCAGCTACATGAGCATGGCCTGGGGTTCCCTGGCCGAAATGGTGGCCCTGGTGCTGGGCTGCACGGTCTGGGGGCATCGCTACCGGGCGCGCGGCCTGGGGCTGTCCGAGTGGCGGCGGATGGTGCCGTTCGGCATGAACCGGACCGTGGCGGACATCGTGGGTCAACTCGGCGAGCAGTCGGCCAACATCATTGTCGGCAAGATGCTGGGGTTGTCGGCGGCCGGCTTCTATTCACGCGGCTACAGCATCGTCAACATCTTCCGCACCAAGGTGGTGGCGGCGATCACCGCCGTGGCCTACCCGGCGTTTGCCGCCGCGCACCGGGAGAGCGGCGCGGCGCCGGCCCTTTTCCTGCGCGCGCTGGTCTACCTGACGGGCATCGCCTGGCCCTTCTTCACGTTTGCCGCCCTCATGGCGTTTCCCCTCATCCGCATCCTCTTCGGTGACCAATGGGATGCGGCGGTCCCGATCATGCGTTGGCTGTGTGCGGCCGCGATCGTCGCCACGCTGATCTACCAGTGCAACCAGTTCCTGGTGGCGGTAGGCCGGGCCGGCACCGTCACGCGGGTTGAAGTCCGCTACCAGCTTGCCGCCTTTGCCGCGGCCTTCCTGGCGGCCTTTCATGGTGTCGAAGCCGTGGCCGCGGCCCAGGTGCTCGTATATGCCGTGGCGGCGGTGCTCTATTACCGCACGATGCGGCGCCATGCCGAGCTGACGCTGCGCCGCTGCGCCCGGGCCCTGCTCCCGAGCGTGGCGGTGACGGTGATGGCGGCCATCGTGCCGGCCGTGGTCCTGGCATGGCCGGGGCTTCTCCAGCGGCATCTGCTGGTCGCCTTTCTGGCCGCGGCGGCGGGCAGCGCCGCCGGATGGCTGGCGGGGGCGGCGCTGGTGAAGCATCCGCTTCTGGGCGAGATGCGGCGGTTGTCGGCGCGCCTGCGTGGCCGCCTCGGCATGTTGCAGCATTCCTCGGCGGGCTGAGGCCGCCGTCGGTTTTCGGAGGGGAGGGCGTCGAATGAGCAAGCTGTCCCGCATTGTCGACCTGAGCCGCCGCCGCGCGGGCGAAGGTCATCTGGGCCTGTGGCGCCAGCTGGGCGAAATGGTGGTGCTGCGCGCCATGCGTGGCGTCGGACCGGGCTACTACCATACCGCCGGTTTCTGGCGACGCGACCTGTCCTGGGAGGACAAGACGGGGCAGTTGAGCGAGCGCGAATACCGTCGCTGTCTGCGCGTGCTCAACCCGCCGCCATACCGCAAGCTTTCCCAGAACAAGATTCCCGAAAAGGCCATCCTGGCCCTGCATGGCATACCGACGCCCCGCTTCCTGGGTCGCCTCCACATGCATGTCGGCCGCACGGCGGCGGGAGGCCCCCTGCGGGATGCCGCCGACCTGGAACATCTGGCGCGGCACGAGGGCGCGACCCGGATGGTGTTCAAGCCGCTGGAGGGCTGGGGTGGCAGGGGCGTGCACATCCCGGTGCTGGAGCATGGCGCGGTATTGACGTTCCGGGACGATGAGCGCGGCGAGACCGGTGATGCGGCGGCCTATTGCCGGCACGTTCTGGGGTTGGCGCGCGGGGGCGACTGGATCGTCGAGGCCTACTTCCCGCAGCACCCGGTGCTGGCCGCGATCAACCCCGACAGTGTCAACACCCTGCGTCTCTGGGTGCTCGACCACGGCGCGGACGGGTGCGGGATACTGACCGCCTTCCTGCGCATCGGCCGTGCCGGCAGCGTGGTCGACAATACCTCCCGCGGCGGCATCGTGGCGCCCGTCGACCTGGCTTCGGGACGCCTGGCGGCGGCGCGGGAGGCATGCGCCGACCATGCGTTCCACGCCCGCCACCCGGATCACGGGGCGCCGATAGAAGGCGTCATGCTGCCGTACTGGGCCGACATCCGCGACGTGGCGATGCAGGCCTTGTCCGTATTTCCGGAAATACGGTTCGCCGGCCTGGACGTGGCCGTCGGCCCGTCGGGGCCCGCGGTGCTGGAGCTGAACGTGAGTCCCGACCGCAAGGGAGCGGCCTACGGCGGATGCCATGGCGCGCCGTTGCGGGAGGCCGTGCGGAGGATGGCCGGCGGAACCGCCGCGCAGGCAGCCGCGGAAGGGGTGAATGGGGAGGTACGGCCATGAATGCGACGCGACACCATCTTCCGCCGGCAAAGCTGCTGTGGACCGGCGGCTGGGACTCGACTTTCCAGTTGCTGCGGCTGGCGTATGTCGAGGGGCGCCGTGTCGAGCCCTGTTACCTGATCGACGAAAGCCGCGGCTCGACCGGTGTCGAGCTGCTGGCCATGAAAAACATCCGCCTCGGGCTGCGCCGGCACGACGCGCGGGCGGCCACGCGTGTCGGTCCCACACGCTTCTTTTCCGTCATGGACATGGCGGAGGAGGCGACGACGCGGCGTGCGTATGAAAACGTGCTGCAGTCGCGGTTCATTGGCCTGCAGTACCTGTGGCTGGCCCGTTTCTGCCGGCAGCAGGGAATAGCCGGGTTGCAGCTGTGCATCCATCGCGAGGACAAGGCGGCCGCGGTGGTTGCGCCCCTGGTCGTGCCGGTCGCGGAGAAGCCGGAGGTTTTTCGCGTCGCCACGCGCCATGCCGGGTCCGACGAACACACCCTGTTCGGGCGTTTCGAGTTTCCCCTGCTGACGATGAGCAAGCTCGACATGCAGGCCCGCGCGGAAGCCGGCGGCTTCCTGGACCTCATGTACATGACGTGGTTCTGCCATCATCCGGTGAGGGGAAAACCGTGTGGCTGCTGCAATCCCTGCCGCTATACCGTCGAAGAGGGGCTGGGCTGGCGGTTGCCGCTGTCGCGTCGTATCGGCGGAAGGATTCGCCGGACGGTCACGATTCCCGCCAAGCGCGTGGTCAAGCGTATGCTGACTGGCGGGCGGGGACACGAGAGTGCCGCGTAACGTCATGGTCGTGGCGGGGGATGGACAACAGGGGGGTCGGAGCGAAGTCATGCTGAATGCACTGTCGGTGCTGTTGCAGGGCGGAAGCCGGGAGGGAGCGCAGCGTGCTGCCGACTCCATGCGGAGCCAGGGATTTCTGGGCGCGTCGCCGCGTTTCGAATGGGCGGGCGGCCTGCTGGAAACCTGGGTCCATCCCTCGCAGCGCAACAGCGGCGCGTCGGATGTGCGGGCGGGCGGCGGCATGGCCTGCTGCGTGGGGCCGCTCTGGTACCGGGGCCGGTTCGGCCGCGACGGACTGCGGGCGCTGCTGCGCGACATGGGTGCCGGCAGGGCGGTGGACGAAACCCGGTTGCGCGGCAATTTCGCCCTGTTCACGCACACCCGCGACCAATGCCTGCTGATGAACGACCTGCTGGGTCTGGTCCGGATCTACACCAGCCCGGACGGCCTGTTCCACAGCACCAGCTGGCTCGCCACCTGCGCCTATGCCGGAGGCGTGGAGGTCGATGAGGCGGCGGCGGCCGAGTACGTGCTTCTTGGTGCGTCGCACTCGGAATGCACGGTGGCCCGGGGCGTCACGACACTGCCATTGGCGCATGTTCTCGACCTGGGGCGCGGACGCATGCGCTCGCGCCTTCATGCCAGTGCCTGGGACCTCACCGACACCCCCTTTTCCTTCGATGCCGCCGTGGACGATGCCGCCGGCTTCCTGCGTACGGCCAGCCAGGAGCTGGTGGCGGCGTTTCCGGGGCGCACGCGCGCGGCGCTGTCCGGCGGTTTCGACTCGCGCCTGATCGTGGCGGGGCTGATGGCCTGCGGTGAGCAGCCGGCACTTTTTGTCTACGGCAGCGGATCGTGCCGGGACGTGGCGGTGGCCCGCGCGGTGGCCCGCCATGCCGGGCTCTCCCTCGACGTCATCGACAAGGCGGCGATGGACCGCGGACGGCCCGGCCCCGACATGGCGTGCCTGGTGGCCAACGCCCTTTTCTTCGACGGCCTGCCGAACGACGGCATCCACGATGCGGGCAGCGACCGCCTGACACGGCTGCAGCAGACGGCCGACGGGCGCATCGCGCTGAATGGCGGCGGCGGCGAGATATTCCGCAACTATTTCCACCTGCCGGATCGTCCGTTCGAGACGCGTGACGTGGTGCGAACTTTTTTTCGCGGCTTCGATCCGGGCGTGTTCCGGCGTGCGGGAGCGCTCGCGGGGTACGAGGAAAGGCTTGCCGGCGCCATGCGGAAAGTGTTGGGCGTGGAAGGCGCCGGACCCGGCCCCAGGCTGGCGCGCCACCAGGTGGAACGGCTTTATCCGCTGTTTCGCTGCCATTACTGGATGGCCGTCAACAACAGCGTCGCGGTGCGCCACGGCCCGTACGCGACGCCCCTGCTGGACTTCAATACCGTCCGGCTTGCCTGGCGGCTGCCGCTGGCCTGGAAGAATGCCGGAAGGCTGGAAAGCGAACTGGTGGCCCGCCTGCACTACGGCATGGCCAGCCAGCCCTCGGCCCATGGCTTCCGCTTCAGCGAGGGGCCGGACTGGCGGGCCCGCGCGGGCGACTGGGCCACGCGCATGCGGCCGGTGGCCGTGCGTCCGTTCGTCAATGCCGTGCGCCGGCGCCTGCACGGGCTGGGGGTGGCACCCCGAATGCTCGCCCATTGCCGGGCCCTGCTGCCCGGCGAGTGGCGACTGGACGGCGTGCTGGACCTGGCGCGGCTGCCGGACAATACCGCCCTTTCACGCGCGCTCGCCGTGGAAGTGGCATGGCGCGAGCTGGTGTCATGAAGCGCCGCCGGGCAGGGAAAGCGACGGTCGGCCGCGGCAGGCCCGGAAGGTCCCTGCCGGCGTGGATCAAGCTGGGGATCTATTTTGTGGCCCGGCTGGCAGGCGTATTCGCGCTGTGTCGCCACCTGACCCGCTCGCACCTGCGCATCCTCGGCTACCACGGCGCCAGCGTGGGTGACGAAGACCGCTTCAATCCGTTCCTCTTCCTGCCGCCCCGCATTTTCAGGCGGCGTGTCGCATGGCTGCTGGCGAAGGGGTTTACCGTGGTGCCTCTGCAGCAGGCGGTCGAGTCGCTGCACCGGCCCGGCGCGCTGGGTCGCCTGCCCACCGTCATCACGTTCGACGACGGCTGGCAATCCACGGCGGACAGGCTGATCCCCGTGCTTGCCGACAGGGGCCTTCCCAGCACCTTGTACCTGAGCACCGGCGATTTCCTCCAGGGGTTTCCGATTCCCGCCGTGGTCCTGCGCTACCTGCTGTGGACCTCGGGCCGGGATGAGGTGGACATGGGCGAGGCGGGCACGCCCGTCGATGGTCGCCACGCCCTTGCCGATCCCGAGGGTGCCCGGCGTTTCGTCGACCGCGCCGTGCGGTGGCTGGAGCAGTCGTCCGACCGCGACGGGATGGTGGCGAAGCTGGACCGGCTGGCACGGGCGCTGGGAGTGGACCCCGCCGGCCTGGACCTCGCCTCGCGCCGTTTCGACTACCTGTCGCATGACGACCTGCCGCAACTTGCCGCGCGCGGTTGCACGGTGGAGCTGCATGGTCACCGGCACCGTTATCCGCGCGGCGAGCCGGACGTGTTCGCGGCCGATCTGGCGGCATGCCGCGACGCCATCCGCGACCTTGGCCTGCCCGAACCGCGGCACTACTGCTATCCCAGCGGCAACTTCGACCGTGCGGCCGCGGCCACGCTGGAGCGGCTGGGGCTGGAATCGGCCACCACGTGCGTGCCCGAATGGGTCCGCGCGGCGCACGGCGCCTCCCGGTATTTTCTGCCCCGGCTGCTGGACAGCGGAGACATGCACATGCTGGAGTTCGAAGCCGAACTGAGCGGCTTTGCCCCCTGGCTGCGCCGGATCACTGGCCGCTGACCGGGGGCTCTGGTCCGCGGCGGGGGTGCGCGCGGGCCCACGCGGTGTGCGCCTGGCGGCCCCACACGAACAGGTGGTTGCATGGCAGGTACCGTCCCTCCTCGTAGCAGCGGCGCCGGGTCCGGGAGGTGGCGGTGGCGTTGGCGACGGCTTCCGGACTTTCCCCGACCCGGAACAGGCGTGCGCCGCCGGCGAGCGGGACCGTGCGCAGGTACGCAAGCCAGGGGCTGACGTGGTCCAGGGCCGGGTCGTAGTACCAGCTGCTGCAGAACATGCCGAGGCACTCGGGATGCAACGTGTACAGCTCCGCGCAGCAGCGGTAGAAGTCGTCGCGGCCCGCCGCGTCGAGGGGCACGGGATTGAAGGCGTGCAGGTGTCCCTGGAAATAAGGCCGGAAACCACCGAGGCGCCGCATGAAAAGAAGGTGGCCGAACGCTTTTGTGGCGCCTTCGCGCCAGATGACGGAACGCGGCACGCCGCAACGGTAGTCGACCAGGTTCGAGCCGGCGGCGTAGAGCCGCATCGAGGCGATGCCGAACTCCTTCTGGAACAGGTCCGAATCGAGATCCAGCCAGGCGGCGTCGACATCGGTATCGGTGGCGATGCGCTCGAGCTGGCGCGTGTGGAAGTGTGCGCACAGGGGTGGCAGCCGCCGGTACCGGCCATCTTTCACGAAGGTTGAAACGGCGTGCCCGAGCGCGGCGCGGAGGAAGGCGCGCGAAGCGGCACTGCCGCATGCGGCGCGCAGGGTTTCGAGCATGTGCCTGGCCGTGTCGGGGAAATACTTGTACGGGCGCATCGGTCCGGGATCGGCGGCGCAACGGACGAAGCCCTCCAGCGAGACGCTTGCGGGAAGCTCCGGCAGGGCGCGGAGGGCGGCGCGGCGGCCGGCTTCCGCGTCACGGGCGATTTTTGTCCATACCGCTGTCGGCGTCATGGTGCTGTGTTCCTCCCCTTCCCGCATCCACGATACCCGGTTCGCGGGCATGCGGCACCGCCGGCCGACCCGGTTTCGCCGGCCACGGTGGTGCCTCTGCCACGACGGACAGGGGAGGATGCGGACAATCCCGCCGGAAGCGGCATTTGGCCGCGTGTTTCTCTTATGATGGAGCGACAGCCCGCGAGAAGGGGGAAGGGGATGTCACTTCGGTATGCCTGCGGTATGCCTGTCGGCTTTCCGGCCCGGGCATGCGTGCGCCCGCCACGCCGGGATCGGCTTGATGGAGGAGCGTGGCCATGCTGATACTGCTTTTCCAGGTGGCCATATGCCTGGTGCTGGTGGTGGCGCTGGTCTTGTGGATCATCCATTTTCCCTACCCTTCCCCGCTGGTGCGGCGATGGCTTCCGGCCCGCCGCCGCTGGCCCGAACAGCAGATCCGGGCCTGGCTGCGCAACGACAAGGTGAACCCCGGGTTCCTGCGCTATTTCAATCGCGATCCCGAACGCGTGCCGCCACCGGGCGACGGCCTGCTGGCCCCGGCGGATGGTCTGGTGACCGGCATGGCGGTGCGCGACGGCACCCGCTACCTGGTCATCGCGCTGAGTTTCTGGGACATGCACGTGCAACGCAGCCCGCTGGCGGGAAGGGTGGTCCGGGTGACGGCACTCGGGGACTGTTTCGTGGACGGGGAGGGACGGAACTTCGCGTTTCTCCGGGAAAAACATCGTCCCGTGCAGAAGCGGCTGGTGCTGGACACGGAGCACGGGGAGATCGCGGTGCGCCTCGTCACGAGCCTGTCGGCGCGTCGCATCGAGATGCGGGTGCGCGAAGGCGACATTCTCGCCCGGGGGCAGCGCATCGGGCGGATACTGCTCGGCAGCACCGTGGTGCTGGAGCTTCCGGCGACCCTGCCCGTGCGGGTACGTACCGGCGAGCGGGTATGGGCGGGCGAGACCGTGGTGGCGGAACGGGAGGCGACGGCATGAGCGCGTTCTTCTGGACGTCCGGCCATCTGGGCTGGGGGTTTTTCGCGTTGCTCGTCTTCTCCGTCCTGTGGTTCCTGCTCACGGACTTCTTCTGGCGCAAGCGGAAGCGGCACATTGCATGGTTTCTGGTCGAGATGGCCGCCGGCTGGCTCGCGGGCGTGCTGCTGCTGGTGCTGGCCTTCCATGGCCTTGCCGCTGCGTAGGTCATTCCGACGGCGCCGAGCGCGGCAGGAGCGCGAAGTTGGGAAAGTTGTTGTAGCCACGGGGCGGCTCGGGCTTCACGCTGCGCCCGTGGAACAGGCGCCAGGCCTCGAGGCCGCGGGGCAGCCCGCTGTCGGCCGCGGTGGCGATGCCAATCTGGACATTGGCCGGAAATCCGGTCGGCGAGGTCGGATAGCCGGCCATTTTTCCCGCCTGCCAGGATTTCCCCTCCAGTTTTTCCATGCTTGCCAGCATGGCCGGCGAGTTGCATTCCAGCCCCGCGAGGGAGGGGAACGTCGCGGCGTAGGCGGCGGTGAACGAGGGCAGCCATTGCCCGTCGGCATCCTGTACCTGGACTTTGTAGGCTGATGCCTCGAGCCAGCAGTAGCCGCGCTCGGGATGCGACTGCCAGTCGGTCATGAGGGCGATCTCGAAGCCGGCCAGCCAGTCGCGGAATGCCGCGGCACCCTTGAAGCCGAGTTCCGCGGCATGCCCCACCGACCAGGTGAAGAAACTGTGTTGCCACGGGGCCACGGCATTGCGCTTGCCGCCGCCCACGCTGTAGATCACGCCATCGTCGACCACGCGCAGCGGGCTGGCGGACGGGTTGTCGGTGTATTTGCGGTTCCAGTCCGCCAGCGAGTTTTCCACGCTGGCCGTGAACTCGTTCTTCAGGGGGTGGTGGTCGGGAAGAAGCCAGGCGGCGTCGGCCATTTCGCGCAGAACCCAGGCCTTGCCGCGCACCTGGCTGTGGCCGCGGTCGATCAGCCCCCGGGCATGGTCGCGGTAGCCCTCGTTGGACCACAGCTGGTTCATCGACGCATCGAAGGCCAGCTCGGACATGTAGTAGTAGTCGCCCGTCACCATGTAGGCAACGAAGGCTTGTGCGGGCTGGTGCGCGTTGTCCCACCGGTTCGGGTTGCCCGTGCCGTACCAGGCGCTGGTGCACTTGGTGACCACGGCGTTGTTGACGCAATTGGGCAGGAGGTCCGCCTTGTACCTGGCTCCCTTGGGCGTGTCGCGGCCCGCCTGGCGATGGGCCGAGGCCCAGTTGGCGATGGTCACGTAGGGATGCCGGGTGATGCTGACCGGCCGGCCGGTCGCGGCGTCGCGGTAATGGATGCTGTAGGCGCCCAGTGCATCGGTGTTGGCCAGCATCCACCGGTAGGCGCGCACGTCGGGGTCGACGATGTACACGCTTGTCCATTGAGGCAGCGGACCGATGGCCGGCTGGGAGCCCGCGTTGCCCATGTGGCGGGTCTGGTCGCAATGGTCCAGTGGCGGGCAGGACTGGCGCAGCCCGGCCAGGAACGTCTCGTCCGGCACAAGCTTCATGTATCGCGAAATGGCCCGGGACGCCTGGATGTACCGGGTGTCCTGGCGCAGGTACAGCCGCGGCTTCCGCCCGTTCCACCACAGCACCTTGTGCCACCGCGTATAGGCGTACTGGGTGAGGGGAGGGCTGGTGTAGCTTGCCGTTCCCGAAGTGAGGGTGGCCGTGTAGCGGGGTTGCGCCTGGGGAGCGAAGGCATCCGTGTTTTCCATGATGATGTCGGTGCGTATCCGGGATACCGCGCCTGCCGTGTTGCCGGCATGGGCGCGCACGGCGAAGTAGGCGCGCAGGTTCGCGTGTGGCGTGCCGTCCGCGGCCGTGACGGGGGCGCTGACGACCCACTCGCCGGCCAGCGGTCCCGACAGCCATGTCATGCAGGTCTGGCTCCGGGGGCCGCATGTACCCTTGCTGGCCGCATCCTGCAGCGCGGTCCGTGCCGACGCGGTGTAACGGGTGCCTTCGACATCCAGTGCAACGCGGGCGTCGTAGCCGGTGGCCAGCAGTTGCGCAAGGGTGATATCCGGGGCCTGCGCGGAGGCACCTGCTTTCGCCTGCGGCATGATCGCCAGCGCCAGTCGGGCCCGGCCGGGAAGGGTGGCGATCCTCGCCGTCAGTACGGCATGGCGCAGACTTCCATCCGTATAGGTGGCTTTGACATCGGACTGCAGCGGCACCGGTTTTCCATCCAGCGTCGCGGCCAGGGAGGCTCCCCGGGGTACGTCGCCGCGATGGAAAACCTGGCCGAAGGTCGTCACGACATCCGTTTGCGCGTCGTGCGTGGTGCTGATGACATGGTCCGTGACCACCGTGGCATCGGCTCGCGCCCGGGGAACCACAACAAGCAGTGGCAGGGTGAAAAAGCCCAGCAGCAGCTTTCCGAAAAACACGTTCATGGCCTTCCCTCCGACCCGTGGATCGCACCGCAACCGGCCGTGCGTCGGGAGCGACACCCCCTCCGGTGCCACCGCATGCCGCGGTCGACTTTTTTGCGTCGTGCCGGTCGACCCGGCCTGCCCACGGTACCCCCATGCCACGGCCCGCGAAACTGTCGGTCAACCTTACATTTCAGGCAGGGAGGCGGAAGCGGGGGCGCCCTACCTTTTTGATGGAAGGGAAAATTTTTGTTGTGGCATGGATGTTGCTGCACCTCGTCCACGGACTTTCCTCAAGAGGCTTTGCTCATGGACACACGTATCAGGTATTTCGGCATGATGACGGTGGCCGCCCTGGCCATCCTGTTCACTGCCGGTGTCGCGGCGACGCCCGTCACCATGGATTTCGACGGGCTCAATCCGGATGGCGAGTACGTGGCCGATTACTACAACGGCGGGTGCGGCAACTCGTTCCTGGGGAGCGACATGACCTGTGGCGGGCCGGATTACGGCGTGGTCTGGGAAGGCGCCACGGTGGCCCTGGGTGGCGTAAGCGCCGGCAATCCGCCGAGCCGCCCCAATGTCATCCGGCAGATCGGGCTTGCTCCGATGATCATGAACGTGGCGGACGGCTTTGATGGCGGTTTCTCCTTCTACTATTCCGCCCCGATTCTCGGTGGCTGGGTCGGTATCTACAGCGGCCTGGGCGGCAGCGGCACCTTGCTGGCCAGTACCGGGTCCCTGGCCGGCACCCCGCTTTTCTGCGAAGAAGGCTTTGGTCCCTACGCCTGCTGGAACCTGGTGGATGGCCCGGTCTTTTCCGGTCTGGCCCATTCCGTGGTCTTTGGTGGATTCCCCGCTCTCGCCGCCTATGACAACGTGAGCTTCGACATGCGCGATGCGCCGGTCGGGGTTCCGGAGCCGGGAGCTTTCGGCATGTTCGCCCTGGGCATCCTGCTGCTTGGCCTGGCCGCGGGCTTGCGTCGACGCCGGTGGTGTTGAGCGCGGGGTTTCGTGGCGGTGTTTTTCGCGCTTTGCCGGAAGGGTGCGCGGGTGTCGGAAAAACTTGCAGGTCGGGTTTTTCCGGCCTGCAGGGCGTGCGCCAACCATTTGATTGAAAAGAATTGTTCGAGATGGCATGCCAATTGCTTCATGTGCGGTGACGGGCCGCCAGGCCTTTTCCGCACACACCGACAGGGGGCAATGCCGTGACCGTACTGCATCGAAGAACCGCCATCGCCATCGTGGTCATGGCTGGCCTGGGATTTGCCGGCCTCGCGGCCGCCACGCCCGTGACCATGGATTTCGACCAGCTCCTCAACGCCAGGGGCGAGTATGTCGACCATTACTACAACGGCGGCTGCACCACGCCTTTTGCCGCCGGCGCTCCGACGTGCGGCGGCCCGGACTACGGCGTGGTGTGGTCCGGCGCCCTCGCCGCACCGGCCGGGCCGGCGGACCCGAACGTCCCCAGCGCGCCGAACCTCATGACCTACATGGGGCTGGGGGCCACCATGAACGTGGCGACGGGCTTCGGCTCGGGTCTTTCGTTCCACTACTTCACCCTTGGCAACGCGGTCGGCGACCTGGCCGTCTACAGCGGTCTGGACGGTACCGGGACCCTGCTCGCCTCCGCCACGCTGCCCGCCACCCGGTCCCGATGCGGACTCGGCCCGGCCATGGCCCGGTGCTGGGACCTGTTCGAGATGACCTTCGACGGGATGGCCCGGTCCGTGGTCTTTTCCGGTACGCATGGCCGCATCGGCTTCGATGACGTGGGTTTCGACATGGCCTCCCCGACTGTCGCCGTGCCGGAGCCCGCCGGCCGGGGAATGTTTGGCCTGGGGCTGCTGCTGGCCGGCCTGATGGCATGGTCCCGGCGCCGCCGCCGCCGCTGCCCGGCCTGACGATTCGTGGTTTCGGACATGAACGGCCCCCGGTATCGGGGGCCGTTTTTCATGGGTCGGTGAAAGGCCGGCCGGGGTACCGGGCGCGCGGGCGGGCGGGCGCATTCCGCGGACCCGTGGGCGCCTGTCGGAATCCTTGACACTCTCATGGTTTTCCGTGGAAACGGAAACCACAATAATCTTGTATTTCAATGGGTTATAGTTTTGGCATCCAACTTGCTTGGTATAGGGTGCATCAGCCAATCGTGCTGACCTTACCAGGGAGCGTCACCATGAACATGTGCAAACACTTGAGTATCGTTGGCCTGGCTGCCACGGCACTTTTCGCCGGGCAGGCTCTGGCCACCGTTTGTCCCACGGCGCCGCAGACCGGCGTCCAGACCCAGGGCGGTCCCGTCTGCATCGCCCCCGTCGGCACGGACGGGGCCGGCAGCGGCCTGCAGGACCAGCTGGACAGCATGACCGTCAGCGGACCGGGGATCGATGTCTACAACAACCAGTCGACCCCCAGCGCGTACTGGCAGATCGGCGCCACGGGCCACAGCGAGAACAACATCCTGCTGGAGATCGCGGGCAACGCCAACACCAACACCTTCGGCATCTTCGACCCTTCCGATCCGGGCAACGTCCTGGAGCTGTTTTCGGGTAACGCCGGCAGCGGCTGGAGCACCAGCCTGGGCATCATCGGCAACACCTACACGGCGACATACTTCGACCAGAACGGCGTGTACGCCGGCCAGGCGCAAGCCAGCTTCGGTGCATCCGTGTTCGGCTACTACCTGGGTACGGAGGCGTACGGCCTCTTTTATTCCGACGCCTCCATGAACGAGGCGGGCGGCAATACCTATCCCGACGGCATGAGCCACATGGTTGCATTTGCCGGTGACGGGGAAAACACCATAAACAACGGCCAGCACACCGGCGTATTCCTCCCCAACGAATTCATCCTCGCCTGGGAGGACTCCCCGTGGAGCAATTCGGACCTGGACTACAACGACTTCGTGGTGATGGTGGAGTCGGTGCGGCCGGTTCCCGAGCCTGCCGTGCTGGGCATGTTCGGCTTCGGCGTGCTGCTGGTCGGTGCGGGCGTGGCGCTGCGCCGGCGCCGCATGTCCAATGTCTGACCGGAACGCCATGCCGGCATTGGCTTGCCGCAGGCGCACCGGGCGCGGCGCTCCCTGAAACAGGGAGTCCGTCCGGAAATTCCCGGGCCTTCAAGGCCCGGGAATTTCGGCGTTGATAAACGGGAAGGAAATGCCCCGTTTATGGCTATGTTTTCCGGGGTTCCAAAAAAAGCCGACAGGACGGGCACAGTGGTATAAAGGCCGTGCGGGAACCCGGTGATGCAAATAAGAATGTGTCAGGGATATGAAAGGGGGATGGAACATGCGGGAATTGCGAATTGACCTCATTGCGGCCGCCCGGCCCAACTTCATGAAGGTCGCGCCACTTTTTCACGCGCTCGGCAGCCAGGACTGGTGCCGCCTGCGGCTGGTGCATACCGGCCAGCATTACGACGTCAACATGTCGGAGGCCTTTTTCCGGGATCTGGGGCTTCCGGCCCCCGACATCCATCTCGGCATCGGAAGCGGCAGCCACGCGGCCCAGACGGCCGGCGTGATGCTGGCCTACGAGAAGGCGTGCCTTGCCGACCGGCCGGATCTCGTGGTGGTGGTCGGCGACGTCAACTCCACCCTGGCGTGCACCCTGGTGGCCTCGAAGCTGTGGATCACGGTGGCGCACCTGGAGGCCGGCCTGCGCAGCGGCGACCGGCGCATGCCGGAGGAACTCAACCGGCTGGTCACCGACACGCTGGCCGACATCCTGTGGACCCCGTCGCCCGATGCCGACGAAAACCTCGCGGCCGAAGGCGTGCCGCGAGCCCGGATCACGCGCGTCGGCAACATCATGATCGACTCCTACGTGTCGCTGCACGAGAAAATCCGCGCCAGCGGCGAACGCCGGCGCCTGGGTCTGGAAGGGCGTGATTACGCGGTGGCCACCCTGCACCGGCCCTCCAACGTGGATGCCCGCGAGCAGCTGATGAACCTGGCCGGTCGCCTGAAGGCCATCGCCGGCAAGCTGCCGCTGGTATTTCCGGTGCATCCCCGGACCCGCAAAAGCCTGGAGGCTTTCGGGTTGTGGCGCGAACTTCATGCCACGCCCGGAATGATCGTCACCGAGCCCCTCGGCTACGTCGACTTCATGAACCTGGTATGCGGCGCACGCCTGGTCGTCACCGATTCGGGGGGTGTCCAGGAGGAGACCACCTACCTCGACATTCCGTGCCTGACCTTGCGCGGCAATACGGAGCGGCCGATCACCGTATCCCGGGGAAGCAACCGTCTGGTGACCGCGGGCGACCTGGAGGCGTGCGTGGATACCGTCCTGGCGGGGCAGTGGCCGCGGGGACGGAGGCCGGAACTGTGGGATGGCCATACGGCCCGGCGCGTGGTGGAGGATATCCGCGAACGGCTGCTGCGGGACGATGCGCAGGCGCGCGGACGTGACCGGACGCCCGGGGGCAACGGCGTGCTGCGGCTCGAAACAGCCGGCCACGCCTGACCGGGTACCCCGGGGGCCCCGGGACACCCGAACCAGCGACAGGGGTTTGCAGCCATGCATGAAATCGCCATCGGCAGCTACCTGACCACCGCCACCCTGTTCCTGGCGGTGACGGCCTTGTTGATGACGGGCTGGCGCGGGCAGCACCTGGGAGCACTGCTGATCGTGGCCACCACGGCCTCGGCGGTGTGGGGGCTGTTCCTGGCCTATGCCGAATGGCGGCGTGACGTGCCCGCCAACTGGATCCTGCTGGCCGAGGTGCTGCGTTATGGCGCATGGCTGGCATTCGTGGGCGCGCTGCTGGGCACCTGGCGGGGCTCCGGCCTCCTCCGTGCGATACGCCTGGCCCTGCAGGCGGGGTGGGTGTTGCTGGGGCTTTATTGCGCGTTGCCCGTGCTGGGGCCGGAAGGCGCGGCCGTGTTCAGCCTCTATGTGCCGCTGGTGGGCGTGCTGCTGCTGGCTTTGGGCGCGGTGGTGTGCCTGGAGCAGATCCTGCGCAATGCCGGGCCGCATCAGCGCTGGGCGCTCAAATTCCTGCTGATCGCGCTCGGCGGATTGTTCGTCTACGACATCTACCTGTACTCGTACGCCGTGCTGTACCGACAGTTCGGCCTCAACTCATGGGCCGCGCGGGGGTTCGTGGACGCGCTTCTGGCGCCGCTGCTGCTGGTGGCCGCCGCGCGCAACAGGACCTGGTCGCTGGACGTCGGCGTGTCCCGCCGCGTGGTGTTCTATTCGACCAGCCTGCTGGTGGTGGCCTGCTACATCATCGCGGTGGCTGTCGGAGGCTATTACGTCCGGCTTTACGGGGGAGACTGGGGCAAGGTCGCGGAGATCGCGCTGTTGTGCCTCGGGCTGCTCCTCGTCCTGATGATCGCCAGTTCCGGGCAGGCCCGTTCGCGCCTGAAGATGTTCCTGCACCAGAATTTCTTCAGCTTCCGGCACGACTACCGCGAGCAGTGGCTGCGGCTGACCGGCACGCTGGCGGCCAGCGACAGCGATACCGAGCTTCCGGTACGTGCCGTGCGGGCCCTGGCGCAGACCATGGACTGCCCGGCGGGCGTGCTGTTCATGCATGGAGAGGAGGCCGACACATTCGTTCCCGAGGCCGGCTGGAACATGCCGGTGCCGGCCGGCCTTGCGCTGGCGGCCGACGCGCCGGTGTTCGAGTTCACGTGCCGCCGCCGCTGGATCCACGACCTGGAGGACACCGCGCCCCTCGGCAACCGGCAATGGCAGGCCCCGGCGGCGCTGTCGGCGCTTCCGGGGGCGTGGCTGCTGGTGCCTCTCGTCCTTGAGGAGACGCTGATCGGCTTCGTGGTGCTTGCGCATGCACGGGCGCGCCGCGCCATCGACTGGGAGGACATCGACCTGCTGCGGACCGCGGGCAGCCAGGTGGCCGGCACCCTGGCCCAGGCCGCCAACGCCAGGCGGCTGGCCGAGGCCCGGCAGTTCGAGGGCTTCAACCGCCTCACGGCCTTCCTGATGCACGACCTCAAGAACGTCGCGGCGCAGCAGTCGCTGCTGCTGCAGAATGCCGCGCGCCACAAGCGCAATCCGGCCTTCGTGGACGACATGCTGGCCACGGTCGACAACGCGGTGCACCGCATTACCCGGCTGCTGGAGCAGCTGCGCGGGGGAGCGATGCCTTCCGGGGGCGACAGGATCAGGCTGTCGACCGTGGCGGCAAAGGCCCTGGACGGGTGCCGCGCGCACTCTCCGGCCCCTCTTTTCCGGCCGTCCGACACGGCGTTGTGGGTGCATGCGGATGCCGAACAGCTTGCCGCCGCACTGGAGCACCTGATCCGCAATGCCCAGGATGCGACGGCAGCCGACGGCCATGTGGTCCTGCGCCTGCGGCAGGAGTCCGGCCAGGCCGTCGTCGAAGTCGAGGACGACGGCGCGGGCATGGACGAGGCGTTCATCCGCCACCACCTGTTCAGGCCGTTTTTCACCACCAAGGCCAGTCGCGGCATGGGCATCGGGGCCTACCAGGCACGCGAGTACGTGCGCGCGCTGGGCGGGACGCTGGGTGTCGACAGCCTGCCGGGCCGGGGCACCACTTTCACTGTCCGCCTGCCCCTGGCCGGTGCCCGGGGCGAGGGCGGTCGGGCGGGATGGATGAGGGAGGCATCATGAAGGAGCCGTCGCGCTGCCTGCTGGTCGTCGAGGACGACGTCGGTCTCCAGAGCCAGCTGCGCTGGAGTTTCGAGGACTACACGGTGGTCGTGGCCGGAGACCGTCCCGCCGCCCTGAAGCTGTTGGCCCGCCATCGCCCCGCCGTGGTGCTGCAGGACCTGGGCCTGCCGCCGGATGCCTCGGGTACCGACGAGGGCTTCGCCACCATCGCGGAAATCCTGGAGCAGGCGCCGCACACCCGGATCATCGTGGTCACCGGCAACGGCGACCGCGACAATGCGGTCAAGGCCATTGGTGCCGGCGCCTACGACTTCTGTTCCAAGCCCCTGGACCTGGAGGTGCTGCGCCTGATCGTGGAACGTGCCTTCCGCGTGCACGAGCTGGACGCCGAGAACCGCCGTCTGAAGCGGGCGGCGGCCCAGCCGCTGGAAGGCATCATCGGAACCAGCCGCAGCGTGCGCGAGGCGTGCCGGCTGGTGGAAAAGGTCAGCCCCACCCGGGCCACGGTATTGCTGCTGGGCGAAACCGGCACCGGCAAGGAGCTTTTCGCGCGTGCGGTGCATCGCCAGAGCACGCGCCGCGACGGACCCTTTGTCGCGATCAACTGCGCCGCCATTCCCGAGAACCTTCTCGAAGCCGAGCTGTTCGGTTTCGAGAAGGGCGCCTATACGGGCGCCCACAAGCAGACCCGGGGCAAGATCGAAATGGCCGACAAGGGCACCCTGCTGCTGGACGAGATCGGCGACATGCCGGTGTCACTCCAGGCCAAGTTGCTGCGGTTTCTGCAGGAGCGGGTGGTGGAGCGCATCGGTGGCCGCGATCCCATTCCCGTGGACGTGCGCATCGTGTGCGCCACCCACCAGGATCTGCCGGCCCTGATCGCCGCCGGCCGCTTCCGCGAAGACCTGCTGTACCGCGTCAGCGAGGTCACCATACGCCTCCCCGCGCTGCGGGACCGCGAGGGTGACGTGGCGCTGCTGGCACGCCATTTTCTGGAGCGGGCCGCGCATCGCCACGGGCGGGACGTGCGCGGCTTCACCCTGCGCGCGCTGCGAACCATCGAAACCCATGCATGGCGGGGCAACGTGCGGGAGCTGGAGAACACCGTCAACGGCGCCGTCATCATGGCCGAGGGTACCCAGATCCGTCCCGGGGACCTGCATCTCGGGGAAGCCGATGGCGAAGCCGTGCTGGACCTGCGCCAGGTACGCGAGGAAGCCGAGACACGGGCCGTGCAGCGCGCCCTGACCAAGGCGGCCGGCAACCTGTCGCGTGCGGCACAACTGCTGGGCGTCAGCCGGCCCACACTCTACGACCTGCTGGACAAGCATGGCCTGAAACGAAACGACGCCTCCGGTTGACGCCACGCATGATGGCGGCCGGAGCGGGGAGGAAGTGCTATGAACAAGTCGATACGCCGCGGGACGCGGCACGTGCTGGTGCCGGCCTGTGCCGGCCTGCTCCTGGTTCTCGCCGGCTGCGGCCTGGGGAATGGCCATGGCAACCTGGCTTCCGGCGTGAAGTACCAGGAGGGCGGCAAGTACCGCGCCGCCTACATCGAAGCCAAGAAAATCCTGCAGAAGGACGGGAAGAACGGCGAGGCGTGGCTGTTGCTCGGGCGTGCGTCGTTGATGCTGGGCAACCCCGACGACGCGCTGTCCGAACTCGGCAAGGCCCGGGAAAACGGCGTGTCCGAGGCGAAGTGGGCCGTTCCCACCGGCAGGGCCCTCCTGGCCGCGGGCAAATACGACACGTTGCTGAAAACCCTGCCCGGTGACGCGGCACTCCCACCGCGGGCCAGGGAGTCGGTGCATGTGCTGCGCGGGGAGGCCTGGCGGGGGATGAACCAGCCCGGGCGTGCCCGCAAGGCCTACGAGGCGGCGTTGGCGCTGGCGCCGGACAACCCCCGGGCGCTGGCCGGCATGGCCCTGCTGGACGCCGCATCGGGAAACCACGAGGCGGCCGGGAAGCATCTGCAACAGGCATTGGCGGCCGATCCCGGCAATCCGGTGGTCATGGTGGCGAAGGCCGACATCGCCTCTCTTGGCGGGGATCTTGCGGGAGCCGAGACAGCCTATCGCGACGCGCTGGCGACCCGTGGCCACGCGTGGCTGCCGCAGGAGCGTTTTCTCGCCCGGCTGAAGCTGGCCGAAGTGCAGGCCAGGCAGGACAAGTTCGACGACGCCCTGGCCAACATCGAGGCGCTGGAAAAGCTGTCCCCGGAGCAGCCGCACCCGCACTACCTGCATGCCGTGGTGCTGTATCGCCAGGGCCACATGGACGATGCGGTAGCCCAGTTGCAGCAGGTACTCAAGGCCAGCCCCGGCAACGTGCCGGCCCAGGTCCTGATGGGCGCGGTGAACTATGCCGAGGGCAATGATGGCCAGGCGGAAATGTATCTCAGCAACGTCATGGGCGTGGACGGCGGCAACGCCACCGCACGCAAGCTGCTGGCACTGGTGCTCTATCGTGGCGGCCGCACCGCCCAGGCGCTGGATGCCTTGCGTCCGGCGGCGCCCCGGGGTGCTTCCGATGCAGCGTTGCTGGCCCTGTTGCAGAAGGCTTCCGCCGGCGGTGCCGGGCTTCCGGGCCACGCCGGTTCCGCGGCGGCGGGAGCGTACGGCATGGCCGCGGCCACGGGTTCAGCGGAGGCCGTGGCCGATGTCGACCTGGTCCATGCTGCCCGCGCCCTGGCGAAAGGCGATGCCGGAACCGCCGTCACCCTGCTGGAAAAATCGCCGCCCGGCAACGACGCGGCCGATGCGCGGCGCGCCACCCTGCTGGTGCAGGCCTACGTGCA
The DNA here is from genome assembly GCA_964570295.1 of uncultured Rhodanobacteraceae bacterium. Classification (GTDB taxonomy): domain Bacteria; phylum Pseudomonadota; class Gammaproteobacteria; order Xanthomonadales; family Rhodanobacteraceae; genus Oleiagrimonas. The sequence continues at coordinate 45,195 of CAZMXV010000002.1, forward strand.
GACGGGTCGCACCGCGGATGCCGTCAAGCTGGCATCCGGGCGTGCCGCGGCGCATCCGCATGACGCCAACGCGCATCTCGCCTGGGGAACCGCGCTGGTGGCGGCGGGCAAGCGCGACCAGGCCCGCGAGCAGTACGAGGCGGCGCGACGGCTGGCGCCGGACGATCCCACGCCCCTCATGAATCTGGCCAGCCTGGACGCGCTCGAGGGACATTACGAAGATGCCGTCAAGCGCTACACGACAATCCTCGGGAGCCATCCGGACAACGTGCCGGCGATGAATGCCCTGGGCCGCCTGGCGGCCACGCGGGGAAACCGGGCCGAAGCGGTCAAGTGGTACCGGCGGGCCATCGACAAGGCCCCCGCCTCCGCCGATGCCTATACGCATCTGGTGATGCTGTACAGCAGGAACGGACAGTTCGACAAGGCGGCACAGGTGGCCACGAAACTGGCCGACGCGTTGCCGGACAATGCCGCGGCACTCAATGCCCTCGGCGCCGCCGAGCTCAATGTCGGCCGGCACGGGAAGGCGCTGCCGCCACTGCGCAAGGCCGTGAAGCTGGCACCGGACGTATCGCTGTACCGGATCAACCTGGCCAGGGCGCAGATCCTCGCCAGGGACACGGCTGCCGCCGCGGACACGTTGCAGGCCGTGGTCGAAAAGGAGCCCGGGCAGGTGCAGGCCGTGTCGCTGCTGGCCTCCCTCCGGCTGCAGGGAGGCGACCTTCCGGGCGCGCTGGCGCTGGCCCGTGCATTGCAGGCGCAGCCGTCCGCGAAGCGCAACGGCTACGTGCTCGAAGGCGACCTCTACATGGGCGCCAAATCCTGGCGCGAGGCGGCACGGGCCTATGGCCGGGCGCAGAAGATCCGGGACGGGCGTGATCTGGTCATCAAGCGTTTCCTGGCCCTGAGGCACACCGATGACGGAGCGGCCGGCAGGATTCTCGAAAGCTGGCTTGCGGCGCATGCCGACGATACGGCCGCCCGGATGCTTCTGGCCGGCGACTATCTCGGCAAGGGCGACAACGCGGCGGCCTCGCGGCAATACGCGAAGGTGCTGGAGGCCTACCCCTCGAACATCGAGGCGCTCAACAACCTGGCCTGGATCCGTACCGCGGAGCATGATCCGAAGGCACTGGAGCTGGCGCGACGCGCCCACGAGCTGGCCCCCGATTCGCCGGGCATCACCGATACCTATGCCTGGGCACTGGTCGTGAACGGCAAGCCGGAGGCGGCGCTGCCGTTGTTGCGAAAAGCAGTCGCCGCGGCTCCCGGCCAGCCGACCCTCCAGTATCATCTGGCCGTGGCCCAGGCGCGCAGCGGCGACCACGAAGGGGCACGCGCCACGCTTGCGGCGATCGACCGGCCGGGGGTGACATTTCCCGACCGGGACGCCGCGCAGGCCCTCTACCGCAAGTTGTCGGGTGGCACGGCGGAGAACGGCGTCGACCGGTAGCACGGTATCCGGTCCGGCATTCACGATCCGGCAACGCCGGATCCATCGGGGAGGGCAAGGGCATGGGCAAGTCGGATGCACGAAACCGGGGCACCGTCCTGGTCACCGGCGGGGCCGGTTACATCGGCAGCCACGTCGTGCTGCAGCTGGTCGAGGCCGGTGAACGCGTGCTGGTACTCGACGATTTGAGCACCGGCTTCCGCGAGGCGCTGGGCGATGTGCCGCTCGTGGTGGGCAATGTGGGCGACCGGTGCCTGGTCGGGCAGCTGCTGCGGGAGCACGGTGTCGATACGGTGATGCATTTCGCCGCACGCACCATTGTTCCCGAGTCGGTGGCCGACCCGCTCCGCTACTACGGCAACAATACCTGCGCCACCCGCAATCTGCTGGCGTGCTGCCGCGATGCCGGCATCGCGCGGTTCGTGTTCTCATCCAGTGCCGCCGTCTACGGCATGCCGCGGGACGGTGTCGCCGACGAGGAGACGCCGACCGTTCCCATCAATCCCTACGGCCGCTCGAAACTGATGAGCGAATGGATGCTGCGCGATCTGGCGGCCGCCGGCGGGCCGCGCCATGTCGCGCTGCGCTATTTCAACGTGGCCGGTTGCGACCCTGCCGGACGGGTGGGGCAGTCGACGAAGCATGCCACCCTGCTCGTCAAGGTGGCCTGCGAGGCGGCGTTGGGAAAACGGCCGCGCCTGTCCATCTACGGCACCGACTATCCCACCCCCGACGGCACCGGCGTGCGCGACTACATCCATGTATCGGATCTGGCGCGGGCCCATCTTGATGCCTTGCGCTACCTGCGCGACGGAGGTGCCTCGGTCACGTTGAACTGCGGCTACGGGCACGGCTATTCGGTGCGCGAAGTCCTGGCGGCGGTGGGGCGGGCCTGCGGTGGCGCCGTCCCTTTCGAGGAAGCGCCGCGGCGCCCCGGCGATCCGCCGTCGCTGGTTGCCGTCGCCGACCGCATACGCGCCACGCTGGGCTGGATGCCGCGCCACGACGACCTGGACCTCATCGCCACCACGGCCCTGGCGTGGGAGCGCCGGCTTGGTGTGGTCCGGGGGGCGACGACCGGCTGAAACCGCCCGCCGGACGAGGCCCGCCGCATGGCCGGGGTCGTCGGTCGCGGCAGCCGCCGGACCGGACGGGTGTGCCGCGTCCGGTCCGTGCCGGCATCACCGACCGGGCCGGGGCGCGCCGCCCTGTCTCAGGGCACCGGCCACCTGCCACATCACGCCGAGGCCGCCGACGATGAAGACCACGTCGCCGAAGGTACGGGCCCAGCGCAGGGTCTGCAGGATGTCGCGCTGCATGAAAGCCTCGCCGCGCGCCCACCAGGTGCCGACGCTGACACTGGCATGGAACTGCATCAGGCCGATGGGCAGCAGGCTCAGCACGATCATCATCACCAGGCCCAGGTTCATGCCCCAGAAGCCGATGTTCATCAGCCGCTCGTTGAAGCGCATGTGCGGGCGCACGTAGCGCAGCACGAACAGGGTGAAACCGAGCGCCAGAAAGCCGTACACGCCGAACAGCGCCGCGTGGGCGTGCACCGCCGTGGTGTTGAGGCCCTGGATGTAGTACAGCGCGATCGGCGGGTTGACCATGAAGCCGAAGACGCCGGCACCGAGCATGTTCCAGAACGCCACGGCCACGAAGAACTTCAGCGGCCAGCGCAGTTCGTGCATCCATGCCGCACGCGATTTCAGGCGCCAGTTTTCCCAGGCTTCGTAGCCCAGCACCACCAGCGGCACCACCTCCAGCGCGCTGAACGACGCGCCGATGGCCATGATCGGCGTGGTGGTGCCGGAAAAGTACATGTGGTGCATGGTGCCCGGCGTGCCGCCGAGCATGAACAGCACCGCCGAGGCCAGGCTGGCCGCGGTGGCCACGCGCCGGGAGACCAGGCCCATGGCCACGAAGATCACCGCCAGCGCCGTGGTGGCGAAGACCTCGAAGAAGCCCTCCACCCACAGGTGCACCACCCACCAGCGCCAGTATTCCATGACGGTGATGTGCGTCTTTTCGCCGTAGAACAGGCCGGCGCCGTAGAACAGGCCGATGCAAATCACCGAGGCGGTGAACAGGGCCAGCAGGTTGCGGTCGCCCCTGCGCGCCAGTGCCGGGACGATGCCGCGCAGCATCAGCACCAGCCAGAACACCACGCCCAGGAACTTGCCGATCTGCCACAGCCGGCCGAGCTCGACGTATTCGTAGCCCTGATGGCCGATCCAGAAATTCCATGCCGGCGGCAGGACGTGCGCGATGGCGAAGAAGTTGCCGGCGAACGAGCCCAGCACCACCGCCACCAGCGCCCAGAACAGGATATCCACGCCCCGCTTCTGGTAGCGCGGGTCGCGTCCGCCGTTGAGGATGGGCACCAGGAACAGGCCCGCGGCGAGAAAACCGGTGGCGATCCAGAACAGCGCCGCCTGCACGTGCCAGGTGCGGGTCAGCGAATAGGGCAGCCAGCGCGATACCTCGATGCCGTAGAAGGCCTGACCCTCCACCGTGTAGTGGGCGGTGAAGCCGCCGATGAAGATCTGCGCCACGAACAGCGCCACCACCAGCAACAGGTATTTGCCCAGCGCCCGTTGCGAGGGCGTCAGCGCCAGTGCCAGGATCGGGTCGTGGGCCGGGGCCGCGGGTTCGTCGTGTTCGCGGCGCAGGAAGGCCCAGCCCCAGATCAGCAGGCCGACGCCGGCGATCAGCACGATCACGCTCATGATCGACCACACCACGTTCTCCGCCGTCGGCACGTTGCCGACCAGCGGCTCGTGCGGCCAGTTGTTGGTGTAGGTGGCCACGGTGCCGGGGCGCTCGGTGGAGGCGGCCCAGGCGGTCCAGAAGAAAAAGTCGGCCAGGCGTGCGCGCGAGGCTGGCAGCGGCAGGGTGTCCTCCTTCATCGCGAAGTGCTCGCGTGAGGCGCGCAGGGACGGGTCGTTCCCGAACAACTTGTCGTAATAGGCCGCCGTCAGGGCCATCGCCCTGGCGCGGCGGGGCGAGACGGTCAGCGTGCCGGTGGCCGCATCCAGCGTGTTCCTGCGGTACTCGGCTTCGAGGTGCCGCTCCAGCACGGCCCGGGTGTCACCGTCGATCTGGTCGAAGGGCTTGCCGGCCTTTTCGTGCGCCGCGAGGTCCAGCCAGTGGCGCAATTCGCGGTGCAGCCAGTCGGCGGTCCAGTCCGGGGCCTGGTAGGCGCCGTGGCCCCAGATCGAACCCACGGTCATGCCGCCGGCACGTTGCCACGCGCTCTGCCCGTCCAGGATCTGCTCGCGGGTCATCAGCACGTGGCCCCCGGTATCCACCACCTTGGCGGGAATGGGCGGGGCCTGGTGGTAGACCTCCTTGCCCATCCAGCCCAGCACGGTGAAAGCCACCACGAGGACGCCGATCAGCGTCCACCAGAGTCTCTTGTATTCACCCATCTGTTTTTCCCGTTCAACGGTTTCGTGGACGGTGCCGCCGGCACCGCGCATGGCCGCCGCCGGTGGCGGAAGCGGCGCCATTGTTGGGAAGGGGGTGGCGGGACGGTTTGACGCAAATCAAGCGCCGAGCGGTAGCGCCGCGGCAGCCGGCACGGGCAGGGTTTCGTTTCCGGCGCCGGGCATGCGTCTGCGCCGGAAAGGGGAGCGGGCGGAAGGGGAGCGCTGTGACGAGATGCCGCAGGCGCGGGGGTGGCCCGCGTGCCGCTGTGCGCCGCCGCTTGATGCCGGTCAAGGCGGAGCCGCCTCGGCGGTGCCGACAATCGGGTCCAGTGATACAGGCAACCGAGGTGTTACATGGAATTTCATGTCGAGCTGAGCTGTCCGGGCCCGGACCCGGTCACGTTCGGGAACGCCCTTCTGGATATCGATCCGATGGCCATTTTCGCCATCCATCCGTCCAAACGTTCCATGGAAGTATCGGCCGTGCTGGAGGCATCCGGTCTGCAGCGCCTGCTGGCCGAGGCCGGTTGTGTCGTGTCACCCGGGCAGATCGAACCGATTCCCGCCTTGTGCTGCGGCGAGTGCAGCACCTGACCCCCGCGTTCCGCCGCCCCGGACGGAACGGAAGAGGAGAAACCGCATGGCTTTCGATATCGTGGTGATTGGTGCCGGCCCCGCCGGCTTGTGCTTCGCGCGTTCCCTGGCCGACAGCGGCCTGCGCGTGGTCCTGGTCGAGCGTCAGGGCCGCAAGGTGTTGGCCGACCCGCCCGACGACGGCCGCGAGATCGCCGTCACGCACCATTCGCGGCAGCTGCTGTGCGACCTGGGCCTGTGGGAGCACATTCCGGAACGTGACATCGGCATCCTGCGCGACGCCCGGGTGCTTGACGGCGACGGTTCGCGCAGCCTGCTGTTCCGTCACCAGGATGCCGGCAGGGACCAGCTGGGCTGGCTGGTGTCCAATCATGCCATCCGCCGTGCCGCCTGGGCGGGGGTCGAGAATCTGGAGCACACCGAGGTGATGGCCGGCACCGGTACCGTCGGCGTGCGTGCCACGGCCGACGGCGCCGAGGTGCGGCTGGACAACGGCGAAGTGCTGCACGCGGCCCTGGTGGTGGCCGCCGACAGCCGCTTTTCCGAGACCCGCCGCGCCATGGGCATCGGCGCGCACATGCACGACTTCGGCAAAACCATGCTGGTGCTGCGCATGCGTCACGAACTGGCCCACGGCGGCGAGGCCCGCGAATGGTTCGGCCACGGCCAGACCCTGGCCCTGCTGCCGCTGCACGACCCCCATGTCTCGTCGCTGGTGGTGACGCTTGCTCCGCAGGACATGCAGGCCCTGCTGGCCCTCGACGATGATGCCCTCGGCGCCGATCTCGGCGCGCGCTACCGGCATGCGCTGGGCGCCATGCAGGTGGCCGGCCCGCGTTGCGCCTATCCGCTGGTCGGCACCTATGCCCACCGCTTCACCGCGCCGCGTTTTGCCCTCATCGGCGACGCGGCCGTGGGCATGCATCCGGTCACCGCGCACGGTTTCAATTTCGGCATCATGGGCCAGGCCACTCTTGCCGCCGAGTTGCGCGCGGCCCTCGAAAAGGGACGTGCCGTGCACGATGCCGAAGCGTTGCGTCGTTACCAGCGCCGCCACCGCATGGCCACCTGGCCGCTGTACACCGCCACGCAGATGCTGGCCGAGCTTTACACCGACAGCCGTCCTCCCGCGCGCGTGCTGCGCAAGGCCGCCCTGGGCGCGGCTGTACGCATGGGTCCGTTCCGGCGGCTGGTCGTGTCCGGCCTGGCCTCGCGCCAGGCCAGCCTGCCGGCGCCCCTGCGCCGGGTCTGGTCCCGTGGCGGCCACGCCTGAGCAGTGCCGCCGCTGTCCGAGGATCGGGACCCGGTTCCCGGTCCTCGACACCCCCTTCCCCGCTTCCGGCCTGCGTCAAAATGCCTCCACCCCCTTCCTGACTTCCGTCAAGACGGGCGCGGCATCCCGCCGATAGCTTGCCGGCATGGACCACACCACCGATGCCGTGTTCGATGCCGGCCTGATCGCGCGCCACGACACCCATGGCCCGCGCTACACCAGCTACCCTGCCGCACCGCAGTTCGGCACGCATTTCCGGGCCGACGCGTTGCGCGAGGCCATCGCCCGCTCCAATGCCGGCGCCGGTGCGCGGCCGCTGTCGCTGTACGTGCACGTGCCGTTCTGCATGAGCCCGTGCTTCTACTGCGGCTGCAACCGCATCATCACCCGCGACACGGCACGCGCCGACCGCTACCTGGATTACCTGCAGCACGAGCTGGCGCTCACCGCGCCGCTGTTCGATGCCGGCCGCGTGCTGCGCCAGGTGCACTTCGGCGGCGGCACGCCCAACTTCCTGGACATTCCGCGCATGCAACGGCTGATGGGAGCGCTGGCGCGCCACTTCCGCTGGGAAGCCGCGGATGCGCGCGAGTTCGGTATCGAGATCGACCCGCGTTTCGCCGACGCCGCGTATGTGCATGCCCTGGGCGACATGGGCTTCAACCGCATCTCCGTCGGCATCCAGGATTTCGATCCGGCGGTGCAGGCGGCGGTGAACCGCGTGCAGAGCGTGGACGAAACCCGCACCGTGCTGGCGGCCGCGCGTGCCTCGGGATTCCGTTCCAGCAGCGTGGACCTGATCTACGGCCTGCCGCAGCAGACTCCGGCCGGATTCGCCCGCACCCTGGCACAGGTGGTCGCGCTGGCGCCGGACCGCGTCGCCGTCTACGCCTACGCGCACCTGCCGCACATGTTCAAGCCGCAGAAGCGGATCCGCGCCGCCGACCTGCCCGATGCCGCCATGCGCCTGGAACTGCTGCGCCTGGCCATCACCATGCTCGGCGACGCCGGCTACCGCTACATCGGCATGGACCATTTCGCGCGCGCGGACGACGAACTGGCGCGGGCACAGCGTGCCGGCAAGCTGCAACGCAACTTCCAGGGCTACTCCACCCACGGCGACTGCGACATCGTGGGCATCGGCGTCAGCGCCATCGGCCGCATCGACGACACCTACAACCAGAACCCGCGCGACCTGACCGGCTACTACCTGGCGCTGGACCACGACGAACTGCCGGTGATGCGCGGCCTGCGCCTGAGCCGCGACGATCTGCTGCGGCGCGAGGCGATCGGCACCCTGATGTGTCACGGCGAACTGGACACCGATGCCTTCGGTGTCCGTCACGGCCTGGATTTCGACGTCTACTTCGCCGACGCCATGCCGCGCCTGATCGCGCTCGCCGCCGACGGCCTGGTCGCGCTGCACGAATCGACGATCCGCGTCACGCCGCGTGGCCGCTACCTCCTGCGCACCATCGCCATGTGCTTCGACGCCTACCTCGACCACGACGCCGGCGCCGGGCGCTATTCGCGCACGATCTGACCTCCGATGCCGCCCGCCGTGCGGCGCGCGGCCACCTCCACCCCCGCACAGGGCAGACATGACCACTACCCGACCCTCCTCCTACGATTACGAGCAACTGCTGGCCTGCGCGCGCGGCGAGTTGTTCGGCCCCGGCAACGCCCGCCTGCCGGCGCCGCCGATGCTGATGTTCGACCGCATCACGCACATCGACGCGCATGGCGGCGCCCACGGCAAGGGCGAGATCCACGCCGAACTGGATATCCGTCCGGACCTGTGGTTCTACGGCTGCCACTTCCAGGCCGACCCGGTGATGCCCGGCTGCCTGGGGCTGGACGCCATGTGGCAGCTGGCCGGCTTCTTCCTGCCCTGGCTGGGCGAGCCGGGGAGGGGGCGCGCACTGGGCGTCGGCGAGGTGAAGTTCACCGGCCAGGTGCTGCCCGATGCACACCGGGTCAGCTATCACATCGACATCAGCCGCGTTGTCCGCGGCCGCCTGAAAATGGTCGTGGCCGATGGCTGCACCCGGGTCGACGGCCGTCGCATTTACACCGCCACCAACATGCGTGTCGGCCTGTTCCAGTCCACGGAGGGTTTCTGATGACGCGCATCGCCATCACCGGCATGGGCATCGTGTCCTGCCTCGGCCACACCCTGGGGCAGGTCTCGCAGGCCCTTCAGGAGTTGAAAAGCGGCATTCGGCGGGTACCGGACTTTGCCGCCCACGGGCTGCGCAGCCATGTCGGCGGCCTGCCGCAGGTCGACCTGGATGCCGCCATCGAGCGCAAGCCGCGCCGCTTCATGGGTGACGCCGCGGCGTACGCCTACCTTTCCATGCAGGCCGCCATCGCCGATGCCGGGCTCGATGGGGATCAGGTCAGCCATCCGCGCACGGGCGTGGTGGCCGGCTCCGGCGGCGGCTCGCCGCAATGGCAGATCGCCGTGGCCGACCTGCTGCGCGAAAAGGGCGTGCGCAAGATCGGCCCCTACATGGTGCCGCGCACCATGTGCTCCACGGTCTCGGCCACGCTGGCCACCACCTTCGGCATCCTGGGGCTCAGCTTTTCGCTGGCTGCCGCCTGCGCCACCTCCGCGCACTGCATCGGCGTCGGCGCCGATCTCATCCGGCACGGCGCCCAGGACATCGTCTTTGCCGGCGGCGGCGAGGAAGGGCACTGGGGCATGACCGCCCAGTTCGATGCGATGAAGGCGCTTTCCACCGCGCGCAACGACGATGCCGCGCATGCCTCGCGCCCCTACGACGACGACCGAGACGGCTTCGTGATCGGCGCCGGCGGCGGCATGCTGGTGCTGGAATCATGGGAGCACGCGCGCCGGCGCGGTGCCCGCATCCACGCCGAACTGGTCGGCTACGGCGCCACCTCCGACGGCGCCGACATGGTGGCGCCCTCCGGCGAAGGCGCCGTGCGCGCCATGCGCGCCGCGCTGGCCCGGGCCGCCCGCCCCGTGGACTACCTCAACACCCACGGCACCGCCACGCCGCTGGGCGACATCATCGAACTGGACGCCGTGCGCACCGTCTTCGGCACCGCCGTGCCGCCCCTGTCCTCGACCAAGGCCCTCACCGGCCATCCGCTGGGCGCGGCCAGTGTGCACGAGGCCATCTACAGCCTGCTGATGATGCGCGACGATTTCATGGCCGGTTCCGCCCACATCGACCGCCTCGACCCACGCGCCGCACCTTTTCCCATTCTGCGCGACACCCGCCAGGCCCGCCTGGACACGGTGATGTCCAACAGCTTCGGCTTCGGCGGAACCAATGCCAGCCTGGTGTTTGCCCGGGCGTGAGCCGCACCGGCGCGGGTCCGGCAGGAGGCCGGACGGGAAGGGGCCGTGACGGATGCACGGGAAAGATTGGCGGACTCGAAGGCACAAAAAAACCTGCGTCGTGACGGCAGGTGGCGGGTCGGGCTTTTCGAGGTGGCGGGATGGTGGCTATGGGTGGACTCGAACCACCGACCCCAGCATTATGAGTGCTGTGCTCTAACCAGCTGAGCTACATAGCCATGCCGTCGCGCGGGCAGTTGCTGCCACGCAAGGCGCGCAAGTGTAGTGGCGTCGGGGCGCCGGTTCAAGTGCCCGGGGGCGAAAAATGGGCCGGATACCCGGCTTGTGGGCGTGCCGGGGGTGTGGCAGCATCGGTGGCAATGACCGCGTATCAGGCGGTCGCGAGCGGCCCGCGAGGAGGCCGGCATGATCGATGTTGACGGATACCGCCCCAACGTGGGCATCGTGTTGCTCAACGACGACGGGCGCCTGTTCTGGGCGCGTCGCGTGCATCGCGACGGCTGGCAGTTTCCGCAGGGCGGCATGCGCAGCGACGAGACGCCGCTGGAGGCCATGTACCGCGAGCTGCAGGAGGAGACGGGGCTGGATGCCGATCATGTGGAAGTGATGGCCACGACGCCGGGCTGGTTGCGTTACCGGTTGCCGCGGCGCTACGTGCGCCGCCACCAGCGCCCGGTATGCATCGGCCAGAAGCAGGTGTGGTTTCTGCTGCGCCTGGTGGGACGCGAGGACCACGTGTGCCTGGACGCGTCCGACACGCCCGAGTTCGACGGCTGGCGCTGGGTCGATTTCTGGTATCCCGCACAACATGTGGTGTCCTTCAAGCGGCATGTCTACGAGCGCGCGCTGCGTCAGTTCGCGCCGGTGGTCGAGGATACCTGCCGGGTGCGGGTGGGGCGTCCGCCGCGACGTGAGGAGCATGCCCGGCAGCGGGCGGCATCGGCCACTTATTGACAATCATTCGCATTTGCGTTTGAATGGGCCCACAGTCGAGGTGTGCCCATGTACGTTTGCATCTGCCAATCCGTGACCAGCAACGATATCCGTCAGGCGGCGGAGAGCGGCGTGCGCAGTTTTTCGGAGCTGCAGGCCTGCACGGGCTGCTCGACCTGCTGCGGCTGCTGCGAGCCCGAGGCGCGGCGCGTTTTCAATGAGGCCGTGCGCGAGATCTGCCTGGATCTTCCGTTGACGGTGGCCGCCTGATCCGGCGGTGTCGGCCGGCCTGGCCGATGCATCCGCGAACCATCCCCATTTGCATTTCGTCATGCTTTTTGGCGTGGCGCTATAGTCGTGGCCAGACCCATTCCACCGGAGGCCACCATGAAGGGCGACACCAAGGTCATCGAGTTTCTCAACCGCGCGCTCACCAATGAGCTGACCGCGATCAACCAGTATTTCCTGCACTCGCGCATGTACCGCAACTGGGGCTACAAGGAACTGGCCGAGCACGAGTACGAGGAATCCATCGACGAGATGAAGCATGCCGACATGCTCATCGAACGGATCCTTTTCCTGGAGGGCCTTCCCAACCTGCAGCGCCTCGGCAAGCTGTTGATCGGCCAGACCCCGAAGGAAGTGCTGGAGTGCGACCTGAAGCTGGAACTGGCCGCGGTGCCGGACCTCAAGGAAGCCATCGTGCATTGCGACGAGGTCGGCGACTACACCAGCCGCGACCTGTTCAAGTCGATCCTGGCTTCCGAGGAAGACCATATCGACTGGCTGGAAACCCAGCTCGACCTCATCAAGAACCTGGGCGAGACGCCGTACCTGCAGACCAAGGTGGGCAGCTGATCTTCAGGATTTCGGTCCGTCGGGTCATGGGCCGCGCCTGCGGGGAGCCTCGAAAACGGGGCTTCCCGCGCCAGGGCCCTGGCACCGGACGCGCGCCTTCGAGGCCCCCGTGGCGGGGCCTCAGAACGGCTTCACCACCACCATGACCACGATGCCGATCAGCAGCAGCGCCGGGATCTCGTTGAAGATGCGCAGCGCCCGACTGGACCAGGCCAGGGCGTCGCGGGCCAATGCCCGCGTCATGCGGATCAGCATCACGTGGTAGGCCACCAGCAGCAGCACCAGCAGCAGCTTGACGGGGAACCAGGCGCCGGCGAACAGATAGGCCGGCTGGTGTGCCATCCACCAGCCCATCAGCGACAGCCCCATCACCACGGTCAGCAGGCCACCGATGTGGGTGATGCCCAGCAGCCTGCGTTCCATCACCTTCAGGCGTTCGCGTACCGCCGGCTCGGCGGCTTCCACGTGGTAGATGAAAAGCCGTGGCAGGTAGAACAGGCCGGCGAACCAGGTGACCACGAAGATGACGTGAAACGCCTTCAGCCAGAGCATTGGATGGATTCCGGGAAAAACCGGCAGCCAGTATAAGGCGAGGCATCGCGGCCCTGCCGGTGCGCCACAGGTGCCGTTTCGTGCAGCCGTTCCTTGACGCCTCTTTGACACGATGGCTATATAACCTTTTTGTATCCGGCCAACGGCAATGAGTACCCGACCGCCACCGCGCTACGTCGTCCAGGCCCTGGACGATCCCGCCGTGCGCCGCCGCCGCTGGGTGTGGCTGGTGTTGGGCTGGATCGTCAGCCTGCTGGTGGTGGGCACGGCCGTGTACCTGGCCACGGACCAGGGGCCGCTGGCCTCGGTCGAGCGTACCGAAAGCCACCAGTTGCAGAAGGAAAACGAGACGCTGCACCAGCAGGTGGCCACGCTGACGCGTTCGCTGCAGGTGTCGCAGGTGGCGACGCGCTCGCTGAAGGATTCGCTGGCCAAGAGCGAGGAGAAAATCAACGGACTGCGCGCCGACCTCGCCTTCTACAGCCACCTCATCGGCGGGGGCAGCCAGCATCACGGGCTGCGTATCCAGAGCGTGCAGCTGGCGCGGGTGGCGGATTCGCGGGCCTGGAACTTCACCGTCACCCTCACCCACAACGTCAAGCGCGACAGCGAAGTGAAAGGCCGCCTGCGGGTCAGCGTGGAAGGCATCCGCGACGGCAAGCTGGCGCGGCTGGCGTGGACGCGGCTGGCCGGGCAGGCGGACAAGGACGGCATCGATTTCGGCTTCCGTTATTTCCAGCAGGTCCACGGCACGCTGATGCTGCCGAAGGACTTCACACCCAATCGACTGCGTGTCGAAGCCAGTCCCGCCGGCGGCAAGGCCGTGGTGGACACGATGGACTGGAGCGACGCCCTCACCCCAGGGGAGAAAGAGCATGTTCAACAGCAACCCTCGCAAGCACAGTGACAACCAGCCATCGCGGCGTTCGGACACCAGCCTGATCGCGCGCGGCACCTCGATCCACGGCGACGTGGCGTTTTCCGGCGCGCTGCACCTGGACGGCTGCGTCGACGGCGCCGTGCTGGCCACCGAGGACGAGGACGCGGTGTTCACCCTGAGCGCCGAAGGCCGCGTCGTCGGTGAAGTCCGCGTGGCCAATGCGGTCATCAATGGCGAGGTCAAGGGCGACATCGTGGCCACCGGGCGCCTGGAACTCGCGGCGCAGGCATGCGTGGAAGGCGACGTGCATTACCGCGTGCTGGAAATGGCGGCCGGCGCGCGCGTCAACGGCCGCATGCTGCACCAGGGCGAGGAGCCGCAGCGCCGCCTGGCCGGTCCCGACGCCGCACGGGAGGACGAGGCCGAGCCGGCCCTCGCCGAGGGTTGATCCCGGGGCACATCGCCATCATGTAGTCTTGAGGGGCCGCACGGGTTTCGCGGCCAGATCTTGCAGGTGCGTGCCATGTCCACTACAGACCAGACCACTCCGGATTACCGCAGCCACGGCGCGCCGCTGGAATTCAGCGCGGCGGCCGCGCACAAGGTGCGCGAACTGATCGAGGAAGAAGGCAACCAGGCGCTGAAATTGCGCGTGTACATCAACGGTGGCGGTTGCTCCGGCTTCCAGTACGGATTCACCTTCGACGAGGAGCAGGCCGAGGACGACCTGGCCATCGACCGCGACGGCGTGCGCCTGCTGGTCGACCCGTTGTCGCTGCAGTACCTCGGCGGCGCCGAGGTGGACTACACCGAGTCGCTGAGCGGCGCGCAGTTCGTCATCCGCAACCCCAACGCGCGCACCACCTGCGGCTGCGGCTCCTCGTTCTCGATCTGAGGCGCGCCATGCTCCGGACGGCGCTCGGCCCGCAGGCCAACACGTTTGCCGAACTGGACCTGGACCGCGCCGCCGAATACCGCGACGATGCGGCCTGGCTGGCCGCGCGCGAGGCCGCGCCGGATGCCGTTTTCCTGTGGCTGGATGCCGACTTGCGCCTGGCCGTGAACGCGGGCGACGGACAGCCGCTGAGGATCGGGGCCGGCCTGCGTCGCGGCGCCTTTGCCGATGTGCCGGCCAGTCTGCTGGGCATGCGGGGCGACCAGGCCTATTTTCTGCTGCACGATACCGGACGCGCGATCGCGGCGCCCCCACCGGGCCTGCCGGCCCTCGCATGGCTGGGCCTGCGTGAAGCCGGCCTGTGCCTGGATGCCTTCCATGCCGGTCTGTTCGCTTACGCCCGCGGGCTGGCGCACTGGCAGGCGACCACGCGCTACTGCCGTACCTGCGGCGCACCGCTGGTGCATGTCTCGGCCGGCCATCGCGCGCGGTGCACCGACCCGGCCTGCGGCATGCTGCATTTCCCGCGCACCGATGCGGCCATCATCGTCATCGTGGAGCACGACGGCGCCTGTTTGCTGGGCCGTCAGGCGACCTGGCCGGCGGGGCGCTATTCCACCCTGGCCGGTTTCGTCGAACCCGGCGAAACCCTGGAGGCCGCCGTGCGACGCGAAGTGGCCGAGGAGGCCGGCGTCGAGGTGACGGCCTGTCATTATCATTCCTCGCAGCCCTGGCCCTTCCCGGCCTCGCTGATGCTGGGCTTTACCGCCCGGGCGACGGGGCGCGCCATCACCCTGCGTGACGGCGAGCTGGAAGACGCGCGCTGGTTCACCCCGCGCGACATCGTGCGGGGCGTCGAGGATGGCAGTTTGCTGCTGTCCTCGCGGGTGTCGGTGTCCTGGCACCTCCTGGCCGACTGGATGCGCACCCGCGCGGGCATCGATCTGGCGGCCATGGGCTGAGAACAGGCATTCGCCGCCGTGAAAGCCGGGTGGCGGGGACTGGGAGCATGGATGTGCCGAGAGCCGACGGGCACAGCGGCACGCCGATCACGGGCCCGCCCCGCCACCCTGCATGCCGGGCGTTCGCTTACAATCGGGCGCGGGTTCATGGAGAAATGTGGTCATGACATTCCGTTTGCTGGCGCTGCTGGTCGCCCTGGCCGTGGTGTGGTGGGTGCCGCAGGTACGCATGTGGCGCGACCTGCGCTGGTTCCGCCGGTGGCAGGCGCAATGCGGCAACGTGCGGGGTGCCGGCCGCGTGCTGCTGGTGCTGGCGCCGCCCACCATTGCCGTGATCGTGGTGGCCGCGATCCTGGGCAGTGCCGACTGGCTGGGCATCGTGTGGCTGGCCTTTGCCGTGGTGGTGCTGGTCTACAGCCTGGGGCCGCGTCATCTGGAAGGCGATATCGACGCCGTGCTGGAGGCCGAGGGTCCGGCCGAGCGCGAAGCCGCGGCGCAGGCGCTGCGGGTGCATGCCGACGATGACGCGGCGCTTCCGCTCACGGCGGCGGCGCTGGTCGAGGCCGCTGTCGGATCGGCCCTGAAGCGACGCTTCGGCGTGGTTTTCTGGTTCATGTTGCTGGGCCCGGGCGCGGCCCTGCTGTACCGGCTGGCGCAGCAGCTTGGCGACCGGGCCGATACCGATCCCGACAGTCGCGGCGCGGCACGCCGTTTCGCCGCGGCCATGGACTGGCCGGCGGCGCACCTGATGGTGTTCGCCATGGCCCTGGTGTCGGATTTCGATGCCGTCGTCGATGCCTGGCGGGACTGGCACCGGTCACCCACGCGGCCGCCCTGGCCGTTCGAGACCGGCTTCCTGGGGATGGTGGCGCGTGCCGGCGTCCGGGCCGACATCGCGGCCGGCGACGAGGATGGCTCCGACCTGGCCGCTCCGCTGCTGGCACTGGCCGATGCGCGCCGCCTGCTG
>CAZMXV010000003.1:0-6694 GCA_964570295.1 uncultured Rhodanobacteraceae bacterium
GCGCCGCCCGCAACGTGCGCGGCAAGGCCATCCTCTACGCCGACGAAATCACCCGTTCGATGAAGGCGGCCATGGACGAAACCGCGCGCCGTCGCGAAAAACAGATGGCTTACAACGCCGAGCATGGCATCACGCCGAAGACCATCGTGCGCCGCATCGCCGACATCATGGAAGGCGCCCACGGCGAAGACGTCACCGGCCGCCAGCGCGGCCGCACCTACCAGGCCGGCCGCAAGGTGGCCGAGGACGCGCCCGATTACGCCAGCATGGACGCGAAAAAGGTTGCCACCCTGCTCAAGAAACTCGAGTCGCGCATGTACAAGCATGCGCAGAATCTGGAGTTCGAGGAAGCCGCCCGGGTACGCGACGAGATCAGCCACATCAAGGAGCAGGCCCTGCTCTGACGACCGGGCCGGCCGTCGCCCCTCAGGAAAAACACGGCGGCCCGTGCTTTCGGGCCGTCTCAGGCACGCACCAGCAGCTGCAGGCTGAACAGGCCGTCCGGATCCTGCCATGTCTGCGCCACGCGAAGGTCCGCATGGGCGGCGAGGCGCGCGAAGGACGCCGGCGAGTATTTGCAGCTGTACTCCACATGCATGTGCTCACCCGCCTCGAAGTGGAAGCCGCGACCGGCCACGTGCACGTCCTGGCCGCGGCAGCTGACGATGGATGTCTCGATGCGCTCGGCCATGGGGTTGTAGCGGGCATGATGGGCAAAGGCATCCAGGTCGAAATCGCCCTCCAGCTCCCGGTTGATGTGCGCCAGCATGTTCAGCGTGAAGCGTGCCGTGACCCCGGCGGCATCGTTGTAGGCGGCCTCGATCACGCCCTTGTCCTTGACCAGGTCCACGCCGACCAGGGCTGCCCCGCCGGGGCCCATCTCGGCATGCATCTGGCGCAGCAGCCCCGTCGCCTCGTGACTGTCGAAATTGCCAATGGTGGAGCCTGGAAAGTAGATCACGCTGCGACGCTGGCGCCGGTGCGGCTTCGGCAGTGCCAGCGGCCGGGTGAAATCGGCACACACCGGCAGCATGTCGATATCGGGAAAACGCTCGCCCAACGAGTACACGCTGGCCAGCAGTGCACTGCGCGATATCTCCACCGGCACGTAGGCGACCGGGTCATCCAGATGCGCCAGCAGCAGACGCGTCTTGAGGCCACTGCCGCTGCCGTATTCCAGCACCAGCACGCGGGGTCCGAGCGCGGCGGCGATGGCGACGGCATGCGTGCGCATCAGGGCCAGTTCGGCCCGCGTCAGATAGTACTCGGGCTGCTCGCAGATGGACTCGAACAGTTCGGAACCGCGCGCGTCGTAGAAATATTTCGACGGCAGCCGCCGGGGAGACGCCGACAGCCCCTCGAGTATTTCGGCCTGCATGCCTGCCCCGCCGGGATGCCGGTCGTCCAGCCGCACGGCACGCAGGCGCGCACTCATGCGTCCTTCCCCAGGCGGATGCCCATGAACTGCCAGCGGTCCGGCGGATAGAAGAAGTTGCGGTAGGTGGGCCGCACATGGCCGGCCGGCGTCACGCAGGAGCCGCCACGCAGCACCCACTGCCCGCACATGAACTTGCCGTTGTATTCACCCAGCGCCCCTTCCAGCGGTTTGAAACCCGGATAGGCCACATAAGGGCTGGACGTCCACTCCCACACGTCCCCGAACAACTGCAGGGGCTCGTCGCCCTGCCCCGCGGCATCGGGAGCCCGCGGGTGCAGCAGGCCGGTCTCCTGGAAATGCCCCTGGCCGGCATCACGCGATGCGGCCAGCACCTCCCACTCGGCCTCGGTCGGCAGCCGGGCACCGGCCCAGCGTGCGAAGGCATCGGCCTCGTAGTAGCTGACGTGGCACACCGGAGCCAGCGGATCGAGTTCGCGCCGCCCGCCCAGCGTGAATTCGCTTTCGAGGTCGTCGGACCAGTACAGTGGATGCGCCCAGCCCTCGCGCTGCACCGTAGCCCATCCTTCCGACATCCACAGCGTGGGCGTGCGGTAGCCGCCTTCCTCGATGAAGCGGCGGAATTCGGCATTGTTGACCGGCCGGTTGGCCACGGCATGCGGGTGCAGCCATTCGCGATGGCGCGGCGATTCGTTGTCGTAGGCGAAACCGTCACCGGCATGCCCGATGGCGGCCACCCCTTCACAACCGTCGATGAAGCGAAGCGGCACCTCCACCGCCCCCGCCGCCCGCGGCACATCGGCGTAGACCGGTTCCAGCGGATTCATCGAAAACAGGTGCTTGAGGTCGGTCAGCAACAACTCCTGGTGCTGCTGCTCGTGGTTCAGTCCCAGCGTGACCAGCATGGCCAGTTCGGCATCGTCCTCGCGGACCGCCAGCCATTCGCGCACTCCGTCGTCCACGCGGCGGCGGAAATCCAGGACCTCCTGCCAGGTCGGACGCGACAGCAGCCCGCGACGGGCACGCTCGTGCATCGGCCCCACCGACTGGTAATAGGAATTGAACAGGAAGCGCCACTCGGGGTGGCGCGGCTGCCAGGACGGGTTGCGCGCCAGCACGAACTGCTCGAAAAACCAGGTGGTATGCGCAAGGTGCCACTTCACCGGGCTGGCATCGGGCATCGACTGCACCACCGTGTCCTCGGCTGCCAGCGTGGCGCAGAGGGCCACGCTGCGTCGACGTACGCGCGCATGGAAATCGGCCAGCGTTTCACGCGCGGGGCATGGGGACGGCTTGTCTGGTTGGGCATTCATCCGTGGCTCGGGCCAGCGGCGATGGAAAAAGCACCTTTTCCCGACCCTAACAGAGCGTGTCGGCGGGCACAAAAGAACCTTGCCCGGCTCCGGGCCCGCTGTCAGCCACGGTTCATCCGGAGACTTCCCGGCCCGCCGGGCGGCATCTGCGTCAACCCGCCCGGCCGTACAGGCGTTGTATGCCATGATTCCCTGCCGGTTTCGACGAGGTCCGCCATGAAACATTCCTTCCTGTCACGCGGCCTGCTGCTGCCCACGCTGCTGGCCATGACCACCGTTACCGCCGTCGGCCAGGCATCCGGGGCCCGTGAACCGGTACGCCCGCTGTCGCAGTGCATGGATGCCGCCAACATCAACGAATGGCATGTCATCGACGACACCACCATGACCGTGCGCAACGGCCCGCGCCGCTACGTCATCACCACCACGCACACGTGCCCGGCCCTGGGCCGCTACGGTGACGGGTTGCATTTCCACCCATCCCGCGACAAGGCCGGGCTGGACCCGTGGCGCATCTGCGGCGACCTCGGTGAAACGGTGTCCTCGCGCCAGCAACCACCCTGCGCGGTAAAATCAGTACGCCGCATCGACAAGCAGGCGTTCGACACCCTCAACAAGCGCGCCGAACGCAACGGCAGCGGGGCCGACCAGCCCACCGTCCTGCCGTCGCGCAAGCCCTGACCGGCACGTCTATTTCAAGTGCAGCAGCCAGCAGCCGTGGATGTCCGGGTGCCGGGCATAGTCGAACGGAATGCTCTGCATGCTCCAGTCCGTGATCACGAAATATTGTGAAAGCGCCTCATGGTCCAGGCTGAAGCGTTTGAAATTGTTTGAGAAAACAATCACCCCGCCGGGTGCCAGGCGTTGCGCGCACAATGCCAGAAGCCGCACATGGTCGCGCTGCACGTCAAAATCCTCGGCGCGCTTGGAATTGGAGAACGTGGGCGGATCCACGTAGATCAGGCCGTAGCGCGAGTGGTCCTGCGCAAGAAAAGCCATCGCGTCGGCCCGGACCAGGCGATGCGCACGCCCTTCGAAACCGTTCAAGGCCAGGTTGCGCGATGCCCAGTCCAGATAAGTGGTCGACAGGTCCACACTGGTGGTGTCGCGTGCGCCACCGGCGGCCGCGTATACGCTGGCCGTCCCGGTGTAGGCGAACAGGTTCAGGAAACGTCGGCCGGCGGCCAGCTCGCGGATGCGCGCGCGCACCAGGCGGTGGTCCGGAAACAGCCCGGTGTCCAGGTAGTCGAACAGGTTGACCAGGAAACGCAAGCCTCCCTCCTGCACGTCAATGAATTCGCCGCGCTCGTCGAACACGCCGTAACGCGAGCCGCCCTTGCCGCGCCGACGCTGCTTCACGGCCACGCGCTCGCGCGGCACCGCGAACACCTCGCCGGCGGCCCGCACCGCGTCGCGAAGACGCTGGCGGGCGGTGTGCTCGGGAATGTCGCGGGGCGCACGGTATTCCTGCACATGCAGATACACGGGCCCTTCCTCGCTGCCGTAGACATCGATGGCCGCGGCATATTCGGGCAGGTCGCGGTCGTAGGCGCGCCAGCAATGGATGCCCTCGCGCACCAGACGCCGGCGCAGGTGGCGCTCGTTCTTGCGCAGGCGGTTGGCCAGCATCCGCGCGCCGTCGGAAAGAGGTGCCGGCTCCCGTGGCGCCTGCCGTGCGGCCGCCAGGTCGAACAGCAGCAACGGGGTTTCCAGGGCCCCGTTGTAGAGCTTGTACTGCTTGTGCGAGTGCAGGCGCATGGCATGCCCGAACGCCGCGTCACCGGTCAGTACGGCGGCTTTCCAGCCCGCGAAGCGGGTGCGCAGGGTATCCCCCAGGCTGCGGTACAGGGCCGGCATGGCCTCACGCTCGCCCAGACGCTCCCCGTACGGCGGATTGGTGATGACCAGACCGCCCGATGGCGCGACGGGCGCCTCGACATGGACCATGTCGCGCCGTGCCAGCTGCATGAAACCGGCCACGCCGGCACGCTGCGCGTTGTGCGTGGCAACCCGCACCATGTGCGGATCGACGTCGCTGCCGAAAAACACGGCCTGCAACGCGCGCAGGCCGGCGTCGGCCCGCGCCCGGGCCTCTCCGTGCAGCCTTTCCCACAGCGCGGCATCATGGCCCTTCCAGCCGAAGAAGCCGAAATACGGGCGGTCAAGGCCGGGAGCCACGTCGCCCGCCATCCACGCCGCCTCGATCAGCAGCGTGCCGGAGCCGCACATGGGATCGACCAGTACGCCACCACCGGCATGGATCGCCGGCCAGTCCGCGCGCAGCAGCATGGCCGCGGCCAGGTTCTCCTTGAGCGGCGCCCGGCCCTGGCGATCGCGCCAGCCGCGTCGGTGCAGCGGCGTGCCGGCCAGGTCCAGCGCCAGGCTGGCATGTCCGCGGCGCAGGTGCAGGTGCAGGCGCACATCCGGTTGCTCGACGTCCACGTCCGGACGCCCCTGTCCACGCGCACGGAACTGGTCCACCACCGCATCCTTGACACGCTGTGCCAGAAAACGGCTGTGGCCCTTGTCGCCAGCCGCCAGGGTCACGTCCACGGCCAGGGTGCCGTCGGCCATCAGGTGTTGCGACCAGTCGATGGCCTGCACACCGGCATACACGGCGGCATCATCGGCGGCCTCGAATTCTCCCAGCGGGAGCAGGATACGGCTGGCCAGACGCGACCACAGGCAGGCTCGCATGGCCGCTTCCAGCGTGCCGCGGAAATGCACGCCGGCGCGCGCCTCGCGCACGTCATCCGCGCCCAGCGCCTTCAGTTCGTCACGCAGCAGGTATTCCAAGCCCTTGGGGCAGGTGGCGAAAAAGGCTGTTTCGGTGTTCAGGCTCATGCGTCGAGGCGCTCCAGGAACAGCCGGAACTGGGCTTCGACCGTCTCCACGTGTCCGGCCAGACGATGGCCGTCGGAAAGCATCAGGACCGGCATGCGGCGCTGGCGGGCGAAGGCGAGTACCGCATCGGCGGAACATACGTCGTCCTCGAAACCATGGACGAGCATGCAGGGCACGTCGCGCGCCATGTCGAAGGCGGACGGGTAGCCGGGAATCACTGTCGGCAACGCCAGCAGGAACAGCCCCGCACACGCTCCCTCCAGCGACGCCAGGCCGGACGCGAACGCGCCCATGCTCGAACCCGCCAGCACCGGCGCCATGGCTGATGCCCGCATGCGCCCGCGCAGGCGTTCGACACGCGGCGTCACCGATCCGGCCAGGCCCCGCGCGTCGCAATCGGCATAGTCGGGGCGCTCGGTGGTCCAGCCCAGCGCTTCGGCAACCCGGGCCAGCGCGCTGACCTTGGTCGCCCCGGGGCCGCTGTCCGAGCCATGGGAAAGAATGACGTGGCCGGCCATGACCGACTCCTGGAATGCCGAAAAAATGCATCGTATCAGCCCGGCACCGGACGAGGCACGAGCCACATGTGCCACACTGGCGCCATGCCCGAGCTCATCATCCAGGATTGGCCGCTGCCCTATGACACGGCCCTCGCCGAACGCCCGCTGGATGCCATCGACCTGGTGGTGATCCACTGCACCGAACTGCCCGACCTCGCCATGGCACGCGCGTACGGCGAGCGCGTGCTCTACGACGACGGCACCGGCAATTCGGGGCATTTCTACATCGACCGCGGCGGTGCCGTGTACGCCTTCGTGAACGCGCACCGCGTGGCCCATCACACGCGCGGCTACAACCCGCGCTCGGTCGGCATCGAACTGGTCAACCGCGGCCGCTACCCGGACTGGTTCGACTCGCGCCACCAGGCCATGGACGAGCCCTATACCGCGCCCCAGGTCGACAGCCTGGCCATCCTGCTCAAACGCCTGGTCCGGGACATTCCCACGCTGGCCTTCGTCGCCGGCCACGAGGACCTGGACACGGCACGCGTACCGGCCAGCGACGACCCCGCATGCCGCGTGCCGCGCAAGCGCGACCCGGGGCCGCTGTTTCCCTGGGACGCCATCGTTCCCGCCTGCGG
>CAZMXV010000003.1:6794-40449 GCA_964570295.1 uncultured Rhodanobacteraceae bacterium
GCAAGCGCGACCCGGGGCCGCTGTTTCCCTGGGACGCCATCGTTCCCGCCTGCGGACTGCAGCGATTGCGCTAGGCGCGGGCGCACGCGGCCGACATGCGACGGCAGCCGAACGGCGCGCACCGCTATAATTGCGCTTCCCCGCGACTGGATGCCCCGCATGAGTTCCTCCCGAGTTGCCGAACTGGTCGACCTGCTCTCCCTGGAGCGCCTGGAAGACAACCTTTTCCGCGGCCAGAGCCGCGACATCGGTACCCGCTACGTGTTCGGCGGCCAGGTGCTGGGCCAGGCCCTGTCGGCGGCGCAGCAGACCGTGGACCCGGCGCGCCAGGCGCACTCGCTGCACGGCTTCTTCCTGCGTGCCGGCGACATCAACGCCCCCATCGTCTACCAGGTGGAACGGGCCCGCGACGGGCACAGCTTCTCCGTACGCCGCGTGGTGGCCATCCAGCACGGCAAGACCATCCTCAACTGTGCCCTGTCCTTCCAGGTCGCGGAAAAAGGCTTCGAGCACCAGGTGTCGATGCCCGAGGTGCCGGCGCCGGAAGATATCCAGCCGCTGCAGCCGTTGCCGGGGGACGAGCTGGCCAAGCTGCCGGTCAAGGTGCAGCGCTGGCTGGGCATGGACAGCCCCTTCGAATTCCGCAAGGTGTGGCCGCGCAACGAGCTCAATCCCGAAAAGCGCCCGCCCTACCAGCACATCTGGTTCCGGCTGAACGAGCAGGTGGACGACTCGCCCATGCTGCAGCGCGCCCTGCTGGCCTACGCCTCGGACTTCCACCTGATCGGCACCATCACCTTGCCGCACGGCATCTCCTACCTCAGCCACAACGTGCAGATGGCCAGCCTCGACCACGCCATGTGGTTCCACCGCCCGTTCCGTGTCGACGAATGGCTGCTGTACACCTTCGACAGCCCCACGGCGCAGGGCGCACGCGGCCTGGCACGGGGCATGATCTTCAAGCGCGACGGCACCCTGGTGGCATCCACCGCGCAGGAAGGACTGGTGCGTCTTCGCGATGGGGATTGAGGAAAGTCCCCGTCGCGCGGGCTAAAATGGCGCCATGCGCGAGATCTACTCCTCCCCCCGCACGCAGAACATCGACCGCCTGGTGGCCCTGTTCGCCGAGCACGGCATCGAAACCCGGGTCACCAACCGTTCGGTGTACAAGCGGCC
Source organism: uncultured Rhodanobacteraceae bacterium (assembly GCA_964570295.1). Classification (GTDB taxonomy): domain Bacteria; phylum Pseudomonadota; class Gammaproteobacteria; order Xanthomonadales; family Rhodanobacteraceae; genus Oleiagrimonas. Next base: position 7,971 of record CAZMXV010000003.1, read on the forward strand.
CAGCCACCGGCGGTTCAGCTACGCTCCCCATGCCGACCGCTCGGACTGGATGTACGTGGAGGTGAAGTACGCCGCCGACATGCCGCGTGCCCGCGCCCTGCTGCGCGACATCGGCATCCAGCCGCTGACGCGCCACGCGGAGGTACTGGAGGCCGCACGCCGCGGCGGCGGACAACGCAACCCGCGGGCGGTGGCCCGGCGCATCCGCACCATCGTCCTGGCGGTTCTGGCCGGTGCGCTGGTCGTGCTCCTGGTGAAGATGGCCACCGGCGCCTGACCGCTCCTCGGCAACCGGCGCCGCGGCGTTACACTGACGCCATGCGCTCCGACCGCGTCCGCCTGTTCCAGACCCTGCCCCACGCCTGCGGCTACTACGCCGACAGGGTGGCGCAGAACATGGTCGTCGACCCCGAGGCACCCGATCCGGAGCGGATCTATCCACTGGCGCTGTCCTACGGCTTCCGGCGCGCCGGCGGACACCTGTACCGCCCCCGCTGCGGGGACTGCCGTGCCTGCACACCGTGTCGCCTGCCGGTGCGGGCCTTCCGCCCGGACCGCAGCCAGCGGCGCTGCCTCGCCCGCAACGCCGATCTGGACATCGTCGATGCCGGACCCGGTTGCGACGAGGAGCGCCTCGCCCTGTACCGACGCTACCTGGAGACCCGGCATCCGGACGGCGGCATGGCAGCCGACGATGCCGGCGAGTTCACGCGCTTCCTGGTGTCGCCCTGGGGCGGCACGCGCTTCCTGGAGCTGCGCCTGGACGGCCGTCTGCTCGGGGTGGCCGTCACCGACCACTGCCGGGACAGCCTGTCGGCGGTATACACCTTCTACGATCCCGACCACGACCGGCGCGGCCTGGGCACGTTCGCCATCCTGATCCAGATCGCGCGCGCGCGGGATCTGGGCCTGCCGCACCTGTACCTGGGCTACTGGATCGAAGGCCACCCCAGGATGGACTACAAGCGCCGCTTCCGGCCGCTGGAGATCCTGTCCGAGGCCGGCTGGACGCGGCTCGCGCCTTGCGCTCCAGGCTAGCGGGCGCGCGGCTCCGGCTGCGGGTACGGGAACAGGTCCACCAGCGGTACCGACAGCCCGTCGTTCCCCACCACGCGACAATGCGTGCGATCGAGCTGTCGCGGGTCCTCCACGCCGCAGCTGTGCGCGATGGTGACGACCTCGTGCATCAGGTTGGTCGCGTAGTGGCATACACGCTCGGACTTGTCGCTGACCACCAGCCCGCGCTGCAGCTTGGGGTTCTGGGTGGTGATGCCGGTGGGACAGGTATTGCGGTTGCATTGCAGCGCCTGGATACAGCCCAGGGCGAACATGAAGCCGCGCGCGGAATTGACGAAGTCGGCCCCCATGGAAAGCGCCCAGGCCACGTCGTAGGCGGTGATGCGCTTGCCTGAACAGATCACCTTGATGCGCTCGCGCAGCCCCTTGGCGATCAGCGTGTTGACCAGTGCCGGCAGGGCCTCGTGCAGGGGCAGGCCGACGCCTTCCATCAAGGTCTGCGGCGCCGCGCCGGTACCGCCCTCGGAGCCGTCGACGATGATGAAGTCCGGCGCGCTCTCGATACCGCGCTCCCAGATCTTTCCGCACATCTCCTCGATCCAGCGCAGGTCGCCCAGCACCGTCTTGAAGCCGGTGGGCTTGCCGGTGAGGTCGCGCACGTGGTTGATGAAGTCCAGCAGCTCGTCGACGTTGCCGATGTCGACGTGGCGGTTGGGGCTTTGCGAATCCTCGCCCACGGGAATGCCGCGGATGGCCGCGATCTCCTCCGTGACCTTGTTGCCCGGCAGCAGCCCGCCCATGCCCGGCTTGGCGCCCTGCCCCAGCTTCACGTTGATCATCTTCACTTCCTTGTGCGCGCACACCTTCTTCAGCTTTTCGTCGTCCAGCCTGCCATCCGGCGTGCGCACGCCGTACTTGGCGGTGCCGATCTCGAAAACGATGTCGCAGCCCCCTTCCAGATGGTAGGGCGAGAGGCCGCCCTCGCCGGTGTCCAGCCAGATGCCGGCCTTGGCCGCACCGCGCGACAGCGCCTGCACCGCGGGCTTGGACAGCGAACCGTAGCTCATCGCCGAAATGTTGAAGAACGGTGCATGCGCGTAGGGTTCACGGGCATAGGGTCCGATCACCACCGGCTTGGGCTCGTGGTCCTTCACGCTGAGGGTGGGAAACGCCGCGTTGACGAAGAACGGCACGCCCTCGCCGCGCAGGTCGCGCGTGGAACCGAAGGCGCGCGTGGTGTCCGCGTCCTTGGCCGCGCGGTACACCCAGGTGCGCTCGGCCCGGTTGAACGGCAGTTCCTCGCGGTCGTTGGAATACAGGTACTGGCGAAAGAACTCGCCCAGGTGCAGGAACCAGTAGCGGAAATGCCCGATCAGCGGAAAATTGCGCAGTACCGCATTGCCGGTCTGGTTGCGGTCGATGACCCAGGCCACGGCCAGGAACACCACGATCAGCGCGATGACCAGCACGAAGGCCGTGGCCAGCACTTCTATCAAGACGATCAACCAGTGCGAGAAACCTGGCGTTTGCATGAGCATCGATCCTTGGGGCAACGTGGGGCCATTCTAGCCGTACCCGCGGGCGTCTGCCGGCCCCACGGCGCGGACACGCGGCATGCCGTCGACCCCGTCTCAGTACCCTGGCGACCGGCGAAAACCGGCGACGGCCACACCCAGCGCCACCCACCCCGCCACCAGCGCGACACCACCGAACGGCGTCACCAGACCGAACATGCGCGGCGCGCCCAGGGCCAGCGCATACAGACTGCCGCAAAACAGCAGCATGCCGATACCGAAGGCCACGGCCGCGATGCCGTGCGCCCTTCCGCACCGGGCCGACAACGCCAGCACGGCCAGCGCCAAGGCATGCCAGAACTGGAAGCGCACGGCAGTTTGCCAGATGTCCAGGTGGCGGGTATCCAGCGTGCCGGCCAGGGCATGGGCACCGAAGGCCCCCAGCAGCACGGCGCCGCCGCCGAAAAACGCCGTCGCCACGGCAAGAACAGGTTGTCGCATGCGCTCCTCCATCACCACGAAGCGGACATGGCTGTCGTATGCTTGCATGCATGACATACGACACCTCGCCGCAGTCTCGCATGAATCGCCGCCGGCGCCCATGCCGCGCCCGTGTCCTGGCCGGCCTGCTGACCTGCGCCGTCCTGCTGCTGGCCGCCGGCTGCTCGTCGCCCGGCGCCAACCTCGACTGGCACCTGACCACCGCCGTGGAAGGCCACATGCCCGACCTGGCATTCAACCTCACCAACGACCAGGGCCACCCCGTCACCGGCAAGGACTACCGCGGCAAGACCGTCCTGCTCTACTTCGGCTACACCCATTGCCCGGATGTCTGCCCGCTGACATTGACCCATCTGCACATGGTGATGCAGAAACTGGGGCCGCTGGCCGACGACGTGCGCATCCTGTTCGTCAGCGTGGATCCGGCCCGCGACACGCCCGAGATCATGCACCGGTACGTGACCGCCTTCGACAAGCGCGCCGTGGGCCTCACCGGCACCCCGAAACAGATCCGCGACATCGCCAAACGCTACCGCGTGGCCTACAACCGCGGCAAGGACAACGGCCGCGGCGGCTACGAGGTCAGCCACAGCTCGGCCATCTACGTGTTCGACCACCAGGGACGCATCCGCCTGCTGGCCACGCCGGGCGCCAGCAACGAGGACATCGCCCACGACCTGCGACAACTGATCCAACTGGAAAACGCCTCATGAAAACCTTGTTCGGCACACTCGCCCTGGGACTGATGCTGGCCACCACCGGCCCCGCCACGGCCACCGACCCCACCGGCGCCGCTTCCGACATCCACGTCAGCCGGGCCTGGCTGCGCATTCTTCCGGGCAACCTGCCGGCCGGCGGCTATGCCGTCATCCGCAACGACGGCGATGCCGCGCACGACATCGTCGGCGCCAGCAGCAAGGCCTACGGCGACGTCATGCTGCACCAGAGTTCCAATGAAGGCGGCATGGCGCACATGCGCATGCTGCACAAGCTCGGCGTGCCCGCGCACGGCAAAGTCGAACTGGCGCCGGGCGGCTACCACCTGATGCTGATGAACGCCCGGCATCCGGTGAAACCGGGCGACACGGTGCCCGTGACCCTGCGCTTCGCCGACGGCACCACGCTCGATGTCGGCTTCATCGCGCGTCCGGCCAACGCCAGCGGCCCTGCACCGGCCACCTCATCCTGACCGCCTCCCTGGCCGCCATCGCACGCGGCCCGTTCCGGCGCGGCCGACGGCATGCCGGCCACACGGCCTCACGCGGACGGTGATGACAGCCGGCGGCGCTTCGCGGGCAGGCGTCCACGGGCCGAAAGCAGCATCCAGTGGCGCAGCGCCAGCAGCGCGCCCACGGCACTCATCATGGCGCTGGGAATCCACAGGATGAGCCCGCCGATGCGCTGCGACTGCATGGTCGTGATGTCGAAGAACGCGCGTCCGCACAGCTCGTAGACCGGATACAGGTCGGTGCGCGTGAAGGTGACCCAGGCGCCCAGCAATATCTGCGGCAAGGCCACCGCCAGCGCCACCAGGATGCGCACTCCCGGCCTCAGGCGGGCCGGCGGACTGGGGCGGTGGTCCAGGATCAGCCACCAGAACAGGAGCCCGTCGACCGTCACGCTCCAGTTCATCACCCGATACAGCCGCCAGTCCAGCATGGCGATGAAGTGCAGTGACGGCCACAGCCAGAAATAGATGATGCCGAAGAACAGCAGCGCGGCCACCACCGGGTTGAGCAGCACGTCGAACACGAAGCGGAATGGCGCGCTGCGCGTGATCCCTCGCCATGCGCGCACGCGGAAGCCGAACGGCAGCCCCGCGCGCAGGGTCGGGCCGGGCGTGGCCAGAATGATCAGGAAGGGCCCCAGGTGATGCAGCACCAGATGCTGCAGGCGATGCATGAAAAACTCGCGCTGCGCGTAGTAGTCGAAGTGCGTGTGCAGCATCGCGTACACCAGCACCAGCCCGGTCCAGAACAGGATCTGCCGCCAGGCCCCCGGTGGACGCCGCCGCATGCCGCGCAGGTACAGCGCGGCCGTGACCGCGAACACCGCGATCGCGGTCGGGGAAAACTCCCAGGGAACCAGCCAGGACAGGAAACTCATCACCCGCGTATTAAACCAGAGCGCACGCGCTGCCAGTGCGATCCCTTTCCGGCTGTGCGCTTATGCCGCATCAGCCGTCGCGATGACGCCGCCCGCGGCGGGCGCGCCATTGTCCGTAGCCGATGCCGGCCAGCACCAGCAACAGGGGCACCAGCAGGATGTTGATGAATTTCAGCTTGTCGCCAAGCGTGTCGATTTCGGCGTCGAGCTGGTGTTGCACGTCGCGCAGCTGCTTGCGGATCTCCAGCTTGCGCTTGATGTTGCGGTCGATTTCATCGCGCAGCGCGGTATCGTCGGCGTGCCGGCCCGGCTGCAGCTTGGCCAGACGCTTTTCGGTCGCCATCAATTCCTGCTCCAGCTCCCGTTCCTTGGTACGGAACTTCTCGTCGGCGGCACGGCGCATCGCCTGCACGCGCTCGAAGGGGCGCTGTGAGGTGGCGCGCCCGCGGATCGAGATCAGGGCCGAGGATCCGCTGAGGTAGTCGATGATGTTGGCGACGAAATCGCCGTTGCCGGCAAAGGCACTGAGCAGCTGCTCGCCCAGGAAGGGAGCCGGCTGCACCCACATGCGGTCGGACAGCAAATCGGTATCGGCCACCAGGACGATCTCGTTGGGCTTGTCGGCGCGGCGCAGGCCACCGCGCTCCGGAAAGGCGGTGCGGAAGGTGCCCTGCAGCAGCGCGGCCAGCACATAGTGTTCGCCGCTGGGGCGGTAGTTCTCGAACAGCTCTGCCGGGTCGACATTCAGGCGCACTTCGGAGGCCGGGACCACCATGGCGTCACCGCTGGTCTGGACCAGCGGCCTCAGCCGCGAGCCGGTGTGTGGCGCCAGTTCGAAGTAGCCGCTGCTGGAAACATCGATGTTGCGCAGGTTGGCGGTAATCACCGAATGCTGATTGATGTCGCTGGCGGTCAGCCCCAGCATGGCTGGATGCCGCACCGGCGCGCCGCCTGCCCCCAGCGTGATGGACAGGGCCCGCGAGCGGTCCAGCACCACCTTGTCGGGATCGAAGGCCACGCCCCACGCCCTGAACAGGCGCGGCAGCGAGGAGTGGCTGCCGGCGATGTTGCCCGTCAGCGAGCCCACCGGGCGGGCGTCCATTTCCGCATCGGGGTCCACGAAGACCACCAGATGCCCTCCACCCAGCACGTACTGGTCGATGGCGTACAGCGCATCCTGCGACAGGTTCTTGGGGTGGATCACCAGCAGTGTCTCCACGTCGTCCTCGATGTGCTTGACGCCCGAGGCGTCCAGCATGCGGATGTCGAACAACTGCTTGAGCTGGCGCATGATGGCCCAGGATGACTTGTTGTCGACCACATCACCGTCGATGGGCAGGCTGCTGATGATGTCCACGCGCGGCTTGTGCTGCATGCTCAGCTCGTAAACGAGCTTGGCGATGCTGTACTCCAGAAAGGCTTCCTCGTTGGGGTCGAAGAACGGGATCGAGAGGTGCTCGTCATGCGCATTGCGCCCGGCCAGTCCGAAGAACACGCGCTCGCCGTTGCTGCCGCCCGGCACCGCGGTCAAGCCGGCGCCGAAGGCGCGATCCTCATCGTCGGAATACGGCACCGGATCGACCACGCTCAGGCGGATGCGCCCGTGCGAGCGGGCCACCATTTCGTGCAGCATCTCGCGGACCCGCTGATCGTAGCTGCGCAGTTTCGGCAGGTCGCGCGTGGCATGGCGCGAAAAGTACAAAGTGAGCTGGATCGGTTCGTGCAGGGCGTCGATGATGCTCAGGGTGCCTGGCGACAACGTATACAGACCATCCTCGGTAAGGTCGATGCGCGGCGCGCGGGACCACTGGCTGACCGCGATCACGGCGGAAACGAAAACCACCACGAGCACGCACAGTGTGGCTATCAGCAGCCACGGACGTCGTTTCGAAGCGCGCATGTCAATGTGCCCGCCGCAGGTCGAGCAGCATCACGCCGGCCACCAGCCAGAACACGATGCTGGCCACGAAGAAGAACACGTCGCGCATGTCGAGCACGCCCCGCGCGATGGCCGAAAAGTGCTGCAGGAAACTGAGGTCGCCCACGCCCCGCGCCAATGTCTGCGGCAGCACCCCGGCGGCACTGTCCATCACCATCGGCTGGCCCGCCATCAGCAGCACGAAGCACACCGCCACGGTAAGGATGAAAGCCACCACCTGGCTGCGTGTCAATGTCGAAAGGCAGCAGCCCACGGCGAGATAGGCGCCGGCCATCAGCCAGCTGCCCAGGTAGCCGGCCAGGATGATGCCATTGTCGGGATGGCCAAGATAATTCACCGTCCACCAGATCGGAAACGTCAACACCAGCACCAGCGCCACGAACAGCCAGCCGGCGAGAAACTTGCCCAGCATGGCCTGGGTGCCGGTCACTGGCAGGGTCAACAGCAGTTCGATGGTGCCGCGCTTGCGCTCCTCGGCCCACATCTGCATGGAAAGTCCCGGTACCAGCAGCAGGTACAGCCACGGATGGAAGTCGAAGAACGGTTGCAGGTCGGCCTGTCCGCGCGCGTAGAAGTCGCCCACGTAGAACGTGAGCACGCCGGCCAGGATCAGGAAAATGACGCTGAACACCCAGGCCAGCGGGGTCACGAAGTAACCGCGCAGTTCACGACGCATGATGCTGATGATGGCTCTCATGACGGCTCCCCGGGACCGGTGGTGATGTCACGGAACACTTCATCCAGGCGTCCGCGTTCGAGTTGCAGTTCGGAGACCTCCAGTCCCTGCTCATGCAGCAGGGATTGGACCGGCTCCAGTACGCGCATGCCTGGCTTGGGAAATACCGTGATGCGACCGTCCGAGGGATCGACCTCGACCGCGGCGGCCTCGTCCAGACGCTCCAGCATGCGCCGCGCCACCCCCGCACCGGGCGCACTGAACGACACCGCGCCGTGGTAGCGCGAGCGCATTTCCAGCTCCGCGGGCGTGGCATCCACCATCAGCCGACCGCGCGCGATGATCACCACGCGGCTGCACAAGGCATGCACCTCTTCCAGCAGGTGGGTGGAAATGAGGATGGTGCGGTCGCGCGCCATGGCGTCGATCAATGCCCTCACCTGCTGCTTCTGGTTGGGATCGAGGCCGTCGGTCGGCTCATCCAGCATCAGCGCGCCGGGGTTGTGGATGATCGCCTGGGCCAGCCCCACACGCCGACGGAAGCCCTTGGACAACGTGCCGATGATCTGGCCCAGCACCTCGTCCAGCTGCAACTTTTCCACCACATGGTCGAAACCATCCCAGGCCGCCTCGCCCCTGAGCCCGCGGGCACGCGCGACGAACATCAGGAACTCGCGCACCGTCAACTCGTCGTAGCTGGGTGCGCCTTCGGGCAGGTAGCCCAGCACGCGCCGCGCCTTCAACGGCTCGCGCTGCACATCGTAGCCGCAGATGCGCGCCGTGCCTGATGTCGGTGCCAGGAAACCCGCGATCATGCGCATGGCCGTGGACTTGCCGGCACCATTGGGGCCCAGCAACCCCAGCACCTGGCCCGGCTCGGCGCGGAGGGTCAGCCCGTCCACGGCGGTCAGCGACCCGTAGCGCCGGGTGAGCTTTTCGGTTTCAATCATGCCGTCGACCGCGATTCATGCCCTGCCGTGACTTCGCCGGCACCATGCCCGGCGCCCGGCCCGTGTTTCAGGATTTGCCTGAGCAAGTCTACACAAGCGGCATGATATCCCGAAGAAACAAGGCACCGGCCAAAGGCAACCACCACGTTGCTCCGGGCCTGGTGCCGATGCCGGAAAAGCGGAACCCCCGCCGGAGCGGGGGTTCCTTCGAAAATCCTGTGTCCGGATCAGCCGGCGCTGGCGGCCTCGGCCGGAGCGCTGGCGGCCGGTGCCGGGGCGCTTCCACCCTCGGCCGGTCCGTTCTCCTCTTCGGAAGCGGCGAACGGGTCTTCCACTTCCATGCCCGCCGCCTGCTCCGGCGTCTGTTCCGGTGCGTCCAGCAATGGCAGATAGATCTTGAACGCCTGCTCGTCGTAGGCCACTTCCTTGCCGTCCTCGCCCAGCTTGCTGCCGTAGGCGCGAACCTGGCGGTCGTACATGCGCATCTTGCTGTCGGTCGAGTTGTACGGATAGCCATGGGTCATCGCGTAGGCCTGCAGGCTCTTGCGCGTCACCGGCACGCCGGCCGGCGAGCCATACCACGTCGCTTCCAGCGCCTTGCCGCCGAAGGCCATCAGGCCGCGTACCTTGCCGTCGATGATCAGGCGGCCCTGGTCATCCAGGCTACCCGGCTTCGGACCGAGCTCGCCATCGCCGGACTTGCCGGCGCTGCCGGCCTTGGCCGGAGCGGCGGCACTGTCGGCGGTGGCCACGCTGGCGCCTTCGGCGCTGGAGGTACTGCCGGCCGCATCGGCCTTGGGCGGCCGGGGCTCGGCCAGGGTGTACTTCTTGCCGTCCAGGGTGACGGTATCGGTATCGATGGGGACCGCCACGTCAAAGGTGTAGTTCTGGTCGCCATAGTTGGTGGTGATGCGGATGCGCGGGCCGGCCTGGTGCACGCCGATCTTCTTCATCGCGTCCTTGATGCGTTCCATGGCCGTGTCGGTCGCCGCATCCAGTTCGGTCAGGTTGCGCTTGGCCTCCGTGGAAACCAGCAGCACCGGCTGGCTGGGGGTGTCCACGATCTTCGGATCCATGTCGCTGTAGTCGATATTGGGGATGCTGGCCAGCATGTTCTCGAGGTTTTCGAGGCTGTACTTGATCAGCGTGTCGGGGCTGCCGTTGATGTACAGGCCGGAATAGCGGTTGATCAGGCTCCAGCCGTAGTCCACGTCATAGGCCCAGTCGATCTTGACCAGCCGCTGCGAACGGCCGGTGCGCTTCATGTTGATGGTGAAGTGCTTGTCGGTGCCGTGCCAGTCGTTTTCGAGGTCCCACACGATGGTGGCCTTGCCCTCTTCCTCGACCTTGTCGAAATCCGGCTCGGCCGAAGCGATGGTCAGCTTGCCGCTGCCCGCTTCCTTGTTGCCGGTCCAGCTGATACTGGCGCCGGGGCCGTACCATTTGTCTTCCGACTGCTGATACTTGGCCTGGGGGTCGAAGGCCCGCAGACCGCTGTAGCTGGGGAAACGACGGTAGTTGTTGAAGACATCGTAAACGTGGCGAATGTCCTTGCTGACTTCGACGGAACGCTCGATGTGTCCCGTGGAGGGCAGAAGCACACCCACGATCAGGGCCAGGACGGCCACGATGACCAGGGCAACGATTAATTCAAACAGACGTGTCATTTGCAGCAGTCTCCGAACGTCTTCTCATGAAGCACCATGGCGCGGTCAACGCCCGGGCGCCCTCGGGGGCAAGCCACGCGCCGGGGACCGGGGCGCGGCAGTGAAGGGATTGATGTTACTGGTTCGCCGGCCATCGGGCTAGTGGGAATTGCGCATCGGTCCGCGCTCCCCGAAGACGCCCGCCCGCGGCGGTCGGCAGCGCGGATCAGACGATACCCAGCTCCAGTGCCTTCAGGACGGCGCGGGTACGGTCGCGCACGCCCAGCTTGGAAAGGATGTTGGATACGTGGTTCTTCACCGTGCCCTCGGCCACGTGCAGCGAATTGGCGATTTCCTTGTTGCTGTAACCACCGGCCAGCAGGCGCAGGATTTCCGTCTCGCGGCCGGTCAGCGGGTCAGGCTGCTCCAGGCTGGTGAACTGGTTCTGGATGCGGTCGACGCCGGCCAGCAGGCGCTGGGTGACGGCCGGAGCCACCAGCGAGCCGCCCTCGGCCACGGTCCGCACCGCCTCCACCAGTTGTTCCAGCGAGACGTCCTTGAGCAGGTAGCCGCGTGCGCCGGCCTTGAGCCCGGCCAGGACCAGCTGGTCGTCGTCGAAAGTGGTGAGGATGACGGTGGGCGGCAGCACACCCCGCAGGTTCAGTGCCTGCAGCACTTCGATGCCGCTCATTTCGGGCATGCGCAGGTCCAGCAGCATCACGTCGGGCTTCAGCTGCGGCACCGTCGCCAGCGCCTGGGCGCCATCGGCGCATTCGGCGACGACCTTGATGTCGTCGGCCAGGTCCAGCAGGGAGCGTATGCCCTGCCGCACGATGGTCTGGTCATCGACAAGACAGACTGAAATCATGGGTTCTCCCCGCTATCAACATGGTCATCCGGATTCGCCGGCACGTACCGGCATGGGGGCCGCGCCGGCCAGGTCCGTGGCGAAGCCGACCTCCGGAGCCAACGGCAGCCACGCCTCCAGGGTGAAGCCCCGGGTACGGCCGGCGTCGATCTTCAGCCGCCCCCCGAATTCGGCCAGACGCTCGCGCATGCCGGCCAGCCCGTTGCCCGGTCGCAGATTGGCCGCGCCGCGACCGTCGTCCCGCGAAGACAGGTGCAATTCGTTTCCCGCCACGCGCTCGAAGCGGAGCCACAGGTTGCGCGCCCGGGCATGGCGCACGGTATTGGTGAGGATTTCCTGCACGCAGCGCAGCAGCACCTGGGCGCGTCGCGGATCCTCCACGGCGAAGCGTGGCGGCAGATCCAGGTGCACGTCGATCGACGGCACGCCCTCGATCAGCCCGCGCAGCGCCTGGGTCAGGTCCAGGGCATCATCCTGGCGCATCTCCGTGACCACCTCGCGCACGTCGGCCAGCAGGTGCTTGGCGGTGGCCTGGGCTTTGCGCACGTGGCCCGCCGCCGGCTCGGCGGCAAGGTGGCTGGCGACTTCCAGATTCAGGGTCAGCGCGGTCAGGTGGTGGCCGACCAGGTCGTGCAGTTCGCGCGCGATGCGAATGCGCTCGGCGATGCGGCTGGACTCGGCCAGCAGCGCGCGGGTGGCGCGCAGCTCCGAGTTGAGCTGGCGTTGCCGCTCGCGCTCTTCGGCCTGCTGGCTGGCAATCATGGAAGTCACGAACATCAGTGCCGACGTGCCCAGGTAGAGCGCCACCTGCAGCAGGGCCTTGCCGATGCCGGCCAGCCCCGAGTCGAACTCGGGAAAGCTGGCGAAAACCGGCACCAGGGCCAGATTCTGCAGCACCATCCAGGCCACACCGAGCGGCAGCGGCAACAGCCACGGCAGGACCACCGAGATCACCACCATCAGCAGTGCCGAGAGGCCACTGTGGCTGTACCAGCCGATGGCCAGCGCCGCCCCCGTCATCACCGTCAACCCCAGCAGTTTCAGCGCCCAATAGCGGCGCAGGCCCAGGCGGTGGGTCAGAAGCCAGTACACCAGCCCGAACACCACGTAGCACACCGACCACAGCAGCAGCGCCAGGCTGGAGCGGTCCAGCACGGTCAGCCGTTCCACCGCCCAGCTGGTCACCAGCGGCACGCCCACGCACAGGTAGGCGAAGAAGGCCGCGTAGCGCAGCAGGCGGACATGGGTGAAATAGGGCCGGGCCATGTCCTGCATCATAGGCGCACCGGGCCCCGGCGCAACCCGACCATAAGTCACGCATTTGCCGGGAGGAGCGAGGCACGCGCGAATCAACGTGGATTTAACCGGTAGCCATGACTTGCGTGGCATAATGTGACGCAGTACGCGACCGCCACCCACGGGCGGCTTTCGCACCCATGAAAACGGAGTACCAAACGAATGGTTCTGGCCATCCGTGACGTGCTTGAGCACGACCTGGATGCCGTCCTTGCGTTGAACAATGCCGCCGACGGCGGCATCTCACCCATGGACGGCACCCAGCTTCACCATTTCCACCAGATCGCCGACTATTTCCGTGTCGCCGAGGTTGACGGGCACCTGGCCGGTTTCCTGATCGCCCTGCGCGAGCACGCCGATTACGCGGGCGAGAATTTCAGCTGGTTCCGGCAGCGCTACGAGCGCTTCGCCTACATCGACCGCATCGTGGTGGCCAACACGTACCGCCGCCACGGCCTGGGCCGGGTCTTCTATTCGGACGTGCAGAGCTTCGCCGAGCCGCGGGTGCCGATGCTGACCTGCGCGGTGGTGCTGGAACCGCGCGACGACGTGGCCGTGCTGTTCCACGGCACCTACGGCTTCAGCGAGGTCGGCCAGCACGTCACCACGGGTGGTCGTCACGTCGGCCTGCTCAGCAAGAACCTGGACAGCCACGCCTTCGTGCGCCGTCACTACGGCGGCGAGGCCGGGCTGCCCGACGTACCCTGGCTGGCCGGTCGCCTGCCGGTACCCCCCCTCCTGCACGAGCATCCGCCCATGACCGGCAGCCATTGCGCATGAGTGCCGTGTCCGCTTCCGGGGAAACTCCCTGCGATGTCCGTTTCGGCCAGGTCGGCCTGGCCTGCGTGCGCGTGCGCGAAGCCAATCCCGCCGCCCTGTGCGAGGATCTGGAGCGCCGCGTCATGGCCGCGCCGCAGATGTTCGAACGCACCGCCGTGGTCATGGACCTGAGCCATCTGCCCACCCTTCCCGACGACGGCACCGTCGACGCCCTGCTGGAAGCCGTGCGCGCCGCCGGCATGCTGCCGGTGGGCCTGGCCTACGGCGACGGCCAGACCGAGGCATTGGCCCAGCGCATGGGCCTGCCGGTGATCGCCCGGTTCCGCGAGGCCCTGGAGCGCCAGGCGCTGGCCGCTGCTCCGCCATCGGCGGGTGTCGCGGCCGCGGCGCCCGCCACCGTGCCCGAGGCGCTTCCCGAGCCGGGCCTGACGGGCCTGCAGCACACCCAGCCGGTGCGCTCGGGGCAGCAGATCTACGCGCGCGACCGCGACCTGGTCGTCACCGCCGGCATCGCCAATGGCGCCGAAGTGATCGCCGACGGCTCCATCCACGTCTACGGCACCCTGCGCGGTCGCGCCTTGGCCGGCGCCCAGGGCGATACCCAGGCGCGCATCTTCTGCACCGATTTCCGGCCGGAGCTGGTTTCCATCGCCGGCCACTACCGCGTATTCGAAAGCATTCCCGAGCAGCTGGAGGGCCAGGCCGTGCAATGCCGGCTGGAAGGCGACAAGCTGCTGATTGACAAACTGTAAACGCTAAATCGTGTAAAACGGCAGCATCAACCCGCCCTGTATCGACCTGTCCTGCAGGGTCACCACGGACACTCGGAGACACACCTTGGCAGAAATCATCGTCGTCACTTCCGGCAAAGGTGGGGTTGGCAAGACCACCACCAGCGCGTCGCTGGCCACGGGCCTGGCGCGGGCCGGCAAAAAAGTCGCCGTCATCGACTTCGATGTCGGCCTGCGCAACCTCGACCTCATCATGGGCTGCGAGCGCCGCGTCGTGTATGACTTTGTCAACGTCATCAGCGGCGATGCCACACTCAAACAGGCCCTGATCCGCGACAAGCGCTTCGACAACCTGTACGTGCTGGCCGCCTCGCAGACGCGCGACAAGGACGCCCTCACCCAGGAAGGCGTCGAGAAAGTGCTGGACGAATTGGCTGCCGACGGCTTCGACTACGTCGTCTGCGACTCCCCCGCAGGCATCGAAAAGGGCGCCCACCTGGCCATGTACCTGGCCGACCATGCCGTGGTGGTGGTCAACCCGGAAGTGTCCTCGGTGCGCGACTCCGACCGCATCCTCGGCCTTCTCTCCAGCAAGACCAAGCACGCCGAGCGCGGTGACGGCGAAGTGCGCCAGTCGCTGCTGCTGACCCGTTACAACCCGACCCGCGTGGCCGCCGGCGAGATGCTCAGCGTCAAGGACGTGGAAGAGATCCTCGGCATCAAGGTCATCGGCGTCATTCCCGAGTCCGAGCAGGTACTGGCAGCCTCCAACGCGGGTGTTCCGGTCATCCTCGACGAGCAGGCCCACGCCGGCCATGCCTACCAGGATGCCGTGGCCCGCCTGATGGGCGAAGAGCGCGCCCTGCGCTTCCTCGACGTACCCAAGAAGGGCCTGTTCAAGCGCATGTTCGGAGGTTGATCCATGGGTATCCTCGATTTCCTTCGCGTCAAGCCGCAAAACACCGCCAACATCGCCCGCGAGCGCCTGCGCATCATCGTCGCCCAGGAACGCAGCACCCGTGGTGGTCCCGATTACCTGCCGCTGCTGCGCAGCGAACTGCTCGAAGTGATCCGCAAGTACGTCCACGTCGACCCCGAGGCCGTGCAGATCAACCTTGAAAGCGAAGGCGGCCAGGAGCTTCTGGAACTGTCGGTGGCGCTGCCCGAGGGCGACGAGGCACCGGCCACGAGCGACACCTGATCCCCCGGCCACTCGTCGTGCCGACCCCCCGTGGGCGTGCCCGTGCACGTCCACATCCTGTCCCCATGCCATGAACCGTCTTCCCGCCGACGCCACTTCCGACGTCCTCCGTCTCGCCCAGACCGGTTTCGATGCCGCGACGGTCCTGCTGTCGCGGTACGGCCTGGCCCTGCATCCCGTCGCCGATGGCGACCCCATTCCCGGCAGCTACTGGGGCGAGCCGGAAGCGGGCATCATCGGCGAAAACGTGTACGCACGTGCCGACACGCCCGTGCATTCCCTGCTGCACGAAGCCTGCCACCTCATCGTGCTGCCTCCGGACCGCCGCGCCGCCGTGCACACCGACGCCACCGACTCCATCGAGGAGGAGGATGCCGTGTGCTACCTGCAGATTCTGCTGGCCGATGCGCTGCCCGGCGTGGGCGGCGAACGGCTGATGACCGACATGGACCGCTGGGGCTACACTTTCCGGCTGGGCTCGGCACGCGCCTGGTTCCTCGAAGACGCTGCTGAAGCGCGGCAATGGCTGGACCGCCACGGATTGCTGCCACATCCCCCCGCCCGTATCACCTGACCTTCCCGCCTGTCCGGCCGGCCGCCAGCGCCCCGGCATGGGAAAATTCGCCGTGGCCCGCCGTCGCATCCGCGCACAAAAAACGGCCCGACACATGGCCGGGCCGTCGTCGGGTCGGAATCAGGCAGTCGTCAGGACTTCGAGGAAGCCCCGCCGCCGCCGGCCTGGCCACCATCGTCCTGCATCTGGCCGATGCGCAGCGAAGCCACCTTGCCCTGGCTGCTGCAGGCCACCTGGGCGCCCATGCGCCCCTTCTCGAACTGCATCGGCAGCAGCACCACCGTGTAGTCCTGGATCTGCTGGCCCCCGCTGGCATGGCCGATGTTCTGCGGCTGGCCGAATTTGCTCACCAGCGAATTCCAGCCTTCCTCCAGTTTGTCGGCTGGAAGCATCGGCTTCAGCTCGTCGTTGAAATTGCTGGTGGCCCCGTTGAAGTCCTTGTTCTTCAACGAGGTCATGATCGAATTGGCCACCTTGTCGCACTTGGCGACCTGATCGGCCGAAGCGGGCTGCGGAGCCGGCATTTGCTGCTGTTGTGCCGGTGGCTGCTGGCTGGGCTGCGACTGCTGCGGCGCGGCCTGGCCTGCCTGCACCGCGCCGGCGCCAAAGGCGAGCAGCGCAGAGGATACGAGCATCAGGGAAACGTTTTTCATGTCTTCTCCGCTGGTTGGGAATCGAAAGCATGCGCCGGCGGAAAGCCGGGGAATTCCTTGCCGGGAACACGCCGGATGCCCATCGTTGTGGACGCTCCGGGCCATGTCAAACACCCGATTTCCGGCGGTTCATGTAGGTGAAGGACGCAGAAACCCGCGATCCGGCCTCGTATTTCTCCACAAATCCCTCCCGGGAAGCTATGCTCTGGCCTGCAAGCCGGGTCATGTCGACGGCTTTCGGGAGATGGCATGCCTCCCGCCCCATGCCGGGGCAAACCGCCCGCCTCGCGGAACCAGCGATGGCGTGCTGATGATGCCTGCACCACCGGCTTGCCGGGGTGCAGGCGTGCGCCTGCCCCCGCCTGCCGACCCGCAACGCTGGATCGGGAGGATTCTCCATGGGTTTGACCGCCTTGATCACCGTGGGAACGGGCGCCGCACTGGGTGCCTGGCTGCGCTGGCTGCTCGGCCTGCTGCTCAACCCGCTGTTCCCCACTCTTCCGCTGGGCACCCTGGCAGCCAACGTCCTGGGCGGCCTCATGATGGGTCTGGCCCTCGGCGCCTTCGCCCATTACGAAGCCATGGCACCCCACTGGCGGCTGTTCATCACCACCGGCTTCCTGGGCGGGCTGACCACCTTCTCGACCTTTTCCGGAGAAGCCGTCACGCTGCTGCTGCGTCACCAGTACGGCTGGTTCGCCACCCACGTGGGCCTGCACCTGGCCGGCACGCTGACCGCCACCGTACTGGGACTCGTCTTGATTCACACGATGCTGCGCGCTTGAATGGAGCCTTCATGAACATGCCCGGATCACCTCTCCAGCCCGCCCTCAGCCTGCGCCTCTTCATGCACGAAGACGTGCGGCACGACGGCCGCCTGCTGCACGAATGGCTTCTGGAACTGGCCCGTCACGAAGGACTTGCCGGCGGATCGGTATTCCGCGCCGTGGCCGGGTTCGGCCGCCACGGCGTGCTGCACGAGCAAGCCTTTTTTGAGCTGGCGGGCACGCTGCCGCTGGTGGCCGAGTTCATCCTCGATGAGGAGGCCGCCCGCCGCATGCTGGAAAAAGTCGCCGCGGCCGGTATCGAACTGGTCTACACCCTCACCGACATCCATTGCGGGGTGCTGGAAAAGGCACCCGCGCCATGAACACGCGACGCACTATCATGGGCAGGAAACGCCAACGCCCGTCCGGACGCCCTGCACGTCATCCGGTCCATCGACCACCCGAATCACCATGAGGAGGAACCGTGAGTCAGGATTCGCTGAAGACACGCGCCGAGGAACTGCTCGCGCATGCCGGCATACACATCGACGGCGATGCACCCACCGATATCCGCGTGCATGACGACCGCCTGTACTCGCGCGTGTTCGCCCACGGCTCCCTGGGCCTGGGCGAGGCCTATATGGACGGCTGGTGGGACAGCAGCGATTTGTCCGGCTTTTTCACCCGCGTACTCGCATCACGCCTCGACGAGAAACTGAAAAACCTCGATACCCTGGTCGCCCACCTCAAGGCCAAATACCTCAACCTGCAGCGCGGCGAGCACGCCTTCGAAATCGGCGAGGCCCATTACGATCTGGGCAACGACCTGTTCGAGGCCATGCTGGGCAAGCGACTGGTTTATTCCTGCGGCTACTGGGCCGAAGCCGGCAACGTCGACGAGGCCCAGGAAGCCAAACTGGACCTGGTCTGCCGCAAGCTGCGGCTGCAACGCGGCCAGCGCGTGCTGGACATCGGCTGCGGCTGGGGCGAGGCGCTGAAATTCGCCGCCGAACGCTACGGCGTGGAAGGCGTGGGCGTGACGGTATCGCAGGAACAGGCCGAATTCGCGCGTGAGTTGTGCAAGGGACTGCCGGTGGAGATCCGCCTGCAGGACTACCGCGAGTTGGACGAGACCTTCGACGCGGTGTACTCCATCGGCATGTTCGAGCATGTCGGGCACAAGAACTACCGCAGCTATTTCGAGGTGGCGCGGCGCTGCCTGAAGCCGGACGGCCTGTCGGTGCTGCACTGCATCGGCAGCAACGGTACGCCGTCGCAGCCGGATCCGTGGATCGAGAAATACATCTTCCCCAACTCCATGATCCCGGCTGCCAGCCAGGTCACCGAAGCGCTGGAAAACCTGTTCGTGGTCGAAGACTGGCACAATTTCGGTGCCGACTACGACCGTACCCTCACCGCCTGGCATGCCAATTTCGACGCTGCATGGCCCGAACTGTCGAAAACCTACGACGAGCGCTTCCGTCGCATGTGGCATTTTTATCTGGCCTGCTCGGCGGCCATCTTCCGCAGTCGCCGCGACCAGCTCTGGCAACTCACTCTCAGCCCCGACGGCGTGCCCGGCGGTTACCGCGTGCCCCGATGAGCCCGCCGCGTCGTCTCGCCACCCTGCTCCGGCACCGGGCCGGCCTGCTCGTCCTGTGCCTCGGCCTCAGCCTCGGCGGCAGCCCGGCCCTGGCTGCGCACCCGGCGCTGTGGGTGGCCCGCGACGCCGACACCACCGTGTACCTGTTCGGCACCGTACACCTGCTGGCGGACGATGCCGACTGGCACTTTCCGGCCCTGGACAAGGCACTGCGAAGCAGCCGGGTGCTCTACGTGGAAGTGCCCGCCGACGATACCCGTCCGGCCGCCATGCAGGCCCTGGTGCTGCAATATGGCCTGGACACCGCGCACCCGCTCTCAGGCAAACTCAGCGACAGCGAAAACACGCTGCTGGCCAAGGCCGCCACCCAGGCCGGCCTGCCCGGCGGCAGCGCCGCGCTGCAGCCGATGAAACCCTGGCTGGCCGCGCTGACCCTGTCGGTGGCCCCGCTGCTGAAAGCCGGCATGGACCCGGCAAAGGGCGTGGACAGGCAGCTCCAGGCGCAAGCGAAAAAGGCTGGCAAGCCGGTCCGCGGGCTGGAAACGGCCGAAGCGCAGATCCGTATCCTGGCCGACCTGCCCGAATCGGTGCAGCTGGCCCTGCTGCGCTCCACACTGCACGACTTCGCCCACGCCGACACGCGTCTCGATGCCATCATCGACGCCTGGCAGCGCGGCGATGTCGAGACCATCGCGGCACTCCTGGCCGAGCAGATGCAGCAGCAGTCCGGCCGGCTGTACGACAAGCTTCTGGTGGAACGCAATGTCCACTGGGCCCGACAGATCGCCGACCTCATGCACGGCCACGACGGCACGTTTTTCGTCGCCGTGGGTGCCGCGCACCTGGCCGGCCCCGACCGTGTACAGGCACAATTGCGTCATTTGGGCATCGACACCCGGCGTGCCGACACCCCCGACCCTCCTCCCGCATCGACCACTGAATGAACCTGCAAGCCAACTACGAACAGATCCCGCTGCGCGAATACGCCGAGCGGGCCTATCTCGACTACTCCATGTACGTGGTGCTGGACCGCGCCCTGCCCTTCGTCGGCGACGGCCTGAAGCCGGTGCAGCGACGCATCATCTACGCCATGAGCGAACTGGGCCTGGCCGCCGGCGCCAAGCCCAAGAAATCGGCGCGCACCGTCGGCGACGTCATCGGCAAATACCATCCGCACGGCGACAGCGCCTGCTACGAGGCCATGGTGCTGATGGCGCAGCCGTTCTCGTGGCGTTACCCGCTGATCGACGGCCAGGGCAACTTCGGCTCGCCGGACGACCCCAAGAGCTTCGCGGCGATGCGCTACACCGAGTCCAAGCTGCGCCCCATCGCGGAAGTGCTGCTGGGCGAGCTGGCGCACGGCACCGTGGACTGGACGCCCAACTTCGACGGCACCCTGGACGAGCCCGGCTGGCTGCCGGCGCGCCTGCCGCACGTGCTGCTGAACGGCTCCATGGGCATCGCCGTGGGCATGGCCACCGACATTCCGCCGCACAACCTGCGCGAGGTGGCCACCGCCTGCATCCGCCTGCTGGACGCGCCGGACACCAGCGTCAAGGCGCTGACCGAGCATGTGCCGGGGCCGGACTACCCGACCGAGGCCGAGATCATCACCCCGCGCGAAGACATCCTCGCCATCTACGAGAAGGGCACCGGCTCGGTCCGCGCGCGCGCCGTGTACGAGAAGGAAAACGGCAACGTGGTGGTGACCGCCCTGCCGCACCAGGTCAGCCCGTCGAAGATCATCGAGCAGATCGCCGCACAGATGCGCGCCAAGAAGCTGCCGATGCTGGACGACCTGCGCGACGAATCCGACCACGAGAACCCGATCCGCCTGGTGCTGGTGCCGCGCTCCAACCGCGTCGACACCGAGCAGATGATGCAGCACCTGTTCGCCACCACGGACCTGGAAAAGAGCTACCGGGTCAACCTCAACATGATCGGCCTGGACGGTCGTCCGCAGGTCAAGAACCTCAAGACCATCCTCGCCGAATGGCTGAAGTTCCGCATCGACACCGTCACCCGGCGCCTGAAGCACCGTCTGGACAAGGTCGAGAAGCGCCTGCACCTGCTGGAAGGCCTGCGCATCGCGTTTCTCAACCTGGACGAGGTGATCCGCATCGTGCGCAGCGAGGACGAACCCAAGTCCGTCCTGATGCAGCGCTTCAGGCTCACCGACGTGCAGGCCGACTACATCCTCGAAACCCGTTTGCGCCAGTTGGCGCGTCTGGAGGAGATGAAGATCAACGCCGAGCGCGACCAGCTGGAAGAGGAACGCGCGCGCATCAACGTGCTGCTGAAGTCCGACGCCAAGCTGAAAACCCTCATCAAGGGCGAGCTGCGCGCCGACGCCGAAAAGTATGGCGACGAACGCCGCTCGCCGCTGGTCGAACGTGACACCGCGCACGCCCTGGACGAAAGCGACCTGGTGACTTCCGAGCCCGTCACCGTGGTGCTCTCGGCCAAGGGCTGGGTACGTGCCGCCAAGGGGCACGACGTGGATCCCGAGGGCCTCAACTACCGTGGTGACGACCACCTCGGCACCTGGACCCGCGCGCGCACCAACCAGCAGGTGGCCTTCATCGACTCCACCGGCCGCAGCTATTCCACCCCCGCGCACACCCTGCCCTCCGCACGCGGCAACGGCGAGCCCCTGAGCGGCCGGTTCAGCCCGCCGGCCGGTGCCGGCTTCGATGCCGTGGCCTGTGGCGACAAGGACACCCGGCTGGTGGTCGCCAGCGATTTCGGCTACGGCTTCGTGGCCCGCTTCGAGGCCATGCTCTCGGGCAAGAAGGCCGGCAAGCAGTTCATCAACCTGCCCGATGGCGCGCGCGTGCTGCCCCCCGTGACCAGCAACGATCCGGCACGCGACCGCATCGTGGTGGCCACCTCGCAGGGGCATCTGCTGATGTTCTCGGTGGCCGAGCTGCCGGAGCTCGACAAGGGCAAGGGCAACAAGCTCATCGACATCCCGAAGGCCAGGCTGGTCTCGGGCGACGAGCGCGTGGCCGGCGTCGCCGTGGTCACCGAAGGCAGCGGCGAGGTCACCCTGTTCGCCGGCCAGCGCAAGCTGACCCTGCGCTGGAACGACCTGGTCGAATACGGCGGCAGCCGCGCCACCCGGGGCAGCCTGCTGCCGCGCGGGCTGCGCCGTGTCGAACGCATCATCACCAGCGGCTGACGGAAAGCGGAGGTCACCATGCATGGCGAATACAAGATGCCCGGAGGCAAACTGATCGTGGCCGACATCGACGTGGACGATGCGCGGCTGGCCCGGGTGCAGATCAGCGGGGATTTCTTCCTCGAGCCGGACACCGCGCTGGACACCATCAACCGGGCCCTCACCGGGTTGCCGGCGGACAGCAGCGAACAGGCCATGGCCGATGCCATCGTGGCGGCGCTCGCTCCGGACGTCGCCATGTACGGCATTTCCCCCCACGCCGTGGCCGTGGCGGTGCGGCGTGCCCTGGAGAAGCGTCCATGACCCGCACCACCTGGAACGACTACGAATGGCAGCTGATCCACGGCGGGCCGCTGGTACCCGGCCTGCACGTGGCCCTGGACCAGGTCCTCACGGACGAGGTCGCGGCCGGCCGCCGGCCGCCGATCCTGCGCTTCTGGGAGTGGGACGCGCCCTGCGTGGTGATCGGCCGCTTCCAGTCACTGGCCAACGAGGTCGATCCCGACGGCGCGCGTCGCCACGGCATTGAGGTGGTGCGGCGCATCACCGGCGGCGGCGCGATGTTCATGGAAGCCGGCAACTGCATCACCTATTCCATCCACGCCCCGGAATCCATCGTCGAGGGCATGTCCTTCCAGGAGTCCTACGCCTTCTTCGACGCCTGGGTGGTGGAGGCCCTGGGCGACCTCGGCATCAAGGCCTGGTACCAGCCGCTCAACGACATCACCTCGCCGGCCGGCAAGATCGCCGGCGCGGCACAGGCCCGGCGCAACGGCGCAGTGCTCCACCACGTCACCATGGCCTACGACATCGATGCGGGAAAGATGCTCGAGGTGCTGCGCATCGGTCGCGAAAAGCTCTCCGACAAGGGCACCGCCAGCGCCGCCAAGCGCGTCGATCCGCTGCGCACCCAGACCGGCCTGCCGCGACAGCAGGTGATCGCGAGCATGATCGACACCTTCCGGCGCCGGCACGGGCTGACCGACAGCCGCCTGCTCCCGGAGGAGCTGGCGGCCGCCGAAGCGTTGTACCGCAGCAAGATCGGCACCCCGGACTGGGTCGGCATCGTACCCTGACCCGCCATGGCCCTCATGCGGCCGCCCCGGGCAGGCCCGGCGGGACGTGATCCGCGCCCGCCGGAACCCGGCCGGTGATCAACGCGTCTTGCGTCGCCGCGCCGTCTTGCGTGCCGTGCCCTGCGCGGCATCCTCCGTGCCACGCCTGACCTTGTGCGGGCGCGAATTGCCGTGGCTGCCACGATAGATCTTGCCGCGGCGCGTTTTCCTGTCACCCTTGCCCATGTCGACCTCCACGATCTGCGAATGTCGGGAAAAAGAGAGTCTCGGCCTTCGATACTACGCAGGGCCGGCAGCGACCACAAGCCGCCTCACGGCCGCTCCCGATGCGCATGGTCCGGACAGGCGCCGGGCTCGATCTGCACCGTGGCATGGCCGATGGCGTAGCGCTCGCCCAGCACCCGCTTGACGGCCTGCATCGCCGCGGCCGCGTCGGTGCCGGGATGCAGCCCGACATGCAGGGTCGCCATGCGCGACCCCGAAGCCAGTTGCCATACATGCAGATGATGGACATCGCAGATGTCCGCATGGGCCGCGCGCAACACCTCCGGCATCTCCCGTGTTTCCAGCCCCTCCGGCACGCCCTCCAGCAGGATGTGCGCCGAGCGGCGCAGCAGCACCCAGGCACTGCGCAGGATCAGCAGCGACACCAGCACCGACAATACCGGGTCGGCGCGCAGCCAGCCCAGCCAGCCGATCAGCAGCGCCGCGGCCACGGCCCCCACCGATCCCAGCAGGTCGCCCAGCACGTGCAGGGCGGCGGCGCCCATGTTGACGTCGTCCGGCTCGTGATGATGCAGGGTGCGCAACACCACCAGATTGACGACCAGGCCGGCCACCGCCACCCACAGCATCAGGCCGGACAGGATCGGTTGCGGATGCCAGAGGCGCTGCACGGCTTCCGCCAGAATGAAGGCGATCAGCACGACCTGCAACAGGCCGCTGACAAAACCGGACAGCACCTCCACCCGCGCGTAGCCGTAACTTCGCAGGGCGTCGGCGGGACGTCGCGCCATGCGCGCCGCCACCACGGCCATCAGCAAGGCCAGCGCGTCGACCAGCATGTGGGCCGCGTCGGTCAGCAGGGCCAGCGAGCCCGACCACCAGCCCCCCACCGCCTCCAGCAGCAGCATGCCGAACGTGAGGCCGAAGGCCAGCCACAACCGACGCTCGCGACCCGCACCATGTCCGTGGGCGTGTGCGTCGTGGCGGGTAGGGGAAGGATCGTGATGCATGCCGATGGCGCCGATGCGAGCGCAAGCATGCTAGTCGGCGGCGGCGTGGTTACACAATCACGCCGGTGACGCCGGCGTGCATGCGTGACCGCGTCGCGAAAAGCGCAGGTTCAGCAGGTGCGCGACCGCCAGCAGGCTGCCGCCCATGGTCACCAGAACCGTGTGCACCAGCACGTCCGCATCCAGGTCCACGCAGACGCCGGCCAGCAGCAGCGCCAGTGCCGGCCCCGCCAGCACCAGCGGCAGGAGACGGTGATGATGGCGGTAGCCGACCACCAGCACCACCATGGCCAGCGCCGCGGCACATGCCACGAACACGCGCTCGAACACATGCCCCGCCAGAAACCCCAGCCCCAGCAGAGGCAGCAGGGCCAGCACGAAAGGCAGGGCCGCACAATGCACGGCGCAAAGCACCGATGCCGTGGCACCCACGCGGTCGGCGAGGTGCCACCAGTGGCGGGAACGGGAGGGAACGGGCATGTTCAAGCGACTGGCCTGTACGGACCTGTGGCACGGATCGTTATTGTATAACATTTCGATTTTCTCGCGGTAACGCGGATCTCGCCTGGGTCCGGAGAGGGTCACCGCCCTCTCCTGCCTCGGTGTGGTGGAAGACGGACGGATGCGGCGAAACGGTTGCCGTTTCCGGCATGAGTGACACTGCTTGCACCCGTCATGGAATGTTATAATATAACAAGTACTTTTCCTGATCACCTTTTGCCCATGACGAACCTCATCCCCCATCGCCGCGCCATCGTCACCGCCCTGGTCGCCGCCCTGTCCGCCCCGCTTGCTCCTGTCCATGCGACGCAGACGCCTCCGCCGCCGGCCGCCGCAACGGCGAAGCCCACGCAGGACCGCCCACCCGGCGGCGACCTGAAGAAAAACGTCTCCAGCCTCGAAGGCGTGACCGTCAATGCCGTGCCCGGCAACCAGTCCGGCAACGACCTGGTCAAGCCGGTGGCGGTACTGGGCGGCGTGCAACTCGACAATGCCAAGGGCGGCACGATCGGCGATACCGTGTCCAGCATTCCGGGCGTCCAGACCACCGCGCTGGGCCAGGCGGTAGGCCGACCGGTAATCCGCGGTCTGGGCGGTCCGCGCGTGAGCGTGACCGAGAACGGCCTCGGCTCGGCGGACGTCTCCAGCGTCAGCCAGGATCATGCCGTCACCATCGAGCCTTTTCTCGCCGACCAGATCGAGGTATTGAAGGGGCCCTCCACCCTGCTTTACGGCTCCGGTGCCATCGGGGGCGTGGTCAATGCCGTCGACGGACGCATCCCGCAAGCCCGGCCCGCCGGCGGCTTCGGCGGCCGTGCCGAGGCCCGCTACGACGACGTGTCCCATGGCAAGACCGGCATGCTGCGTCTTGACGGCGGCACCGACACCTTCGCCATGCATGTCGACGGTCTGCACCGCAAGGACGGCAACTACGCCATCCCGGGCGGCACGCTGCCCAACAGCCAGGTGGAAACCACATCGGGCGCCATCGGTGCGTCGCTGCTGGGCGACTGGGGCTACTTCGGCGGCAGCATCTCGCGCTACATGGACGACTACGGTTCACCCGCCGAGCCCGGCGACCCGTCCGAGGGCGAACCGCCGGTGCACCTGAAAATGGCGCAGACGCGTTACGACCTCAAGGGCGGCTTCCATCACCCCTTCCCCGGCTTCAGCAAGCTCGAGGTAAGTGCCGGCCACACCGACTACCGGCACACCGAATACGAGGGCGAGGAACCGGGCACCGTCTTCACCAACAACTCCAATGAAGCCCGCCTGCTGCTGACCCACGAGGCGCTCGCCGGCTGGAGCGGCACGTTGGGAACGCAGCTCTTCCACCGCGATTTCGCCGCCGTGGGCGAGGAAAGCTTCGTGCCGCCGACCCGCAGCCGGGGCCTGGGCCTCTTCCTCACCGAACAGCGCCGGTGGGGACCGGTGAAGCTGGAGCTCGGCGCACGTGTCGACCGCCAGAGCAGCGATCCGGAAAACGGACCCGAGGTGACCTTCCGTCCCAGGAGCTTTTCCGCCGGTCTCGGTTGGCAGTTCACCGACGCCTGGCGCCTGACCCTGAACCTGGACCGCTCGCAGCGCGCGCCCGCGGAAGAGGAACTGTTCGCCGACGGCCCCCACGCGGCGTCGGCCACTTACGAGATTGGCGCCCCCGGTCTGGGCGTGGAAACCGCCAATCAGGTGGAGCTGGGATTGCACTACCACGGTGATTTCGTCGACGCCAAGGCGGCCGTTTACAACAACCGCTACGACGACTTCATCTACCTGGCCGACACCGGCCACAACCGCGACGGCTTTCCCGTCCGCGTCTGGTCGCAACGCGACGCCCGCTTCCGCGGTGCCGAGGCCGAGGCCACCTTCCACCTGGCACAGGGCGCCTCCGGCGACTGGGACCTGCGCGCCTACGGGGACACCGTCCGCGCCACGCTGGCCCACGGCGGCGGCAACCTGCCCCGTATCCCGGCCGGCCGTCTGGGCGGCGAGCTGGCATGGAATCACGGCGACTGGCGCGCCAGCCTGGGCGGCGTGCACTACTTTCGCCAGGACCGGACCGCCGAATTCGAGACGCCAACCGACAGTTTCACCCTGGTCAATCTCCACGTCGGCTGGATGTTCCACAACGGCACGGGCAGCCAATGGGAGGCCTTCCTCGACGGCAGCAACCTGACCAACCAGACCGCCCGCCTGGCCACCTCGCTGTTCAAGGAGCAGTCACCACTGCCCGGGCGCGGCATATCGGCCGGCGTGCGCGCCTGGTTCTGAGTGGCGTTCCGGTTGTTGCCGGCGCGGCCCGCACACCACGGGACCGCGCCATGGCCGCGGCGGCATGAAACCCGCGCCGCGGCCGCCCGCCGCCCGGCGCGTCAGGCCAGGCGGATCTCGCGCAGGCGCTGCTGCAGGTACTCGTGCGCGGTCAGCGTGCCTTCGTAGTGCTTGGGATTTTCCTCGCTGACGCACTGCGGCAGCGGGTCCAGCACCACGTCCGGATTGGGGTGCAGGAAGAACGGCACCGAATAGCGCGGCTGACGCGCGGCATCCCCGGGCGGATTGACCACGCGGTGCGTGGTGGAGGGGTACACGCGGTTGGTCAGACGCTGCAGCATGTCGCCGATGTTGACCACGATGGCATCGCCTTCCGTGGTGATGGGCAGCCATTCGCCCTCGCGCGTCAGCACTTCCAGGCCCGCGGCACTGGCACCGACCAGCAGGGTGATGAAATTGATGTCTTCATGCGCGCCGGCGCGCACATTGGGAATGTCGCCCTGCTCGACGGGCGGATAGTGGATGGGACGCAGAATGGAATTGCCGAAGTCGATCTTGTCCTCGAACCAGTCCTCGGGCAGGTCGATGTGCAGGGCCAGCGCACGCAACAGGCGGGCCCCCAGGGCATCCAGCGCGTTGTACAACGCCAGGCCGTGCTCCCTGAACTCCGGCACTTCGGCCGGCCACACGTTGGGCGCCATGTCGGCGGCGTACTTCGAACCTTGCGGCAGCTCGCGCCCGATATGCCAGAACTCCTTGAGATCCGGAAAATCGCTGTCCTTGGCCGTTTCCACCTTGAACGGCGTGTAGCCGCGCGCACCACCGGTGCCCGGCTGGTGGTACTTCATCTTGGTGGCGGCCGGCAGCGCATAGAAGCGCTTGAACGCCGCATAGGCCCGGTCGACCAGCTCCCGCGACAGCCCATGATGGCTGATACAGCAGAAACCGAATTCGCGATAGGCGGCGCCGAGGTCGGCCACGAAGGCGTCGCGGTCGGTATCGAAGCGACGCATGTCAAGGGTGGGTACGTGATTCATGATGTGCATTCCAGGTGAACGTGCGGCTGCTTTCGAGATGCCGGTGCCGCAAGCGGCGATGCACGTCGGGCCGTTCCATGGCGTCCTGGCCGGGTGCACGCTGCACCCCGCAGGCTCACGAGCGTGAGGGTGGCGCCACTCAGGACGCCGGAGACGATTTTACGACGTCGGCCAGCTTTTGCGCCACGTCGCGCACTTCCCCGGCGTCGGCCGCCTCCACCGTGACACGGATCACCGGCTCGGTGCCCGAAGGACGCAACACCACGCGACCACGACCGGCCAGCTCCTCGCGTACGCCGGCAAGGGCCTCCTGCACCGGCGGACTGGCCACGCGCGCCGCGGCTCCGCTGTCGACGCGCACGTTGATGGTGGTCTGCGGCAGCTTGTGCATCCCGGCCAGCGCTTCGGCCACGCTCTCGCCGCTGCCGACCAGCACTTCCAGCACCGCCAGGGCACTGACGATGCCGTCGCCCGTGGTGGCCCGGTCCAGGCACAGGATGTGGCCCGAAGCCTCGCCGCCGAGGATGCCGTGGTGGGCTTTCAGCTGCTGCAGCACATGGCGGTCGCCCACCTTGGAGCGCAGCAACGACATGTCCTGGGCCTCCAGCGCCTGCTCCAGCCCGTAGTTGCTCATGACGGTGCCCACCACCGGTCCCTGCAGGGTTCCACGTGCACGCCAGCCGCGCGCCAGGATGTAGATCAGGTCGTCGCCGTCGACCAGCCGTCCCGCGGCATCGGCCATCAGCACGCGGTCACCGTCGCCGTCGAAGCAGATGCCGGCATCGGCGCCCTGCTCCACCACGGCCTCCAGCAGGGCTCCGGGATGCATCGAACCGACGCCGTCGTTGATGTTGAAACCGTCCGGCGTATTGCCTATCGCCACCACCTCGGCTCCCAGCTCGCGGAAAACCTTGGGTGCCACCTGGTAGGTCGCGCCGTGCGCGCAGTCGATCACCAGCTTCAGCCCGCGCAGGCTGAAGTCCTCGGGCAGGGTGGACTTGCAGTATTCGACATAGCGGGCGTCGGCATCATCCACGCGCGCGGCCTTGCCCAGGTCGTGCGAAGGCACGGTGACGAACTCGGCATCCACTTCGCGCTCGATGGCTTCCTCCACCGCGTCGTCCAGCTTCTCGCCGTCGGCGGAGAAGAACTTGATGCCGTTGTCCTGGTGCGGATTGTGCGAGGCGCTGATGACAATGCCGGCGTCGGCACGCAGGCTGCGCGTGAGCATGGCCACACCCGGCGTCGGCATCGGCCCGACCAGCAGCACGTTGGCGCCGGCCGCGACCAGGCCCGCCTCCAGCGCCGACTCGAACATGTAGCCCGACACCCGCGTGTCCTTGCCGATCAGCACCGTGGCCCGCCCGTTGTCGCCGGCCAGCGCCACGCCCGCCGCGCGCCCCAGGCGCAGCATGAATTCCGCCGTGATGGGCCACTGGCCCACCGTGCCGCGGATGCCGTCGGTGCCGAAGTATTTTTTGGTCATGATGGAAAATCCGGAGTGAAGCGGAAAATCGGAAAGCGCGGAAAGGAACGGACGCCTTCAGTCGTCCTCGGGCCATGCCGGCGGTGCGGGAGCCGCCGGCACCGCCGCGGCATCGCCGGCCTGTACCGCCTGCCACACGGCCAGCGCATCACAAGTGGCGGCGACGTCGTGGGTGCGCAGCATGATCGCGCCGCGCTGCACCGCGACCAGGTGGGCCGCCAGCGAGCCGGGCACCCTGTCCCGGGGAGCATCCCGGCCGGTCAGTGCGCCGATCATGCTCTTGCGTGACATGCCGACATAGACGCCGGCGCCGAGATCACGCAGGCGGTCCAGCGAGCGCAGCAGCGACAGGTTGTGCTCCAGGTTCTTGCCGAAGCCAAACCCGGGGTCCACCATCACCTTGCGCCGGTCGATGCCGGCCATCCCGCAGGCGAACACGCGGTCGGCCAGGAAACGATGCACCTCGGCCACCACGTCGTCGTAGTGTGGCGCCACCTGCATGCTGCGCGGTTCGCCCTGCATGTGCATCAGGCACACGGCCACGCCCAGTTCGGCAACGGCTTCCAGCGCGCCTTCCCGGCGCAGCGCGCAGACGTCGTTGACCATGCCCGCACCCGCCGCCGCCGCCGCCCGCATCACCGCGGGCTTGGAGGTATCCACCGCGATCGGCACGGCAACCTCGCGGGCCAGGCGCTCGATCACCGGCACCACGCGGTCGATTTCCTCCTGCTCCGCGACATCCGCCGCGCCCGGGCGCGTGGACTCGCCGCCGACATCGAGCATGTCCGCCCCCTCCTCGACCATGCGCAGCCCATGCGCGACGGCCGTCTCGAAGGTGGCATGCTCGCCGCCGTCGGAGAACGAATCGGGTGTGACGTTGAGTATGCCGACCACGCGCGGACGGTCCAGCGGCAACGTGCGGTCACCGCAGACGAGCACCGGAACGGGAGCCTCGAACATGCTCATGGGCCGACAAAGCCACCCAATTCACCCATGTGGCGACGGTAGTGGACCAATTCGTCGATGGAGTCGTGGATGTCGCTGAGGGCCGTGTGCGCACTGCTCTTGCTGAAACCCCGGGCCACCTCGGGCGCCCAGCGTCGCGCCAGTTCCTTGAGCGTGGACACGTCCACATGGCGGTAGTGGAAGTACCGTTCCAGCCGCGGCATCTGGCGGTACAGGAAGCGGCGGTCCTGGCAGATGGTGTTGCCGCACATCGGGGACCTGCCCGCCGGCACCCAGTCGGCCAGGAACGCCAGCGTGCGGGTCTCGGCCGCGGCATGGTCGACGTCCGATTCCAGCACCTGCTTCCACAGGCCGGAGCGGCCATGCTGGTTGCGGTTCCATTCGTCCATCTCCAGCAGCCGGGCCTCGTCGTGGGCAATGGCCATCACCGGCCCCTCGGCCAGTATGTCGAGATCGCGGTTGGTGACCACGGTGGCGATTTCCAGGATGGAGTCGTTGTCCGGATCCAGCCCGGTCATCTCCAGGTCGATCCAGATGAGGTTGCTTTCGTCAGGTTGCGACATGTGGGCTCCTTTGGAGGGGAGTTTAGCAGCGGGCGCGGGGGAGGTCTGGTCGGGACCCGGAGCCTGGGCACGCTCCCGCCCACGGACCTGCCCGAACCATGCCATCATCTCCCCCATGACCACCCGTCCCACCTTCTTCTGGCACGACTACGAGACGTCCGGCGCCGACCCGATGCGCGACCGGCCACTGCAGTTTGCGGGCATCCGCACCGACATGGATTTCCGGCCGGTGGACGAGCCGGTGATGCTGTACTGCAAGCCGGCCACGGACAGCCTGCCGCATCCGCAGGCCACACTGATCACCGGCATCACTCCGCAGCAGGCCGAGCGCGACGGCGTGATCGAAGCCGAATTCGCGGCCGCCGTCAACGAGCAGCTGGGCGCGCCCGGCACCTGCGGCACCGGCTACAACTCGCTGCGTTTCGACGACAACGTGACCCGGCACCTGCTGTACCGCAACTTCCATGACCCGTACGCGCGCGAGTGGCAAAACGGCAACAGCCGCTGGGACCTCATCGACCTGGCGCGCATGTGCCACGCCCTGCGCCCCGACGGCATCGCCTGGCCCGAGCGCGAGGACGGTGCACCCAGCTTCCGGCTGGAGGACCTGGCCACGGCCAACCACCTGGAGCAGAAACGCGCCCACGACGCGCTGTCGGACGTGGAAGCGACCATTGCCCTGGCCCGCCTGCTGCGTGAGCGGCAGCCCCGGTTGTGGGACTGGTACTTCGGCCTGCGCCGCAAGCAGGCCGTATTCGGTCTTTTCGACGTGGCCGGCATGACGCCGTTGCTGCACGTCTCGTCCCGTTACCCGGCCAGCCGCGGCTGCCTGAGCATGATCGTGCCGCTGGCCATGCACCCGACGCGCCGTACCGAAGTCATCGTCGCCAACCTGGATGCGGATCCCGACGACCTGATCCGGCTGGATGCCGAAGCCATCGCCGACCGCCTGTTCACGCCCGCCGCCGACCTCCCCGAGGGCGTGCAGCGCATCGGGCTGCGCACGGTGCACGTCAACCGTTCGCCGGCGCTGGCGCCGCTGTCGGTGCTGAAGCACACCGATACCGCACGCATCGGCCTGGACGTGCAGCAATGCCTGGACCACGCCGAACGCCTGCGCCAGGCCGACGGCCTGGCCGCCAAGGCCTGCGAGGTCTATGCCGCGGCCACCGACCTGCCCCCTGCCGCGGACCCGGAACTGGCCCTCTACGGCGGCTTCCTGCCGGATGCCGACAAACCGTTGCTGGAGCGCGTGCGCGCCACCCCGCCAGAACAACTGGGCGACGATGTCCCGTTCCGCGACCCGCGCTACCCGGAGTTGCTGTTCCGCTACCGCGCACGCAA
>CAZMXV010000004.1:0-38669 GCA_964570295.1 uncultured Rhodanobacteraceae bacterium
GCGCTGCGCTCCATCGTGCGCCAGGACCCGGACGTCATCATGATCGGCGAGATGCGCGACCTGGAAACCTGCCGCATCGCCATCCAGTCCGCGCTGACCGGCCACCTGGTGCTGTCCACGCTGCACACCAATTCCGCCGCCGGCGGCGTCACCCGCCTGCTCGACATGGGCGTGGAGGACTACCTGCTGGGCTCGACCATCAACGGCATCCTGGCACAGCGCCTGGTGCGCCGGCTGGACCCGGACACCGCCATTCCCTACCAGCCGACGCCGGAAGTGGTGGCCCAGTTCGAACTGGAGAAATACACCGACGAGCGCCCCGTGCGCCTGTACAAGCCCGGCACCAGCGAAGCCAACCCCAGCGGCTACCACGGGCGCCAGGCGATCATGGAGTTCCTGGTCATGACCGACCCGCTGCGGCGTCTGGTCATGCAGCATGCCGATGCCGGCGAGATCGAGCGCGCCGCCCGTGAGGCCGGCATGCGCACCATGTACGAAGACGGCATCGCCAAGGCGGTAGCCGGCGTGACCACGCTGGAGGAGGTGCTGCGTGTTACGCAGGAGGGTTAGTGGCGGGCCCCGGGGTTGCGGGGACTGCGGCCTTCGGGCTGAGGGTCATGGATTCGGGACCCGGGTTCCGGCGCAGCCTCCCGCCCCGCGCCGGATACCGCACTGATGGGCACTTTCCGCTACAAAGCCGTCAGCACCGAAGGCGAAACCCTGCACGGCAGCATGGAAGCGGCCAGTGTGGAGGAGGTCATCGCCCGGCTGCAGGACCAGGGGCACACGCCGCTGAATGCCGTGCCGGCGGATGCGGCGGCGGGCGCACGTGGTTTCGCGTGGCTCCGGCGCGGGCCGTTTTCCGGCGACCAGCTGGCGCTTTTCACCCACCAGCTGGCCACGCTGCTGGGTGCGGGGCAGCCGCTGGACCGGGCGCTGACATTGCTGCTGGAACTGCCCGAGGGCGCGCATGCGCAGAAGCTCGTCGAGCGGGTGCGCGACCGGGTTCGCGGCGGCAGCACGTTGTCGCGGGCGCTGGGAGAGGAGCACGACGCGTTTCCACGCCTGTACATCTCGCTGGTGCGTGCGGGCGAGGCCGGCGGCGCGCTGGAGAGTACGCTGCGGCGTCTGGCCGACTACCTGGAGCGCGCGCAGGCATTGCGCTCCAGTGTCGTCAACGCGCTGATCTACCCGGCGTTCCTGCTGGTCGGCGTGCTGGGTTCGCTGATTCTGTTGATGGCCTACGTGGTGCCGCAGTTCGTGCCCATCTTCGAGGACATGGGCGTGCCGCTGCCGTGGATCACCCGGGTGGTGCTGGGTGCGGGCCAGGTCATCCAGGGCTGGTGGTGGCTGTTGCTGCTGGTCCTGGTCGTGGCCGGATTGCTGGCGCGCGCGCGCCTGCAGGATGCCGAAGCCCGTCGCGCCTTCGATGCCTGGCTGCTGCGCGTGCGCGTGGTCGGCCCGCTGCTGCTGAAAGTGGAAACCGCGCGCATCGCGCGCACCCTGGGGACCTTGCTGAGCAATGGCGTGCCCATGCTCGGGGCACTTTCCATCGTCCGCCAGGTCACACGCAACAGGGCACTGGACCAGGCGCTGGCGGAGGCGGCCGAGGCGGTGAAAGGGGGAACCGGCCTCGGCCATGCGCTGGCCCGCACGGAGATGTTTCCGCGCCTGGCCCTGCAGATGATCGAAGTGGGCGAGGAAGCCGGCGACATGGACGCCCTGCTGCTGAAAGTGGCCGACACCTTCGACCAGCAGGCCCGGCGCGCCATCGACGCCATGCTGGCGGCCCTGGTGCCGGTGCTTACCCTGGTGATGACCGCGCTGGTGGCGCTCATCATGGCGGCCATCCTGCTGCCGTTGCTGAGTTTGACCAGCAGTATCCATTGATTTCGTTGTTTGGGAGGGAAATGCGCATGTTGAAAGTTTTGGCGGTTCGGCAGGGTGAAGCCGGGGCTCGGAATCCGGGACGCGGAGCTCGGCCGGACGGGACCCGGGTCCCGAACGAGCGAAGTCCGCAGCCCATTTCATGCCGCAGCCGGGCAGACCGCTTCTCCACCCCGGTCGCTCCGAAAGGGTTCACCCTCCTCGAAATGCTCGCCGTCATCGTCCTGATCGGCATCGTCGGCACCATCGTGGTGACGCAGGTCGGCAAGAACATGCAGAAGGGCAAGTACGGAGCGGGCAAGGCGCAGCTGGTGACGTTGTCGCAGAAGATCGAGAACTACGCCCTGGACAACGGCGCGCCGCCCGACAAGCTGGCGGCCCTGGTCAGCAAGCCCGCCGATGCCGACAACTGGATGGGTCCGTACGCCAAGGCCTCCGACCTCAAGGATCCGTGGGGGCATGCTTTCGGCTACCGCTATCCCGGCGAGCATGGCACCTTCGACCTGATTTTCTACGGCCAGGACGGCAAGCCCGGTGGTGACGACTTCAGCAAGGACGTGGGCAACTGGCAATGAAACGGGGCCGGGGATCGGGGACCGGGGATGGACAGGCATGGCGGCGTTCAGCCCGATCGCGTGATGGCGGAAGGGGCGGGTTCCGGCCGCGCGGAACCCGGGTCCCGGCTGCGGTCCCCGCTGTCCGAAGGCCGCAGCCTGTGCACCGCCGCGGACCGTGTCCGGATCGCGATCCGTCTGCCCGCGGCTTCACCCTTTTCGAAATGCTGGTCGTCATCGTTCTCATCGGCATCGCTTCGGCGGCCGTGGCGGTGGCGGCTTCGCGCGGCCTGGATGCGCAGCGGGTGCGGGCGGCGGGAACGGACCTGGCCGCGGCGCTGCGCTACACGCGCATGCAGGCCATCGTGAAGGGCGAGCCGCAGGTGCTGACCCTGGACGTCCGTGACCGCAGCTACCGCGTACCGGGCAAGCCCGCGCACGCGTTGCCCGCGCACATGCGGCTCAGCGTGACCAGCGCGCGCGAGGACCAGCGGGAGGGGCATTTGGCGCGCATCCGCTTTTTCCCCGACGGCAGTTCCACCGGCGGACGCGTGGTGCTTCGCCGCGGGGCGCGCCAGTGGCACATCAACGTGGCCTGGCTGACCGGCGCGGTGAGCATCGAAACCGGCAAGGACGGGAGCCGTTCATGACCCGGGCGGCGCGCGGCTTCACCCTGCTCGAGATGCTGGCCGCCATCATGATTCTGGCGCTGGCCTTCACCATGCTCCTGAAGGCCATGGGCGCGTCGCTGGCGTTGACGCGGAAGGCGGCCACGCGTACCGAGGTGGCGGCGATGGCGCAGTCGCTTCTGGATGGCGTCTACGTCATGTCGCCCCCGCGGCCGGGTGTGACCCGGGGGCGTTTCGACCGCGAGCACCAGTGGCGCCTCAGCGTCGAGCCGTGGTATCCGCCGGCTGCCCGGAAGCGCGGCCCCGACGGTGGCCACGGAAACCGGCATGGCACTGTCGGCGCACAGGCGCCCCGGCTCTACAAGCTGGACCTGGCGGTGACGTGGGGGCCGCCGGCGCGCCGCCAGGAGGCGCATTTCGTGACCCTGCGCGTAGCCGACCCGTCCAGTGGCGGCGGGGGCTCGCCATGAACGCGCCCGCTGCCGCACGCGGCTTCACGCTGCTGGAATTGCTGGCCGCCACGGCCCTGCTGGCGCTGCTGATGCTGGGGGTATGGTCCGGCATCCGCACCGCGGCGCAGACCAGCAGCCGGGGGCGGGCCGTGGTGGATCGCCTGGACCGGCTGCGTGGCGCCGAACAGTTCCTGCGCCGCAACCTGGCCCAGGCCACGCCGATACCCTGGGCGCGCGATGACGACGGCCGGCCCGTCGTCTTCCATGGCGGCCCGCACCGGATGCGCTTCGTGGCGCCGCTGCCGGGTTTTCTGGGGCGCATGGGGCCGCAGTGGCAGGTGCTGGAGCTGGTGCCGGACGGCGAGGGCAATGATCGTCTGCGCCTGCAGGTCACTTTCGCGCGGCTGTCGCCCGATGGCGGCGAACTCAAGCCCATAGACAAGCCCGAGGTGTTGCTGAGGGGCATCCGAAAGGGCGTATTCACCTATCGCGGACGTGATCTGGAGCGCAAGGACACCGGCTGGCGGGTGCAGTGGACGCGCGGCGCACGACTGCCCGACCTGGTGCGTGTCGAGCTCGACCTCGAACATGGCCGCTGGCCGACCCTCACCGTGCCGCTGCGCGTGGACACCAGTGCCGTCAACCGCGCCGGCGTGCGCTTTCCCGGCAGCGCCGGAGGCACACCGTGACGCGCCGGGCAAGGCCGGTACCGGGCGGTGCGCGCCAGCGCGGCGTGGCGTTGATCCTGGTGTTGTGGGCCTGCGCGCTGGTGGCGATCATGCTGGGCGGCTTTGCTGTGCTGGCACGCACCGAAGGCACCCAGGCACGCTATCAGTTCGCGCAGGCGCAGGCACGCTATGCCGCCGAAGCGGGACTGGCGCGCGCGGTGGCGGCGCTGCACGATCCCGACACCGAGCGGCGCTGGCGCAGCGACGGCCAGCCCTACCGTTTCGGGTTCGCCCGGGCCGACATCACCGTGCGCATCACCAGCGAGGACGGCAAGGTCGACCTCAACGCGGCCCTGCCCGAAGTACTTTCCAACCTCGTCGCGTCGCTGGACGTGGAGCCGGACAAGGCCCGTGCCCTGGCGGCAGCCATCGCGGACTGGCGCGATACCGACGACGACGTGCGTCCGAACGGCGCCGAGGCCGGCCGCTACGAGCAGGAGGGGCGCGGCTACGGGCCACGCAACGGCCCCTTCGCCAGCATCCAGGAACTGCAGCTGGTGCTGGGCATGACCCCGGAACTCTATGCGCGGCTGCGGCCGCTGGTCACGCTGTGGTCGGGGCGCACCGTGCCTGATCCGGCCTATGCGCCGGCTGCCGTTCTGGCGGCCCTGCCGGGCATGAACGCGAAAACTGCCGGAGCCTATGTCGAGCGGCGTCACGAGGCGGACCTGTCCAGTGCCCTCCCGGACCTTCCCAACGGCATGCAGGTATTTGCCGGCAACGCCGGCGCCACGCATAGTATCGTGTCCACGGCCAGGCTGGCCGATGGCACGCACGCCACGTTGCATGCGACCATCCGGCGGCGCGGCAACCAGCCCGGCGGGTTGCCGTACGTGGTCTTGCAATGGCGGGAGGGAACAACCTTGTGACGACGCTGACGCAAACATGGCGTCCGCTGGCCGGGCGCGTGTCGCGCGCTTGGCAGGGCTCGGCGCTGCCGGGCTTTTTCGCCTGGTGGTGGCGGGAGCTTCGCGCCTGCCTGCCGGCGCGTCTCGTGGCCGCCCTGGAGCGGCGCGCCGCCTGGCATCTGCTGGAGCCGCACGACGGCATCCTGCTGCTGCGCCGTGCCGGTGACGCGAAGGAGCTGGCCTGCATCGACCTCGAACAGGCGCCGGCCTTGCGCCAAAGCCGCCTGCAGGAGGCCCTGGCGCACGTCGATCCGCACGACCTGCGTCTGGCCCTGTGCCTGCCGCCCGGTCTGGTGCTGCGGCGTCGCCTGCGGTTGCCGGTGGCGGCGCGTGGCGACCTGCGTCGCGTGGTCGGTTTCGAGATGGACCGCCAGACGCCTTTCCGGCTGTCCGACGTCTGTTACGACGTGCGCCGCCTCGGTGCGGTCGAGGATGGCCATATGGACGTGGAGTTGGTGCTGGTGCCGCGCGCGCGCCTCGATCCCGTGCTGGCGGAGCTGGAAGCCATGGGCGTGCGGGTGGACGCCGTGGATGCCGCCGATGGAGCCGGCCGCCTGGGCGTGAACCTGCTGGATGACGCCGTGCGTCCGCGCCACCCGCATCCGCGCCGGCGCCTGAATCTGGCGCTGGCCGCGCTGGCCGTGTTGCTGCTGGGGCTGGTCATGGGCCAGTGGCTGCACAACCGGAGCGCGGCTCTGGTGCAGATGCAGGCACAGGTGGACGCCCTGCGCGAGCAGGCCCGCGAGGTGTCGGATCTGCGCCGGCAACTGGTGGAGCGCCTGGGCGCGGCCGGCTTCCTGGTGCGCCGGCGCGCGCAGGCGCCGGCCGTGATCGACGTGCTGGCCGACGTCACCCGGCGCCTGCCCGACGACACCTGGTTGATGCGCCTGGGTATCGACGACGGGGGCCGGCTGTCGCTGCAGGGGCAGAGTCCTCACGCCACCGGCCTGCTGAAGCGCCTGGCGGCTTCGCCGTATCTTTCCGACCCCGGTTTCCAGGGCGTGATCCAGACCGATCCCAAGACCCACGACGAACGTTTCTACATGACCGCCGACCTGCGCCGGCTGAAGGCCGTGGCTGCACCGGCCGCGGCCGTCCCGGCGTCCTCCGCGTCCACCGAGGGAGGCGCCGATGCGCAAGCTGAACGCCACTGAGCGGCGCGTGGCCGCCCTCGCGCTGGCCCTGCTGGTGCTGGCGCTGGCCTGGCTGCTGCTGGTGCACTGGTGGTTCGTGGCGCCGTTGCGGGAAATCCGCGGCGAGATGCAGTCCCTGCGCGAAAGCCAGCAGCGCTACGCGGGCATCGTGGCGCAACGCGACGTGCTGCGTCGGCGTCTGGCCAGCCTGTCGCACGACCAGGCCGACGTGGGCGATTTCCTGGCCGGTGCCGACAGCCATGCGGCCACCGCCGCGCTGATGCAGCACGTGGTCGAACGGGCCGCCGCGCACGCCGGCCTGGGAACCTGCGAGGTGACCCAGAAGATGCCGGTGCCCAGCACCGCCGATCCCGGCGAGCCGTATCGCCGGATCAGCGCCAACATCACCATGCGCTGCAGCATGCGGGCCCTGGCGGCGGTACTGAACGACATGGCCCATGGCAAGCCGCGGCTGTTCATCGACAACTTCAGCATGTACCGCAACCCCGTCAAGAGCACCGACAGCGGCGTGCCGCCGCTGGACGTGCAGATGACCGTGTCCGGCTATGCACATGCCCCTGCCGCCGGAGACCGGCCATGAACGCCGCCGACCAGCGTCGCCTGAGCCCCTGGCTGGCCGGGGCATGCCTGCTGCTGGCGGCGGTCTGGGCGGTACTGCTGGCCGGCGCGGGCCGCGGCATCCGCTGGGACGCGCCGACCGCGACGCGCCCGCTGCCCGCCGCGGGGCATGACGGCGCCGTCGTCGACGCGCCGCCGCTGAAAGCGTATGCCGAGGTCTGGCAGCGTCCGCTGTTCACCACCGACCGCCGACCGGTGCCGGTGACGGCCGCCAGCGACGGTCAGGATGCCAGCCTGGACAACCTCCGGTTGACCGGCGTGATCCTGGCGCCGGGCATGCGCATGGCGCTGCTCAGCGATCCCGACGACGGACGCACGATACGGGTCGCCGAAGGCGCCCACGTCGGTTCGGGCGACTGGGTGCTGCAATCACTGGAGCCGCGCAGCGCCGCCTTCGCAGGACACGGGCGGGTGGTGCGCCTGGACCTGAAGGTGATGCCGCAGGCGGCTGCCGGAAACGACGATGGCGGCCCGGCCGCCGTGGCACCCCGCGAGGGGCCGCCGCCGCCCTCGTCCTCGTCGCCCGCGGATGCGGACGGCCGGCCGGCCCGGGCCGACCGGGAGCACATCAGGACCTTGAGAGAACGCATCAAGCAACGCCGCCGCAACCAGGCGGCGCAGGCTGGAGAACGCTGACCCATGAACAGGTATCGCCTCGTCCCCCTTCTTGCCGCCCTGGTGTGGCTTGCCGGCTGTGCCACCCTGCCGCCGGCAAGCGGCGACCATTCGCTGGAGCGCGAGGCCGTGGCCGGCACCGAATTGCCGCCGCCCGCCCCGACCAGCACGCACCCGGCGGCCGCCGCGCCGGTCACGAGGGAGCAGCAGGGCGTCAGCATGCGCCCGGGCAACGGCGTGTTCGTGCGCGCCGTGCCCGCGGCACCGGCCACCAGCAAGCGCGCGACGCCCGACCGCAACGGCAGGAACAACGGCGTGGTGTTCAATTTCGAGAACCAGCCCGTCCAGGCCGTGGTCAAGGCCGTGCTGGGCGACTTCCTGAAGCGGAACTACGCCATCGAACCGGAGGTCAAGGGCAACATCACGTTTTCCACCGCCAACCCGGTGGCACCGGACGAGGCGTTGCCGATCCTGGAAACCCTGTTGTCGTGGACCGGCAACGCCCTGATCGAAAAGGACGGCCACTTCCTGGTGCTGCCGGCCAAGAACGCGGTGGCCGGCAACCTCGCGCCCAGCCTGGGCGCGCGCGCGCCGGGTGCGGGCATGCAGGCCCGGCTGTTTCCGCTGCGCTACATCTCCGCCAAGGAGATGCAGAAGCTGCTGAAGCCGTTCGCGCCCGAGGAGGCCTTCCTGCTGGTCGATCCGATGCGCAACTTCGTGGTCATGTCCGGCACGCCCGAGCAACTGGACAACTATCAGCGCACCATCCGCACCTTCGACGTGGACTGGCTCAAGGGCATGTCGGTGGGCGTGTTCACGTTGCAGCACGCCAACGTCGACCAGCTGATGCCGCATCTGGAAAAGCTGTTCGGGCAGAAGGGCAGCACGCCCCTGGCCGGGATGCTGCGCTTCATTCCCATCCAGCGCACCAACGCCATCGTGGTGATCACGCCGCAGCCGGCGTACCTCGACGAGGTGCACGAATGGATCAACCGCATCGACGCCGGCGGCGGCAACCGTCCGCAGCTTTACGTCTACGACGTGAAGAACATGCAGGCGGACACCCTGGCGCAGTACCTCAACGAGATCTACGGCGGTGGCACCGGCGGCGGCACCGCCACGTCGGGTGGCGTGGCTCCCGGACTGTCTTCCTCCACGCTGGGCAGCGACGGCATTTCCGGCGGGGGGCTGGGCAGCGGACTCGGCAGCCGCACTACGGAATCGGCCGATTCGGGGACCTCGGGCCTGGGCACCGCCGATGGCCCGGGAAGCGATGCCGGCCGTGCCGGTGCCGGCCGCACGGGGATGGGCATGGGCGATGACGAGGATTTCGATACCGGCCTGGCCTCCGGCGCCAGCAGCGCCGGGCCGGTCACCGCCACCGGACCCGATGGCGTGCGCATCACGGCGGTCAAGGCCAACAACCAGTTGCTGGTGCGGTGCCGGCCGTCGCAGTGGGCGGAAATCGAGTCGGCGATCCGGCAGCTCGACATCGTGCCCCTGCAGGTGCAGATCGAGACCCGCATCCTGGAAGTCCAGCTCACCGGCAAGTTCAGCTTTGGCGTGCAGTGGTACCTGGAGGGCCTGATCGGCGGCCATGCCGACGGCAAGGGCGGCTACGTCCCCGGCCAGCCGGGCAACCGGCAGCAATGGGCGCTGGGGCGCGGCGGCGCGGACTACAATCCGCTCCAGGACTCGTTCTTCTACTCGTTCGTCAATCCCGAAGTGCAGGTGGCCCTGCATGCGGTGGAGAGCAACGGCAACACCAAGGTGCTTTCCGAACCGTCGCTGGTGGTCACCAACAACCAGTTGGCGCGCATCCAGGTCGGCGAGCAGGTCCCGGTCAACCAGACCTAC
The DNA here is from genome assembly GCA_964570295.1 of uncultured Rhodanobacteraceae bacterium. Classification (GTDB taxonomy): domain Bacteria; phylum Pseudomonadota; class Gammaproteobacteria; order Xanthomonadales; family Rhodanobacteraceae; genus Oleiagrimonas. The sequence continues at coordinate 9,403 of CAZMXV010000004.1, forward strand.
ATTGGTGCCGGGCTGGGCAGCTCCCTGGGCGGCAACGGCGGCATCGCCACCCTGGGCAACGTGGAGTACAAGAACACGGGCGTGATCCTCAAGGTACGCCCGCGCGTCAATCCCGGTGGCCTGGTCTATCTCAACCTCAACCAGGAAGTCAGCAAGCCCGGGGCCAAGGACGACTTCGGCAACTTCCCCATCCAGAAGCGTGAACTGGCGACGCAGATCGCGGTCCAAAGCGGACAGACCGTGCTGCTGGGGGGGTTGATCCAGCAGGATGAAGGCACGGTTGACACCGGTGTGCCCTGGCTCAGCCGCATCCCGTTGCTGGGACGCCTGTTCGGGAGCACCGACCGTCACCGCAACCGCACCGAGCTGCTGGTGCTGATCACGCCGCGCATCATCACTTCCAGTTCGGACGCGCACGACATCACGTTGGAGTACCAGCGCAAATTCGATTCACTGAAACCGATCCACATGCCGGCCACCGGCGAACCACACGGTACCGACAGGGGGCGCCCATGACATGCATGCGCGGTGGGTACGGTCTTTGCAAACCATCCCCCGCCTCTTGCTATGCTTGACGGCTCGGGCCACATCCGACCGGACCCCGGGTCCGGAGGTCATTCAACGCAACAAGGAATACGATCCATGATTTCATCCCGCATTGCCATTGTCGCCAGCCTGGCCGGTGGCCTGATGCTGCCCGTTGCCGGCCTGCATGCCCAGTCCTCGCTGGGCAACAAGTCCGTTCCCGGCGTGTGCATGCTTTCCCGCGGTGCCGTGCTGTCCAATGCCAAGGTCGGCAAGGCCGCGGACGCGCGCCTGAAGCAGCTGGCCGAACAGGCACGCACCCAGCTGGAAAACCAGCGCAAGCCGCTGGACCAGAGCATCCAGCAGTTCCAGCAGAACGCCAAGTCGATGAGCGACTCCCAGCGCGAGAGCCAGCAGAAGTCGCTGCAGCAACGCATGCAGTCCTTCCAGAAGCAGGCCCAGGAGCTGGATGCCCGCATCCGCCTGACCCGCAACCAGGCGACCCAGCGTATCGCCCAGACCCTGGATCCGCTGGTGGCCGACATCTACAAGCGGCACAGCTGCGGCATCCTGCTGGACCGCGACACCGTGCTGGGCGGCAACCCGCAGAACGACCTGACCGCCGAAGCGGTCAAGGCGCTGGACGGCAAGATGAGCACCATCAGCTTCAACCTGGCACCGCTGCCCAAGCAGTCCGGCAACAACGGCAACGGCCAGTAACCGACCAGGCCGATCGCGGCCATGGGCCGCTCCCGCGGGGGGCCTCGAAAACCGGGCTTGTTTGCGGGAGCGGCCCGTGGCCACGATGGGCCGCAGGTGGCTTAGCTGCCCGCCTTGTGCGCCCGCCCCAGATAGTCCTCGCTCTGCATCTCGATCAGGCGCGATTCGGTGCGGGCAAATTCGGCGCGCAGGCGCTCGCCTTCATACAGGTCCACGACGGGCGCGGCGGCCGACAGCACCAGCTTGACGTGGCTGTCGTAGAGCGCGTCCACCAGGTGGATGAAGCGCTTGGCCGGATCGTGGTTTTCCGGCGTGAAGGCGGGAACGTCGGAAACGATCACGGCCGCATAGCGGTCGGCCAGCAGGGTGTAGTCGGCGCGCGAGCGGGGCCCGTCGCACAGGGTGTCGAAATCGAACCAGGCGATGTTGTCGGCGCGACGCTGCACCGGAACAGGGCGGCCGTGGATGTCCAGGTGGCCGCCTTCGACCACTTCGCCACGGGCGTAGTCGCCGAATATGCGTGACAGCGCCCGGTTGGCTTCGGGGCCCGGCGGCGTCTGGTAGATCGGTGCCTGCTCCAGGGCCCGCAGCCGCCAATCGTGGCGGGAAGAAAGCTCCAGCACCCGGCACCGCGTCTCCAGCAGCTCGATGGCGGGCAGGAATCGCGCCCGCTGCAGGCCGCCCCGGTAGAGGTTGGCCGGCGGCGTGTTGGAGGTGGTCACCAGCACCATGTGGCGGGCCATCATGCCGCGCAGCAGGCCGTGCAGAATCATGGCGTCGCCGATGTCGTCGACCAGGAATTCGTCCAGACACAGCACGCGCGCACGGCCGGCGAGGTCCGCGGCCACCTTGTCCAGGGGGTCGCTCTCGTGCTGCAGCGACTTCAGGGTTTCGTGCACGTCTTCCATGAACTGGTGGAAGTGGCGGCGCAGGGCCATGCCGTGGGGCAGGCTGGCCACGAACAGGTCCATCAGGAATGTCTTGCCGCGGCCCACGCGCCCCCACAGGTACAGCCCCTTCGGAGGCGGTGCGGGGCGCTCGCCGAGCAGCGAGCGGAACCTTCCCAGCAGGCCGTTGGCCGGCGGTTGCCATGCCAGCAGTTCGCGGTGCAGGTCGTCGAAGGCCTCCAGTGCGCAGGCCTGGGCCGGGTCATTTTCCCAGCGATGGGCTTCCACCCCGTCACGGTAGCGCGTGACGGGGGAGAGGGGCGCATCCGGCGGGCTCAAGCCTGGCGCTCCGGGGGCAGCCAGGTGCGCACGGCGTTCTTGATGGCGCCGCGCAAGTCGAGCAGGCGGCGGTGGAAGAAATGGCTGGTTTCGGGCATGCGGATGATGGTGGGCTCGCGGTCGATCGACGCCAGCCAGGCGAATACCTTCTCGGCGTCGACCACCTCGTCCTCCTCGCCCTGGACCACCAACCACGGGCAGGTGGGCAGCTCGATGGCGTCGAAGTCGTAGCTGCGCTCCACCGGCGGGGCCACCGAGACCAGGGCGGCCGCGTCCAGCCGCACCGCGTTGGCAAGCGACACGAAGCTGCCGAAGGAAAAACCCGCCAGCCACACGGCGTCGTCCGGCCGCGCTGCGCGGACCCACTCGACCACGGCCGCCAGGTCGTCACCCTCGCCGCGGCCCTCGTCGAACGCACCTTCGGACTTGCCCACGCCGCGGAAATTGAAACGCACCGTGGCCAGGCCCGATTCGCGCAACGCGCGCTCGATCATGGTCACCACCTTGTTGTGCATGGTGCCGCCATGCAGCGGGTGGGGGTGGCAGATCACGGCGGTGCCGCGCCGCGCCGGGGTTTCCTGCGGCATGTCGGTACCCACTTCCAGCTTGCCGGCGGGGCCGGCCAGTGGGAAGCTGCAACTGGCGTCGGGAAAACGTTCCGGCGCCTGTTCGAGGATGGAGTCGGTCATACCAGCCATGATAACCAAAACCGACGCGGCATCATGAATTTTCTGGCCCATGCACTGCTTGCCGGCGACGATCCCGACCTGGAAGTTGGCGGCATCCTGGGCGATTTCGTGCGCGGCCGTCCCGACCCGACGTTGCCGGCGGGGTTGCGTCGCGGCATCGCGCTGCATCGCGCGGTGGATGCCTTCACCGACCGCCATCCGGACGTGGCGGCGGCAAGGCGCCTGTTTGACCCCCCGTGGCGCCGGTACGCCGGCATCATGCTGGACGTATGGTTCGACCACTGCCTGGCGCGTGATTTCGGGCGCTGGTCGGACTGGCCGCTGGAGGTATTCTCGGTTCGCCTGCGGCATCGTCTGGCCGTGCGCTTCGCCTGTCTCCCGTCGCGACTGCGCCGTTTCGCGGCCTGGATGCGTGTTCGTGGGGCGCCGGCGGCCTATGCCGACGAGGACGTCATCGCGGAGGTCCTGGACGGCATCGGTCACCGCCTGACCCGCGACAATCCGCTGGGCCACGCCCTCGCGCCGCTGAAGCGGCGCGATGTCGAGCTGGAGCGGTGCTTCCGCTCGTTTTTCCCGCAGCTGATGGCGTATGCGGAGCGCTGGCGGGAGGGAACGGGCGGCGTGTCTGGGGAATAAGGGCTGACCCGCGGCCATGGGCGTTCGCTGCCGCCCACGAAAAACGCCGCCCCGGAGGGCGGCGCTTGCCGGATAGGCGAGGTGGCGGTCACTGGGACTGCGACACCATCCACTTGACCGTGTTGGCGACCTGTTCCTCGGTGAGGGCCGGGTTGCCGCCCTTGGGGGGCATGGTGTTGCCGTCGGGGCCGGTGTAGCCATCCACGGCGTGCCTGATGAGGGTGTCCATGCCTTCGGCGATGCGGGGAGCCCAGTCGGCCTTGTCACCGACCTTGGGCGCGCCGGCCACGCCGGCGGTGTGGCAGGTGGTGCACAGGTGGCCGAAGATTTCCTTGCCGTCGGTCGTGCCGCCGTAGGCGACCTGGGAGGCGGCGGCCTTTTCGGCTTCCGCCTTGGCCTTGGCCATGGCCGCGCGGCCGGTGTCGCCGGCGTACACGCTGCCTACCGGGGCCAGGCGCTGCTGCAGATTCTGGCTGGCGTTGGCGGCTTCGCGGTCGGGTTGCTGGCTGTAGATGATGCTGGCGATGACGAGCAGACACACGGCGAAGATGGCCAGCGCGATGATCACGATGGAAAACTGGCGCACGAAGTCTCTGTCAGAGTTGCTGATGTGACGACTCACTGCATCTACCCCGATATCCTGTGCGGCCGGAATGCTCGGCCTGGCGGTTGATGTAAGCTCCACCGGCACGGGCGGAACACCTCCAATCTTGAAAGTATAGCTTGCCAACCATGCCCGGATAAAGGAACCTTTCGCCGCACCCTCCCATGGGCGTCGCGGAAGGGTGCCGGCCACAAACGGCGGGGCCGCACCTGTGCCTTCAGTCATGCCTCACCCCTGTCAACTGGCAGTGTCGTCGTTCGTTGTAGAACCGTAAGCTGCAATCGGACCGGCCTGTCGTGCCGGCGGGCATGCCGGCCGCCGGCCGGGCGCGTGCCTTCGTTTTTCGTCATGTTCGCTTTCTGGAGCTTCATCCATGCCGCGTTGGAAATCGCGTTGGAAAATCGTGCTGATCGTCGTCGTGGTGGCGATCATCATCATCGTGGGGCTGCGCGCCATGCAGGGCTCCGGGCCGCGCCGTGGCGGCTTCGGCGGGCCGCAGGCCAAGCAGGCCCCGGTGCCGGTGACCGTGGTGCCGGTGGAACAGAAGAACGTGCCGCTGTACCTCACCGCCACCGGCACCGTGCAGGCCCGCAGCACGGTCACCGTGCGGCCGCAGGTGTCGGGGCAGCTGCTCAGCATCAATTTCAAGGAAGGCCAGGAAGTGGAGAAGGGCGCCGTGCTGGCCGAGATCGACCCGCGCACCTACAAGGCCGAGTATGACCAGGCCCTGTCGCGCATGCACAGCGACCAGGCCCAGCTGGCCACCGCGCGCGGCAACTACGAGCGCAGCAAGCAGCTGATCAAGAAGAACTACGTTTCCCGCCAGGACCTCACCACCCAGGGCAACACGGTCAAGCAGCTGGAGGCGACCGTGGCCGCGGACAAGGCGGCGGTGGCCGACGCCAAGGTGAAGCTCGACTACACCAAGGTGCGCGCGCCCATCGGCGGCCTGGCCGGCATCCGCCAGGTGGATCCGGGCAACGTGCTGACCACCAGCGACGCCATCGTGCTGCTGACCGACGTGCATCCCGTCAACGTGATGTTCTCGCTGCCGGCGCGCGACCTGGACCGCGTGCGCGCGCGCCAGGCCGAGGGAGCGCTGCCGGTGGTGGCCATGGACCGTACCGACGACCATGTGCTGGCCGGGGACGGCCACCTGGTGGTCATCAACAACCGCATTGATCCGGACAGCGGCACGTTCACGCTGAAGTCGGAATTTCCCAACAAGGACACCGAGTTGTGGCCCGGCCAGTTCGTCAACGTGCGCATGAAGGTGGACACGGTCGAGAACGGGCTGGTGATTCCGGTGCAGGCGGTCGAGCGCGGCCCCGACGGCGACTACGTGTACCTGCTGCAGAAGGACGACACCGTGAAGATGCAGCCGGTGGTGGTGGCCGGGGATGCGGACGACACCCATGTGCTGGTCGACAAGGGCCTGTCCGCCGGCGACCGGGTGGTCACCGAGGGCCAGTTCCGCCTCAAGCCCGGCAGCAAGGTCAAGCCGCTGAAGCCGGGCGAGGTGCCGGTGGCGGCCGCGTCGTCGCCGCTGAAGGCGGAAGGTGGCGACAAGCCGACGAAGCCTTCCCACTGACCATGAATGACGGGTGCCGGCCGGAGTGCGCCGCCGGCCGCGCCGAAACCCCTTGCTAGCAGGAACCCGCGTGGGCATCTCGACAATCTTCATCCGCCGGCCGATCGCCACCTCGCTGCTGATGACGGCGGTGCTGTTGCTGGGCATCCTGGGTTATCGCCAACTGCCGGTATCGGCGCTCCCGAACGTGTCGGCCCCGACCCTGGTGGTGACCACCAAGTACCCGGGCGCCAGTGCCGAGACCGTGGCCACGCTGGTGACCACGCCGCTGGAACGCCAGCTGGGGCAGATTTCCGGCATCACGATGATGAGTTCGGACTCCTCGGCGGGCCTGTCCACCATCGTGCTCAGCTTCGCCATGGACCACGACATCGACGTGGCCGCACAGGACGTGCAGTCGGCGTTGCGCTCGGCGCGGCTGCCGGGCTCGCTGCCGTATCCGCCGGTCTACAACCGGGTCAATCCGGCCGACGCGCCGATCCTGACCCTGGTCATGACGTCCGAAACGCAGCCGCTGCGCGAGGTCAACCGCTACGCCGACTCGATCCTGGCGCAGAAGCTGTCGCAGGTGGACGGCGTGGGCCTGGTGTCCATCGCCGGCGACGTGCGCCCGGCCGTGCGCGTGCAGGTGAATCCGGCCAAGCTCGGCAACATGGGCCTGACCCTGGAGGACGTGCGCAGCGCGCTCACCCAGGCCAACGTCAATGCCGCCAAGGGGTCGCTCAACGGCGCGGTGCGGACCTATTCCATCGGCACCAACGACCAGCTTTCCAGCGCCCAGGAATACGCCGACACCATCATCAGCTACGAGAGCGGCTCGCCGGTCTACCTGAAGGATGTGGCCGAGGTCACCGACGGCGTGGAGAACGACCAGCTGGCGGCCTGGGCCGACGGCAAGCCGGCGGTGTTGCTGGACATCCGCCGCCAACCGGGCGCCAACATCATCGAGACGGTGGAAAACATCCGCCGCATCATCCCGCAGTTGCGCAGCGTGCTGCCCTCGTCGGTGAAGCTGGACGTGTTTTCCGACCGCACCGTGACCATCCGTGCCTCGGTGCACGACGTGCAGTTCACCCTGGTGCTCACCGTGCTGCTGGTGGTGGCGGTGATCTTCGTGTTCCTGAGACGCCTGTGGGCCACCATCATCCCGTCGGTGGCGGTGCCCCTGTCGCTGCTCGGCACGTTTGGCGTGATGTCCTTTGTCGGCATGTCGCTGGACAACCTGTCGTTGATGGCGCTCACCGTCGCCACCGGCTTCGTGGTCGATGACGCGATCGTGATGATCGAGAACATCGTGCGCTACATCGAGCAGGGCAAGAAGGGCCCGGAGGCGGCGGAGGTCGGCGCCCGGGAAATCGGCTTCACCGTGGTGTCGCTGACGGTGTCGTTGATCGCCGTGTTCCTGCCGCTGCTGCTGATGCCGGGGGTCACCGGGCGCCTGTTCCACGAATTCGCCTGGGTGCTTTCGATCGCGGTGGCCATCTCGATGCTGGTGTCGTTGACGTTGACGCCGATGATGTGCGCCTACCTGCTCAAGCCCGACCAGTTGCCCGAGGGCGACGATGCGCACGAGCGCCATGCCGCCGAAGGCCGGCGCACCTGGTGGGCACGTACCGTCGAGCTCTACGAGCGCTCGCTGGACTGGGTGCTGGTGCACCAGCTGTTCATCATCGGCGTGGCGGTGCTCGGGCTGGTGGTCACGGTATGGCTGTACATCGCCATTCCCAAGGGCCTCCTGCCGGAGCAGGACACCGGCCTGATCACGGGCGTGGTGCAGGCTGACGACAACATCGCCTTTCCGGCCATGGAGAAGCGCGTCAAGCAGGTCGCCGAAGCCATTCGCGCCAACCCCGCGGTGTCGGGCGTGTCCGCCTTCATCGGCACCGGCTCGATCAACCCCACCCTGAACCAGGGGCAGATCTCCATCGTGCTGAAGAAGCGCGGCGACCGCGGTCCGCTGGAGGACGTGCTGGCCAGCCTCAACCATGCCGTGGACGGCATTCCGGGGGTGGCGCTGTTCCTCAAGCCGGTGCAGGACATTACCCTGGACAACCGCGTGGCGGCCACCGAATACCAGTACGCCATGAGTGACGTCAACGCCGATGAACTGGGCCGGTACGCGGAGCAGATGACCCAGGCCATGCGCGGCCTGCCCGAGATCACCGATGTCAGCAACAACCTGGCCAACAAGGGCCGGGCGCTGCACCTGACCATCGACCGCGACAAGGCCAGCCGGCTCGGCGTGCCGGTGCAGACCATCGACGACACGCTGTACGACGCCTTCGGGCAGCGCCAGATCTCCACCATCTTCACCCAGCTCAACCAGTATCGCGTGGTGCTGGAGGTGGCTCCCGAGTTCCGCAACCCCGACGCGCTGATGAACCTGCTGCGCGTGCGCAGCAATGGCGGTGGCGCCTTGACCGGCACCAACGCCACCAGCTACGGCATGCTGACCTCGTCCAACTCCTCCACCGCCACCGGCGTGGGGCAGAACAATACCGGCATCATCACCGGCGGCGGCGGCACCGTGCCGCTGTCGGTGCTGGCCACGGCCGAGCAGACCAGTGCGCCGCTGGTGGTCAGCCACCAGAACCAGCTCCCGGCGGTGACGATTTCGTTCAACCTGGCTCCGGGCTATTCGTTGTCCGAGGCGGTGGCCGCCGTGCACAAGCTGGAAAGCGAGGTGGCCTTCCCGCCGCAGGTGCGCGGACAGTTCATCGGCAAGGCCGCGGAATTCGCCGGTTCCATGGGCGACGAGGTGCTGTTGCTGCTGGCCGCCATCGTGGTGATCTACATCGTGCTGGGCGTGTTGTACGAGAGCTACATCCATCCGCTGACCATCATTTCCACGCTGCCCCCCGCCGGCGTCGGCGCGCTGCTGGCATTGATGATTTTCGGCATGGACCTGTCCATCGACGGCATTGTCGGCATCATCCTCCTGATCGGCATCGTGAAGAAGAACGCGATCCTGATGATCGACTTCGCCATCGAGGCCAAGAACGCCGGCATGAATGCGCACGACGCCATCCGCCGTGCCTGTCTGCTGCGTTTCCGTCCGATCATGATGACCACCTTCGCGGCCCTGTTCGGCGCGTTGCCGCTGGCGCTCGGTACCGGCATCGGCGCCGAACTGCGTCGCCCGCTGGGCGTGGCCATCGTCGGCGGCCTGCTGCTGTCGCAGCTGGTGACGCTGTACACCACGCCGGTGATCTACCTCTACATGGAACGTTTCTCCGACTGGGTCAATGCCCATCGCGCGCGCCGCGAACAACAGCGCCTCGAGCTCGAGGACGGGGGAGCGGCGTGAAGCGGGCCGGACCGGGAGTGCAGGGCAGGCAGGGGGTTGGCCGTGCGGGCCCCGGGTCCCGAGTACCCGCCCACCGGTATCGCCAGAATGCGGGCCCGGCACGCGCGCTTGAATCATCAGCCTGCGGCGACAGCGCACCATGAACATCGCCGGTCCCTTCATCCGCCGCCCCATCGGTACCTCGCTGCTGGCCGCCGGGCTGCTGGCCATTGGCGCGATCTGCTATGCGCTGCTGGGCATCAGCGCGTTGCCGCAGATGTCGTTCCCGGCCATCTTCGTCACCGCCAGCCAGCCGGGAGCGGATGCCAGCACCATGGCCTCGACCGTGGCGGCGCCGCTGGAACGGCACCTGGGCCAGGTGCCGGGGCTGGACCGCATGTTCTCGCGCAGTTCCGAAGGCAGCACCTTCGTGTTCCTGATGTTCCGTGACGGCGTGGACCTCAACGACGCGGCCAACAAGGTGCAGGCCGCGCTCAATGCGGCGCAGTCGGACCTGCCGTCGGGGCTCACCGGGCCACCCAGCTACCGCAAGGCCAACCCCAACAACGACCCCGTGCTGCAGCTGGCGGTGACCTCGGACACGGAGCCGCTGGCCGAGCTTTACGAGCGTGCCGACACCCTGCTCAAGCCGCGCCTGTCGCAGCTTCCGGGCGTGGCTTCGGTGGATGTCTCGGGCAGCGCGCAGCCCTCGGTGCGCGTGGACGTCAACCTGCACGCGCTCAACGCCATGGGGCTGACCTCCAACCAGTTGCGCAACGCGCTGCGCGCGGCCAACGTGATCTCGCCCAAGGGCTTCCTCAGCGACGGCAACACCACCCTGGCGATCACCGCCAACGACCAGCTGGAAACGGTGGCCGATTTTGCCAACCTGGTGATTGCCATCCAGAACGGCAGCCCCGTCTATCTGCGCGACGTGGCGCACGTATACCAGGGTGCCGAGGATAACTACCAGGCGGCTTATTTCAACGGCCAGCCCTCGATCGGCATGGACATCTTCAAGCGGCCCGACGCCAATGTCATCGCCACCGTCGACCGCATCAAGGCCGAACTGCCGGTACTGCGCAACCTGCTGCCGCCGGGCACCCACCTGACCGCCTACTACGACGGCACGCCGACCATCCGCGATTCGGTCAACGAGGTGCAGATCACGCTGCTGATCAGCCTGGGCATGGTGGTGCTGACCATGGCCTTCTTCCTGCGCCGGCTGGCGCCCACGCTGATCGCGGCCACCGCCGTGCCGCTGTCGCTGGCGGGTGCCTTCACGGCGATGTACATCCTGGACTACACGCTGGACAACATGTCGCTGCTGGCGCTGGTGATCGCCATCAGCTTCGTGGTCGACGACGCCATCGTGGTGATCGAGAACATCATCCGCCACATTGATGCCGGCAAGTCGCGGCTCCAGGCCACGCTGGACGGCGCGCGCGAGATCGGCTTCACCATCGTCTCGATCACGGGTTCGCTGATCGCCGTGTTCATCCCGTTGCTGTTCGCCTCGGGCATGCTGGGTTCGTTCTTCCGCGAGTTCACGGTCACCCTGATCGCGGCCATCTTCGTGTCCGCGGTGGTGTCGCTGACACTGACGCCTTCGCTGTGCGGCCAGTTCCTGAACCGGCAGCACCGGCGCGAGGTGTCGCGGGCCGGCCGTCTGCTGGACCGCTTCCATGACGGCATGGCCCGGGGCTACGGCCGGGCCCTGGACTGGACCCTGCGTCATCCGCTGTTCCTGGCGCTGACACCGCTGGTCCTGATCTTCGTCACCGTGTTCCTGTTCGGCGTGGTCAAGGCCGGTTTCTTTCCGCCGCAGGACACCGGCCTGATCTGGGGCCGGGTCACGGCCGGCACCACGCTGTCGTTCGCGGACATGAAGCAGCGTCAGGAGCGCATCACCGACATGATCCTGGCCGATCCGGCGGTGGAGTTCGTCGGCTCGCGCCTGGGGTCGCGCCGGGGCAGTGCCAGCGGCTCGTTCAGCATCCAGCTGAAGCCGCTGGGGCAGGGCCGCACCCGCAGCACGCAGCAGGTGCTGGCACGGCTTTCCAGGCAGGCCGAGCAATACGCCGGCCTGTCGTTGCGGCTGCGCGCGCACCAGGATCTGCCCAGTGGCGGGCGCGGCACCAGCCAGGGTGCGCAGTACAGCATCGAGCTGAAGGGCGACAGCTCGGATGAACTGCAGGAGTGGCTGCCAAAGCTGCAGGCCGAGCTGAAGAAGAACCCCCTGCTCACCGACGTCGGCAGCGACGTGGACGACGCCGGCCTGCGTCAGAACATCGTGGTCGACCGCGACAAGGCCTCACGCCTGGGCGTGAGCGTGGCCGCGGTCGATGACGCGCTGTACAACGCCTTCGGCCAGCGCCAGGTGTCGACCATCTATTCGGGCATCCATGAGTACACCGTGGTGGTCAGTGCGCTGCCGCAGCAGTCGGCCACGCCGGCCGCGCTGGACCATGTGTACGTGCGGACCAACAAGGGCGCCATGATCCCGATCTCGGCCGTGGCGCACCAGGAGCCGGGGCTGGCCCCGACCTCGATCAGCCACGAGGACCAGTTCACCACCATGGACCTCAGCTTCAACCTGGCGCCCGGCGTCAGCATGGGCGAGGCCATGGGGGCCATCCAGCAGACCATCGGCGACATGCGCATGCCCGGCAGCATCCGCACCGACTTCGGCAGCGGCTTCCGCCGGTTCCGGGAGGCGCAGGGGGCGATGCCGCTGCTGATGCTGGCGGCGATCTTCGCCGTCTACGTGGTGCTGGGCATGCTGTACGAGAGCCTGATCCACCCCATCACCATTCTCTCCACGCTGCCCTCGGCGGGCGTGGGCGCCCTGCTGGCCCTGGTGATCACCGGAACCGAGCTTTCCATCGTGGCGGACATGGCCCTGGTGCTGCTGATCGGCCTGGTGAAGAAGAACGCGATCATGATGATCGACTTCGCCCTGGTGCGGCAGCGGGCCGGCATGGCGGCGAGGGAGGCCATCCGTGAAGCCTGCCTGGTGCGTTTCCGCCCGATCATGATGACCACGATGGTGGCCATCCTGGCGGCCCTGCCGCTGGCCATCGGCATCGGCACCGGCGCCGAGCTGCGTCGTCCGCTGGGCATCGCGCTGATTGGCGGCCTGCTGTTCTCGCAGGCCATGACACTCCTCAGCACGCCGGCGCTCTACCTGGTGTTCGGCTGCCTCGGTGAGCGCTGGAAGGGCTGGCGGGAACGCCGGCGCCGGCGGCGCGTGGAAGTGCGGCATTCGGCGGGGTGACGGGCGCGGTTCGCGGGCGGCCCGCGGCCCCGGCGTGGCGCAGGCCGCCTAGCGAACCGCCGCTTTTCTGGCCGCCAGCACCCTGTCCAGCCCCGCCTCCCATGACGGCAGTTCGATGCCGAACGTTTCGCGCAGGCGGGAGGTGTCCAGCACCGACCAGGCCGGGCGGGCGGCCGGGGTGGGGTATTCGTCGCTGCCGATGGCTTCCACGGTCACTTCGTGGTCGAGCAGGCCGGCTGCGCGCGCCTTTTGCATGATGGCGCGGGCAAAGCCGCACCAGGTGGTCCGGCCATCGGCGACCAGGTGATAGGTGCCGGCATGCGCCGCCCGGGCGGCGGCGTCCATGGGCAGCCACCGGTGCAGCACCTGCGCGGTGACATCCGCGATCAGGCCTGCCGGCGTGGGGGTGCCGTGCTGGTCGTCGACCACGCGCAGATGGTCGCGTTTGCCGGCCAGGCGCAGCATGGTGGCGAGAAAGTTGTGGCCGTGCGCGGCATAGACCCAGGCGGTGCGGAACACGAGGTGGGTGGCGCCGCTGGCACGCAGGGTCTCCTCGCCGGCCAGCTTGCTGGCGCCGTACACGCCCAGCGGCGCGGTGGCGTCGTCCTCGCGCCGCGGTCGCGGCTGGCGGCCGTCGAACACGTAATCGGTGGAATAGTGCACCATCGGCACGTCATGCGCGACCGCCCATGCGGCCATGGCGCCCACCGCTTCGGCGTTGACGCGCCGGGCCCGCGCGGGCTCGCTCTCGGCCTTGTCCACGGCGGTGTAGGCGGCGGCGTTGACGATGACGTCGGGGCGCACCCGGCCCAGCAGGGCGGGCAGGGAGTCCGGGCGCTCCAGGTCCGCGCTTTCCCCGCGGCCGCCGTCGTGCAGGCATCCGTCGCGGCTGCTGGCGACAACCTTTCCGAGCGGGGCCAGCGCACGCCGCAGCTCGCGGCCCACCTGGCCGTTGGCGCCGGTGACGAGCAGGGTGGGGGGCGGATCCGTGGCGGCGCGGGCCGTCATGGTGCCGCGGCGGCGCGGGCGTGCAGGGCGGCCACGGCCGGCAGTTCCTTGCCTTCCAGGAATTCCAGGAAGGCGCCGCCGCCGGTGGAAATGTAGGAGATCTTGTCGGCGATGCCGTACTTGTCCACCGCGGCCAGGGTGTCGCCGCCGCCGGCGATGGAGAAAGCGTCGGCGTCGGCGATGGCCCGGGCCATCGCCTCGGTGCCCTTGCCGAAGGCGTCGAATTCGAACACGCCGACAGGGCCGTTCCAGACCACGGTGCCGGCCTGGGCGATGAGCGCGGCATAGCGCCGGGCGGTTTCGGGGCCGATGTCCAGGATCATCTCGCCGTCGGCGACCTGGTCCACGGGCTTCACCGTGGCCGGGGCGCTGGCCGAGAACTCCGGCGCCACCACCACGTCGACGGGAATGGGCACTTCCGCGCCGCGCTCCCTGGCCGCGTCCATGATCCGGCGCGCGGCATCGACCAGGTCGGTTTCGACCAGCGAATTGCCGACCGGATGGCCCATGGCGGCGATGAAGGTGTTGGCGATGCCGCCGCCGACGATCAACTGGTCGACGCGCTCGATCAGCGTTTCCAGCACGGTCAGCTTGGTCGAGACCTTGGAGCCGGCGACGATGGCCAGCATCGGCCGGCGCGGGTTGTCCAGGGCTCTGGACAGCGCGTCCAGCTCGGCGGCCAGCAAGGGGCCGGCGGCCACCCGGGGCGCGTGCCTGATGACGCCGTGCGTGGAGGCCTGCGCGCGATGCGCGGTGCCGAAGGCGTCCATCACGAAGATGTCGCACAGGGCGGCGTAGCGTTTCGCCAGCGCCTCGTCGTCGGCCTTCTCGCCGGTGTTCATGCGGCAGTTTTCCAGCAGCACCACCTCGCCGGCGGCCACGTCGACGCCGTCCAGGTAGTCGCGCTCCAGGCGCACCGGGCTGCCCAGGGCCCCGCCCAGCCAGTCGGCCACCGGCTGCAGGCTGGCGTCGGCATCGAACGTGCCTTCGGTGGGGCGGCCGCGATGGGCGAGCACCATCACCTTCGCGCCGGCGTCGCGGGCCTGGCGCAGCGTGGGCAGCGCCGCTTCCAGGCGCTGGCTGGAGGTGACCACGCCGTCCTTGATGGGGGCGTTGAGGTCCTCGCGGATCAGTACGCGCTTGCCCTTGAGGTCAAGCTCGTTCATGCGGGTGAAGGCCATGGCTGGCTCCTGGGCCGGTGCGGAAGGTCGTTGCGGAGCCGTGTATTGTCCGCGTGCCGGCCGTGCCGATCAACCGTGGCGCCCGTGCGGGTTTGTCAGGCACGGGGCGATCTGACAAGCTGCAGCGGTCCCACGCCGGCGGGTGGCGCCGGTTTTCGTCAGGAGGTTTTCGTGAGTCACGGCCTGGTCTTGTACAGCTACTGGCGCTCCAGCGCCGCCTATCGCGTGCGCATCGCGTTGAATCTGAAGCAGTTGCCGTACGAGACACGCCCCGTGCACCTGGTGCGCGACGGGGGGCAGCAGCATGCCGAAAGCTACCGCAGGCTCAATCCCCAGGCGCGGGTGCCGACCCTGCTGCACGACGGGCGGGTGTTTCGCCAGTCGCTGGCGATCGTGGAATACCTCGACGAGACGTGGCCGGAAACGCCGCTGTTGCCGCAGGACGTGGCGGCGCGGGCGCAGGCGCGGGCGCTGGCCGACGTGGTGGCGTGCGATATCCATCCCATCGGCAACCTCAGCGTGCTGCAGTACCTGGAGCGGACGTGCGGCATGCCCGGGGAGGCGCGCGAGCGCTGGTCGCGGCACTGGATCGAGTGCGGCTTCGCGGCGTTCGAGGCGCTGCTGCGCGAAGACGCGTCGCGGGGCCGGTTCTGCTGCGGCGACAGCCCGGGCCTGGCCGACCTGTGCCTGGTGCCGCAGGTCTACAACGCGCACCGGTGGGGCGTCGACATGGACGCGTTTCCGACGATCCGGGACGTGCATGCCGCCTGCGGGGAGCTGGAGGCATTCCGCCGGGCCGCACCCGAGGCGCAGCCCGACGCTCCCTGAGCGGGGTGGCGGGGCGGGCGACCTTGGTCGCATCCGCCGCCGCGGCTCAGAAGTTGTAGACGAGGTTGGTCGTGTAAAGCTGGTCCGTGCTCTTGGTGCCCGGCGGGTTGTTGGAGTTGTAGCGCACCTGGTAGCCCAGCTTCAGCGCGAGCTTCTTGGTCATGCTCACCGACAGGCCAAGGTCATTCTGGTAGTACTTGTTCTTGGAGCCCGCTTCGACCAGCAGCGTATCTTCCAGCCGGGTGTTCTCGGTGAGCTGCCATTTCCAGTTGATCAGGCCGCGGGCCACCACCTCATGCTCGACCGGCGGCAGCACGCGATGGCTTTCGCCGTCGATCACGACGGTGGAATAGTTGGGCTGGTAGCGCTTGTAACCGGGGCCGATTTCGAACGACAGCTCGGTCTGCGCGCTCTTCAGCACGATGTACCCGTAGCCCAGCGACAGGATGCCCTGCCAGCGGTTGGAGCCGAAGTCGTCGTGCTCATAGCGCAGGGCGCTGACCACGTAGCTGCGCGGATCGAACTTGTAGCCCACCGAGGCGCCGCCTTCGTAGCGGTTGGCGGTGGTGCTGAACTGGGTGATGCTCTCGCCGGTATCGGCGTTGACCACGGTGACGTCGCCTTTGGAGCGCAGGCCGGTCAGGAAGAAGCTGTTCTTCCAGACTTCGTTTTCCTGCTGCAGGCTCAGCTTGGCGTTGAGGTTTTCCGTGTGCGAGTTGCCTTGCGACATGGCGAAGCCGAATTCGCCCGAGCCGGTCCAGCCGCCGCTTCCGGGGCTGTCGGCATCCTGGGCCGTGGCCGCGAGCGGCAGGCACAGGGCCAGGGCGGTGGCAAGGGCGAGCGGTCGGAATGGGAGTTTCATGGGTATCCGTGATCGATGCGGGTGACGGAAGCGGATCGGCAATCCGCGTAACACAATCCTCACATTGTAATGCGACTTGCTTCACGACAGGGCGCCGCCGCCCCGCCCGTGGCGGTTTTCGTTCAGGTGCCCGCCTCTTGCAGGGAACGTCCCGGCATCCCATGCTGTGCCGACACCGATTGCCCGCGAGTTGGCCATGGACCGTTACGAGCGCATTCTCACCCTGCACCGCAAGCTCAAAGTCGCCCGCTATCCGGTGCCGCTGACCCAGTTGCTGGATGACCTGTCGTGTTCGCGTGCCACGTTGTACCGGGACATCGCGTTCCTGCGCGATGCCCTGGGTGCGCCGGTGGAAAGTGCCGGGGGCGACGAGGCCGCCTTCAGCTACGCCGATGGCGAGGGCGAACGCTTCGAGTTGCCGGGCCTGTGGCTGACCAGCGAGGAACTGGCGGCCATCCTCGCCCTCAACGAGCTGATCGGCCGTTCCGATCCCGGCGTGCTGACGGGCGCCCTGGCGCCCTTCAAGTCGCGCATCCAACACCTGCTGGCCGACCGCGTCAGTGGCGAATCGCCACCCATCGACCGCATCCGCGTGATTCCCTACGGCGCGCGCCGGCTGGATCAGCATGCCTTCCGCATCGTCGCCGGCGCGGTGCTCGAACGCCGCCGCCTGACCTTCCATTACCACGCCCGCACCACCGGTGATGCCAGCCGGCGCGACGTGTCCCCGCAACGGCTGACGCACTACCGCGACAACTGGTACCTGGATGCCTGGGACCATGACCGGGAGGCCCTGCGCAGCTTCGCCGTGGACCGCATCAGCGACGCGCATACCCGGCCCGAGCGTGCGCGCGACATGGACGGGCCGGAGCTGGACGAGGTGCTGGCCTCCAGCTACGGCATTTTCGCCGGCAAGCCCCGGGCCTGGGCCACGGTGCGCTTTTCCGCGCACGCGGCCCGTTGGGTGGCGGACGAGCACTGGCATTCGGAACAGCAGGGCAGTTGGCTGGCCGACGGCCGCTACGAGCTGAAGCTGCCGTACTCCAATTCCAGCGAACTGCTGCGCGACGTGCTGAAATACGGCGCCGACGCCGAGGTCGTGGCGCCGACGGAACTGCGCGAGAAAATGAAGATCCAGCTGCAGCTGGCCCAGGGCATCTATCGCGACGCGCCGTAGCTGTGGCGGTCGGTGGACAGGCCGCGCGGGTATCGGGACGCCTGTGGCGGCGCATTGTGCCGACCCGGGTCCGTCGCTACTCTGGGGCTGACCCGGAAACCGCGCCATCAGGGTCTGCCGGGAATACCGCGGAGCCCTTGGTGCAGGCGGTCCGCCCTTTACACCACAGAGCATGATTCATGAGTGAAGACCCGTCCGGCTCCTCCCGTCCGCGTGTGGCCCTGGCCCTGGGCGCCGGGGGCGCCAAGGGGCTGGCCTACATCGGCGTCGTCGAGGAGCTCGTCGCGCGGGATGTCGAGGTGGTGGCCATCGCCGGCAGCTCCATGGGTGCGCTGATCGGCGGCATTTATGCCGCCGGCAAGCTGGACGTGTACCGCGACTGGGTGGCCGCGCTGGCCAAGCTGGACGTGCTGCGGCTGGTGGACTGGACGCTGTCCGGCGGCGGCCTGATCAAGGGCGAACGCATCATCGGCGTGCTGCGGGAGCTGATCGGTGACGAGCGCATCGAGGATCTTCCGGTCGCCTACACGGCGGTGGCCACCGACATCGACCGTCAGCGCGAGGTCTGGCTCGACCGCGGCCCGCTGTTCGACGCCATCCGCGCCTCCATCGCCATTCCCTCGATATTCCGCCCGCATGTGCGCGACGGGCGGCGCCTGGTTGATGGTGGCCTGCTCAATCCGGTGCCGGTGATGCCGCTGCTGGGCGCGGACTGCGACTACATCATGGCGGTGAGCGTGGACGGTCCGTCCGAGCAGCCGGCGCCCGAACGCGAGGTCTCGGCCGACGACGTGGGGGAAGAGGTGCAGACCGGCTACGGGCACCGCATCGCGGAATTCGTTTCCAGCCTGGTGTCGCATGGCGAGCCGCGGGCGCGCGAACCGGGCGCCCTGGAGCTGCTGAACCAGGCCATGGACCTGATGCAGGCCAACCTGGCCAGCCTGCGGCTGGCCGCCTACCAGCCGGATCTGCTGATCGAACTGCCGCGCAACATGGCCACTTCGTACCAGTTCTACCGCGCGCGCGAGCTGATCGAGCGCGGCCGTGCCAAGGCCCGCGAGGCGCTGGACGGGTGGCAGCCGGTCGGCATCCGGCCGGCCCGCAAGGACGGTGGCGATCAGGCCAGCCGGTCGTCGAGGTAGGCCTTCAGCACCACGGCGTTGTTGTGCGCCTCGTCGCGGGCGCCGTACAGCAGGGTCAGTTTCCGCGCCTTGCGGGCCATGTCCAGCAGCGGCTGCCAGCCCTCCTCGTTGGCATCCAGCTCGGCCCGGAAGCGCTTGCGGAACTCGGGCCACTTTTCCGGATCGTGGCCGAACCATTTGCGCAGCTCGTCCGATGGCGCGACGTCCTTGCACCAGTCGTCCAGCGCGGCCTGGTCCTTGCTCACCCCGCGCGGCCACAACCGGTCGACCAGCACGCGCTTGCCGTCGGATGCGGCGGGTTCCTCGTAAACACGCTTGATGGCGATGCCCATGGCTTGATCTCCTGGCGAACCGATGCCATCAGCATACGCCGCCGTGGCGGCCGGATCAGCGGATTTCCTCGACCCCGGTGACCTTGGCGCGGCGCATCAGCCAGGCCACGCCGCGCAGGTCGGCGATGCCCACCCACAG
Source organism: uncultured Rhodanobacteraceae bacterium (assembly GCA_964570295.1). Lineage (GTDB taxonomy): Bacteria > Pseudomonadota > Gammaproteobacteria > Xanthomonadales > Rhodanobacteraceae > Oleiagrimonas. Next base: position 28,626 of record CAZMXV010000004.1, read on the forward strand.
CCGGTCCAGCGTGCCGTACTTGGAATGGCCGCGGGTGCGCGGGCGATGCCCCACCGGCACGCTCTGGATGGCGTGGCCGGCGCGTCTGACCAGGGCCGGGAGGTAGCGGTGCATGTGGTCGAAGAAGGGCAGGCGCAGGAAGGTTTCGCGCTCGACCAGTTTCAGTCCGCAGCCGGTGTCGGGCGTGGCGTCGCCCAGCACGCGCGAACGCACCGCATTGGCGACCCGCGAAGAGACGCGCTTGCCGATGCTGTCACGTCGCGTGGTCCGCCAGCCGGTGAACAGGTGGACCCCGGCGTCGGCCTGCTCGCGTGCGGCCAGCAGCCTGGCGATGTCGGCCGGATCGTTCTGGCCGTCGCCGTCCAGTGTGGCCACCCAGGGAGCCCGTGCCGCGTGGATGCCGTTCCACAATGCCGTGCTCTGTCCGCTGCGGACCCGGTGACGCAGTACGCGAAGCTCCGGATAGCGGGCTTTTTCGCGCCGCAGGACGGCGAGACTGTCGTCCTCGCTGGCGTCGTCGATGTAGATGATCTCGAAATCCAGCCTGCCGCGCAGGGCGGCGGCGATTTCGACCAGAAGGGGCGGGATGTTGTCGCGCTCGTTGAATACCGGCACGACCACGGAAAGCTGTGGCATGGGCGGGGGTTCCGGTCAGTGGGCGGCATTATTGCAGATGAGGGGCGAGGGATGAGTGGCGGGGCGCAGGCCCGATCGGTCACGGCGAGCCATCTTGATCGCGGCGGAGCTTCCCGTGCCCGCTTTGCCGCCGGAGAGGGTGCATGCGACACGCCGTTGCCACCCGCCCTCGTCCCGGGCACGCGCATGCGCTATCGGCGCACCTTCTCCAGAATGCCGTCCAACTCGTCCAGGTTGTGATAATGAATCACCAGCTTGCCGCGCCCGCCGCGGCCGGAGGCTACCTGCACGCGGGCGGCCAGGTGTTCGGACAGTTCGCGCTCCAGCGCCTCGATGTCCGCGTCGCGCCGACCGCCGGCCGTGGTTTTTTTGCTGCCGCCGGATTGCGCGCGGCGTGCCGCCTGTTCCAGTTCGCGCACCGACCAGCCCAGGGTCGAGGCCTGGCGCGCCAGCGGCACGGCGATGGCCTCGGACAGTGTCAGCAGGCAGCGCGCGTGGCCCATGTCCAGCTTGCCGTCGTCCATCAGCTTGCGGATGGGGGCGGGCAGGTCGATCAGGCGCAGCAGGTTGGAGACCGCGGCGCGCGAGCGGCCCACGGCGTCGGCGGCCTGCTGGTGGGTGAGGTCGAAGTCGTCGATCAGGCGCTTCAGCGCGTCGGCTTCCTCCAGCGGGGTCAGGTCCTGGCGCTGGATGTTCTCGATCAGCGCCATGGCCGGCACGGCCTGTTCGTCGACCACCTTGACCAGGGCCGGCAACTCCTTGAGGTTGGCCTTTTGTGCCGCGCGCCAGCGCCGTTCGCCGGCGATCAGCTCGTATTTTTTGGCGCCGATGGCCCGCACCACCACCGGCTGGATCAGGCCCTGGGCCTTGATCGATTCGGCCAGTTCCTCCAGCGCCTCGGCGTTCCAGTGCCGGCGCGGCTGATACTTGCCGGGCACGATGTACTGGATGGGCAGGGTGTGCAGTTCGCCCTCGGGCTGCCCCGACGGGGTGCCCGAAGCGTCGCTGTTGCTCAGCAGGGCGTCGAGGCCCCGGCCCAATCCGCGTTTTTTAGCCGCCATGTGGGATGTCCTGGTGATGCGTGGCGACCGGCTGCGTGGTGGCGGGGCGCGCCGCCTTGCGTTCGCGGCGGATCATTTCGCCGGCGAGTCCGAGGTAGGCGATGGCGCCGCGCGAGGAGCGGTCGTACAGGTTGATGGGTTTGCCGTGGCTGGGTGCCTCGGCCAGGCGCACGTTGCGCGGGATGATGGAGCGCAGCACCTTGTCGCCGAAGTGGTCGGTGAGCTGGGTGGACACTTCGTTGCCAAGGTTGTTGCGCACGTCGTACATGGTGCGCAGCAGGCCTTCGATTTCCAGTTGCGGGTTGAGCCGCTGGCGCACCGCGCTGACGGTGTCGAGCAGACTGGAAAGGCCCTCCAGCGCGAAGTACTCGCATTGCACCGGTATCAGCACGCCGTGCGCCGCGGTCAGGGCGTTCAGGGTCAGCAGGTGCAGCGACGGCGGGCAGTCGATGAGGATGGTGTGGTAGCGCTCGCCCAGCTTCTGCAGCTGCTCGTCCAGACGTGATTCGCGCGCCATCGCGTCCATCAGCTTCAGTTCCGCCGCGGTGAGGTCGGCGTTGCCGGGCAGCAGGTCGAAGCCGGCCTCGGTGGTGACCACGGCCTCTTCGAAGGTGGCCTCGTCCAGCAGCACGTCGCAGCCGTTGGGGCTGGCTTCGTTCTTGTCCACGCCCGAGGCCATGGTGGCATTGCCCTGGGGGTCCAGGTCCACCAGCAGCACCTTGCGCCGGGCCTCGGACAATGCCGCGGCCAGGTTCACCGAGGTGGTGGTCTTGCCGACGCCGCCCTTCTGGTTGGCAATGGCGATGATGCGCGTCATGGCGTGTGAGGCCCCCGGACGAGTGGATCATGTAGGCGGACAGGTCGCCAAGCGTAGCATGTGCGGCGCGTCATCCCGCCGCCCCGGCATGCACGATGCGCACCAGGTGGCGCTCGGCCTCCAGGCCCGGAACGCGCAGGGCGGGGATGTCGCGCACCGCGAACGCCGGCGGCAGTCCGGCCAGTTCGGTATCGGGATGCTGGCCCTTCATGGCCAGCCAGGTACCGTCCGGGGCCAGCAGGTGGCCGCCCCAGGCCAGCATGTCGGCCAGGCTGGCGAAGGCCCGCGCGGTGATGCAGTCGAAGCGGCCCTGGACCGCCTCGACGCGCTGCTGTGCCACCGTCACGTTGGGCAGGGCCAGTTCGCGGACCGCGGCGCGCAGGAACCGCGCCTTTTTGCCGTTGGCGTCCACCAGTCGCCAGCGGCGCTCCGGTTCGGCGATGGCCAGCACCAGACCCGGAATACCGGCGCCGCTGCCGAGGTCGGCGGCGTTTTCGCCTTCCACGAACGGCAGGATGGCGAGGGCGTCGAGCAGGTGTCGGGTGACCATCGCGGCAGGGTCGCGCACGGCGGTGAGATTGAAACTGCGGTTCCAGCGGGCCAGCAACGCGAGGTAGTCGAGGAGCTGCACCACGGCGGATGCCGGCAGGGCCAGGGACAGGGCGGCCAGGCCGTCGCGGAGGCGGCGTTCGAGGTCGGGGCGCGGGAAGTTCATCGGTCCATGATCCGTGATCGCGGCAACGGCGGCAATCCTGGCGGGGCGGCCGGGGGCCAAGGACACGAAACCCGCCGCAGCGGGTTTCGTGTCGCAACGTTCCCCCCGGAACGAACGGTTACGCGGGCGTGGCGTGCAGGTCCACGCGCGTGATGAACATGCCCCGGGGCTTGAGGGCCCGGTTGAGGCGGGACTTGAGTTCGAGGTTGCGCGCCGCGGGCTCGAGGTGGCGGTCGGCGCGGAAGCCGTGCAGTGCCTGTTCGCGGATGAGGTGGTCGGCCTGGTCGATCACGGCGTCGGCGCGGGCCGGCTCCAGCACCTGCCAATACACGGTGCCATGCACGCGGGTGGCGTCGTCGGCAAGCAGGGTGTCCAGGTGCAGGGTGCGGCCGGTGAGGCTGATCTTGTGTGCGATGTGGTCGCGCAATGGCAGGATGAGGTGCGTACCGGGCGGCAGCAACTGGAGTTCCGCGCGGCGGCGGCGTTGCAGAGTGTAGACCTGGCCCTCGGGAATGCGCTTGATCGACTTGGCCAGCAATGCGCCAACGGCACCCATCAGGCAGAGGATCGTGAGCGAGGCAGTCATGGCTTTGAAATCCGTAAGTTGCGGCTTGTTTTTAGACCAATCCCTGCATTACAGCCTACACCGGACTGAATCGGTGTGACTTAATCGTTATTTAACAACGAGGCGGGGGCCAATGCAAGCGCCACCGGCATCGGCTTTCCGGTCCGGTTCAGAGAGAGGGCGCGTGGTGCCGGCAGCGGCGGGCGAACGAGGCGCGGCATCGCGGCTGCCGCGCCTGCCTCAGGGGGAAAGCTTGCGCCACCGGCGCTGCGCCGGCAGCATGCCGCCGGTGGCCATCACGGCACTCGCGGCCGCGCCGAGCAGGCCGGCATGGGGGTGGGTGATGACGGCGGTGGGCGTGTCGCGCAGGGCGTCGCGCAGGCGCCCCTTGTCCTCGAAACGGCGTCGGAAGTCGCCCTTTTCCAGCCACGGCAGCAGGCGTGGCGGCAGGCCGCCGGCCAGCCAGGCGCCGCTCCAGCCGCCCAGGTGCAGCACGGCGTCGCCGCTCACGGCACCGAAGATGGCGCAGAAGCGCTCCACCACGCGTATGCACAGGGGGTCCGTGCCGCGCTCGGCACGCGCGGTGATCTGTTCCGGCGCGAGAGCCTCGGCCTGGCGGCCCTCGATGGCGGCAAGGGCCTGGTGCAGGTTGACCAGGCCTTCACCGCTGACCAGCCGCTCGTTGGATACGCGGCCATGCCGTGCGGCGAGAAAGCGCAGGATGTCGATTTCCTCGGCGTCGGCGGGGGCGAAGCTGGTGTGGCCGCCTTCGGTTTCCAGGGCCGAGAACGTGCCATGGCGAAGCAGCAGGGCGCCGACGCCGAGCCCGGTGCCGGGGCCGATCACCGCGAAGGTCTGCCGGGCGGCGGCGCCCGGGTCCGGCGCGGGGCGGGGCCCGATGGCGTGCGCGTCGCCGGGACCCAGCAGCGGCAGGCAAAGGCTCTGGGCGGCGAAATCGTTGATCAGGCGCACCGATTCGAGTGTCAGGGCATCGCGTACGGTGGCGGTGGTGATGTGCCAGGGGTTGTTGGTGGCGTGCACTTCGCCGTCGCGGATGTGTCCGGCCACGGCCAGCACGGCGTGACGCGGGCGGATGTCGATCGTGTCCAGATAATGCCCTGCCGCTTCCGTCAGCGTGGCGAAGTCGCTGACCGCGTAACGCCGGATGCTGTCCTCGCGCAGGGGCCGCTCGTTGCCGGTGTCGGCGAGCGCGAAGCGGGCATTGGTGCCGCCGATGTCGGCGACCAGGGCAATGTCTCGGGAACGGGCTGTCATCGGCAGGAATTCGCGCGGCAGGCAAAAGGGCATTCTACGCGGCACGTCTTGCCGGCAAAACCGTGCGACGGGGTACGGAGCGGAAACAGGCGGCGATCCATCATTGAAAATGAGAATGGTTCGCATTTAGGATGATGCCGTGTTCTTTCTCCAGGCCAGCCCATGAACGTGATCCCGGAATCGGACGGCACGGATGCCCTCAATCCGTGCGCATACCTGCTGGTGTGGTCGTGGCGCCTGGTCGTGACCCGCCGCGGCCATTGCCCGCTGCTGGGCAAGCTGCTGCGCGATGCCTGCGGTGACGGGGCGCGAGACGTGTCCGCCGCGTTGGGCACGTTCCTGTGCGCGCTGGCGCGGACGCGGCGGCGGCGTCTGGAAGTCAATCCGCCGGGGTGCCCGGTGCCGTCGGTGGACGAGAAGCGGATGCTGGACATGGTGGCGGCGGCGCAGTATGGCCGGCGGGCATGGCTGGACGCGCATTTGTGCTGGATGGCCCGGCCGGCGCAGCGGCGCGTGCTGGAACAGGGGGTGCAGGGCCTGGCCGCGTCCCTGGTGGCCTGCCGGCTGTGGCTGCCCCTGCCCGCCTGTCCGGTCCCGATGCCGTGTCGTGGCCATGCCGCTTCGCCGGCCACCCTGACGCGGGTGGACGGCCGGCCGGGGTGAGCATGCGCCACACATGCCGGTTGACACGCAAATAGGAATCATTATCATTTAGCAGCGGTGGCCAAGGTGATGCCGGCGGAAGCCCGGCTTTTTCCGGTGGAGGGACATGCTCCGTCATGCCGGACCGGTCGCGACAGCCGGCACGCCGTCCGCCCCGTCGATCCAGATTTTCCGGTGCCAGCCCGGTGGCCCAGCGCCTCCTTCCCGCCAGCAGTCCGGTTCCGTCATGTACCGAACCCTGCCCGTGAAGGAGTCCCATGAAACCGCATTCCAGGCGCCTGTCCGCGCTGCCGCTGGCCATCTGCCTCGCGTGGATCGCCGCGCCGGCCTTCGCGGCGGACGCACCCGCCGCCACACCGGCAACCGATACCGCCAGCCGCTTGCCGGCCGTGCAGGTGTCGGGCACCTATCCGCTGGTCGAGCTGGACGTGCCTGGCACCATCTCGGTGATCGACCGCCAGCAAATGAACCGCCACCTGGTGGCCGACATCCGCGACCTGGTGCGCTACGAGCCCGGTGTCTCGGCCATCGGCACGGCCGGCCGTTTCGGCCTGGACAGCTTCAACATCCGCGGCTTGTCCGGCAACCGTACCTACATGGAGATCGACGGGGTGCCGATGGCCGGCGCCTTCGGGGCGGACATCGCCGGCGGCAGTTTCCGTGCCGGGCGCGACTACATCGACCTCGAGGAGATCAAGCGCGTGCGGATCATCCGCGGTCCGGCCTCGGCTCTTTACCCGTCGGACGCGCTCGGTGGCTCGGTGATACTGGAAACGCGCGAGCCCGGCGACTACCTGCGCGATGGCGCGTCCGTCGGAGGGGCCGTGAAGACGCGGTACGACAGCACCGACCGCAGCCATGCCACCACGGTGTCGCTGGCCTCGGGCGACCGCCACAACGGGTTGCTGGTGACCGCCAGCCATCGCGAAGGCCACGCCACCGCCAACCACGGCGACGTCGGCGGCATCGGTGCGGCGCGCACCCGCCCCGATCCCATGCACTACCGTCAGGGCAGCCTGCTCGGCACCTACGTGCACAGCGCCGACAGCGGCCGCCGCGACCGCGCCACCGTGGAAGCCACCCGGCGGCGGGTGCGCATCGACAGCCTGTCGGCGCTGGAGCCGGGCGGTTATCCATCGCGGTATCGCGGCAACGACACCCGGGAGCGCGTGCGGGCCAGCATCGGGCAGGATTTCCGGCAGATGGGCGGCGTCCTGGCCGACACCCTGGCTTGGCACGCTTACTGGCAGCAAAGCCGTACCCGCACCGATACCGACACCGACACGCAGACGCTGGCGCGCCACTTCACCACCGTGCCCCTCGACGAGCGCGTGACCGGCGGCAAGCTGGTGGCCACCCGCCACATCGACGGCGCCGTGGCGCAAACCCTGAGCTACGGCGTGGAGGTGTCGCGCACACACGTCACCTCCGAGGCTGACGGCCGTGGTGTGGACAAGCGGACCGGGGCCGGCGGCAGCGACAAGACGTTCATGCCCGGCGACTATCCGCTGCACCTGATCCCGCCCAGCGACACCGACCGCCAGGCCTTGTTCGTGCAGGATCGCATCGAGTGGTTCGAGGGCCGTCTCGCCGTCACCCCGGGTCTGCGCCTGGAGCGTTACGCCTACCAGCCCGATGCCGACCCGTTGTATCTGAAATACAACGCGGGCTACCAGCCGCGCGACTACACCGAGCATCATGTATCGCCCAAGTTGGGTGTGATCTGGCGTTTTCATGACGGGCTCGGCGTGTACGCGAACTACGCCGACGGATTCCGGGCGCCGCTGTACAGCGACATCGCCGGCTCCTGGAACGAACAGCCGATCGCCGGTTTCAATATCGCCTTCCTGCCCAATGACGACCTCAAGGCCGAAACCAGCCGCAACCTCGAGATCGGGGTGCGCGGGCAGGGCGACGCCGGATGGTTCAACGTGGCGGCGTACGAAAACCGCTACCGCGACTTCATCTGGTCCGGTTACCAGTTGTCGCCCGGGGAGGTGCCGGACTGGGCGCATCAGATCTCGCCTGGCGCGTTCGCCAACTTCTTTTTCCAGGCCGTCAACGCGCGCCGCGCCCGCATCCGGGGCGTGGAAGCAGCCGGCCAGCTGCGCCTGGGCGCCCTCGACAAGGCGTGGGACGGGTGGTCGCTGCGTGCGTCGGCATCCGTCGCCAGCGGGCGCCTGGTGCAGCCCGGCGAGACGAGCTGGTCGCCATTGGACACCGTCGATCCGGCCAAGCTGGTGGTCGGCATCGGCTACGACGCCACGCACTGGGGCGCGCAACTGGTTGCCACCGGCGTGCGCCGGCATGTCCGCCTGGCCAACCCGGACGGGTTTCGGCCCGGCGGCTACGCCACGCTGGACCTGTATGTGCGCTGGAAACCCACGGAGCACCTCGCGCTGCATGCCGGCGCGACCAACCTGGCCGACCGCAAGTACTGGGACTGGGGCAACCTCAACGGAGGCGTGCTCGGCAACCTGGTCAGCGGCAACGGGCTCAACGACAGCGGTACCGGCGGCCTCCCCGCCGACCGCCTCAGCATGCCGGGACGCGCCTTCAGCGTGTCCGCCCGGCTCACGTTCTGACACGAGGAAACCACCATGTCCCGAGTACTGGATACCGCCGTCGAAACGCACACGCCCACGGCCCTCAAGCGTGCCTGGTCCCGGCTTCGCGCCAGCGAACCGGAACTGCGCGCGCGCGATCTGGCGCATCGCCTGGGCGTCAGCGAGGGCGAACTGGTGGCCTGCCGCGTGGGCGAACGCGTCACGCGCCTGGCCGGCCCCTGGGCCGACCTGCTCCGGGCCATGCCCGGCGTGGGCCGGGTGATGGTGCTGACCCGCAACCAAAGCTGCGTGCACGAGAAGAAGGGCGCCTTCAAGGAGGTGAACATCGGCGAGGCCATGGGCGCCGTGGTTGGCGGGCCGATCGACCTGCGCGTGTTCCTGCGTCATTTCCGGCACGGCTACGCGGTCAACGAAGAGAGCCGCGGCCGCCAGCTCGAAAGCCTGCAGTTCTTCGATGCCGACGGCACCGCCGTGCACAAGATCTACCGCCTGCCCGATACCGACGGAAACGCCTGGCGGCAATTGGTGTCGCGCTTCAACGCCGGCGTGCAGACGCCGCTGCTGGAACCGCGCACGGTGGCGCCGCCGCTGCCGCACCTGCTGCAGGATGACGCGGTGGATGCGGCCTCGCTGCGCGCAGGCTGGCGGCGCATGGGGTATGGACCGCACGAGTTCTACGGCCTGCTGCGGCGGCACCGGGTCACCCGTTTGCAGGCCCTGCACGTGGCCGGCAGCGAGTTCGCGCGCCGCACCGACAACGCGGCGGTGGAGCGGGCGCTGGAGGCGGTCGTGGGCAGCGGTCTGCCGATCATGGTGTTCACCGGTTCGCCCGGCATGGTGCAGATCCACGCCGGACCGGTGCATCGCGTCCGGCGCATGGGCCCGTGGTTGAACGTGCTGGACGAGGACTTCAACCTGCACCTTCGGACCGACCACATCGCAGAAAGCTGGGTGGTGAAAAAGCCGACCGCCGAAGGACCGGTCACGTCACTGGAAATGTACGATGCCGACGGCAACCAGATCGTGCAGCTGTTCGGTCAGCGCCAGCCCGGCCACCCCGAGCGCGAGGCATGGACCGCGCTGGCCGACAGCCTGGTGACGGAGGCCGGGCATGCTTAGGGAAGCTCTGATGGAATCCAGCACAGGCGTCATGGCACGCGGATGGCTCGCAGGTTGCACCGCGTGGCTTGTCCAGGCCACCAGCCAGCCTTCACCCGTGCGCCTTGTCTGGCGAACAGACAGGACAAGTGGCGCCTGCACTGGATTTCATCAGAGCTTCCTCAGGCTGGTCCTGTGGCTGGTGCTGGCCGGCGTATCCGGCATGGCCACGGCGGCGTCGGACACCTCGCGCGTGGTGGCCCTGGGCGGCGACGTCACCGCCACGATCTGGATGCTGGACGCCGGCGACCGCGTGGTCGGCGTGGACAGTACCAGCGAGTGGCCGGCCGCCGCGGCCGGCCTGCCGGATGTGGGCTATCTGCGCCAGCTGCAGACCGAGGGCATCCTGTCGCTGCGGCCCGACCGTGTCCTGGCCAGCCATGATGCCGGCCCGGCGCTGGTGCTGCGGCAACTGCGCCAGGCCGGGGTCGACGTGAATCTGCTCGAGGAGGCGCGTGATCCGGCCACGGTGCTGGCCAACATTCGCCGTATCGGCCGGTGGCTGGGGCGCGAGGCGCAGGCGGACAAGCTGGCCGGTGACCTGGAACATCGTTACGCGGCGCTGGCCGCGGCCGTCGAGGCCATGC
>CAZMXV010000005.1:0-17248 GCA_964570295.1 uncultured Rhodanobacteraceae bacterium
GGAAGCGGCTGATCACGTCGCCGATGGTGTAGTTGCGCACGTGCCCCATGTGCAGGGCGCCCGAAGGGTACGGCAGCATCGACAGGCAGTAGAAGGACTGCCTGGAGGCGTCCTCCTTCACCTCGAAAGCGTGCGTGTCGTTCCAGAAGGCTTGCGCGGCGGTCTCCACCGCCTGTGGATCGTAGGTTTCGGGCATACCGGTCATCGTCCGTCGAATCGCCGCTTGGCGAGGTCAAAGCTGGCACAGCAGCGTACCGCAGGGCTCCGGGAGCGCCAAGCATTTCACCCCGGAGGCCGCGGTTTCATCCCCGGGCGGGCCAGTAGTGGCTGTCCGGTACGGCGCGCGCGCCGAAGATGGCCTGGCCGACCCGCACCACGGTGGCCCCTTCCTCGACCGCAATCTCGAAATCGCCGGACATGCCCATGGAGAGCTCGTCCATGCCGATACCGTCCGGCACATCCTGGCGCAGGCGCTCACGCAGTTCGCGCAGGCGCACGAAGCATCGGCGCACACGGTCGGCATCGCTGGAAAACATCGCCAACGTCATCAGGCCACGCACGCGCAATGCCGAAAAGCCGGCCAACTGACGGACAAAAGCCGCCACGTCGTCGGGCGCCATGCCGTATTTGCTGTCTTCCTGCGAGGTGTTGACCTGCACGAACACGTCCAGCGAACGCCCCTCCCGCTGCAGGCGCCGATCCAGCGTCTCGGCCAGGCGCAGGCTGTCCAGCGCCTGGAATTCGCTGGCAAAACGCGCCACATACTTGGCCTTGTTGGTCTGCAGGTGGCCGATCACCGACCACTTCAGGTCGTCCAGGTCGGCCATGGCCTCCCATTTGTGCTGCGCCTCCTGCACCTTGTTCTCGCCCAGGAAGCGGCAGCCGGCGGCATAGGCCAGACGGATGCGGTCCTCGGCGACGGTCTTGCTGACCGGCAGCAGGCGCACTTCCGACGCCTCCCTCCCCGCACGCCGGCACGCCGCCGCGATGCGTGACTGCACGGCATCCAGGTTGTGACGGAAATCCTCGACCGTCGCGGCCTGGGCATAGCGGCCATGGTGCGCGTGCCGGGTCGGCGTGTCGGACGGGTCCTGCATGGGAAACGGGTCTCCGGAACGTGAAACCGTGGGGTGGACGCCCATCATATCGCCACCCCTCGGGGGATGGCACGGGGGTCGGGACTCGGGACTCGGACTCCCGACCCGAATTCAGCCGCGCGGCAGCTCCCGTATCGACACCGGGGCCGTGTCCTCCGTGTCATCCGGCGCGGGCCATTGCAGCTCCATCGAGTGCAGTTTGCGCGTGTGCTGCATGGCGGCGAGGACACGCCGGCACGCTCCCGCGACGGCCTCCGGCAACGCCGCGCCGCGGATCCAGTGCGCGGCCACGGTGGCATTGAAAAGATCGCCGGTGCCGCGCGGCGCCACGTCAATGCGCGGATGGCTGAGCAACCAGGCCTGCTCCCGCGTGACCAGCACCACGCGCATCTCGCCTCCCTTCCAGGTGCCTGGCGCGGCACTGGTCACCGCCACCCACCGCGTCCGCGCGCCCAACAGCGTGCGTGCGGCGGCCACGGCATCGGCCACGTCGCGGATGGCCGTGCCGGCCAGCTGCGACAACTCGAAGTCGTTGGGAGTCAGGCCATGGGCCAGCGGCAGCAGGTGCCGGCGATGGGCCGCCACCAGGTCGGCGGCGACATACAGGCCGTCGCCATGGTCGCCCAGCACGGGATCGACGACCAGCTTCAGGTCCGTGTCCGCATCCAGCAACGGCCGTGCCCAGTCGGCCAGGGCCTCGACCTGGCCGGCGCTGCCCATGTAGCCGGTCACGATGCCGCGCAGGCGTTCGAGTGCGCCGCGGGCCGTCAGATCGTGCAGGTAGCCCGCGAACCAGTCGACCGGTATCGCACCGCCATGCAGCGTCGGGTAATGCGGCGTGTTGCTGAGCAGGACCGTGGGTACGGCGGCGACCGAAAGGCCCATCGCCTCCAGTGCCGGCACGGCCACGTTGTTGCCGACCCGGCCATACACCACCTGGGACTGCACCGACACGATGTCGTGGCGCAGCGGCTCGAGTCCGGCAGGCCCCGACGGCGGGACATGGCTTTGTTCTCGCACCGCACTCTCCTCCGGCGGAATGGATCAGTTACCGTAACGGTAGCGCTGCACGTCGCGGGGCGTGACCGCGGCGGCCCGGTTGGACCACGACTGGCGGATGTAGTTGACCACGGCCGCGATGTCGGCGTCATCCAGCCGGGCGGCGAAGGGCGGCATCGAATAGGGCGCGGGGTTGCCGGCGGTGGCCGGGGGGAACCCGCCCAGAAGCACGCTGCGGATGGCATTGGTGGCATCCGGCGCCGTGACCGAGGGGTTGCCGTCCAGTGGCGGATGGATGCCCGGCTCGCCGCGCCCGTCCTGGCCGTGGCAGGCGGCGCACTCGCGCGCGTACACCTCCCCGCCGGCCGCGAAATCATCGGCGCGCGCCGCCGGCCCGGCCGCGCCGGCGCCACGTGCCGGCAGCGACTCCAGGTAGATCGCAATGGCCTGCAGGTCGGCATCGGTCATGTGCTGGGTGCTCTTGCGCACCACGTCCGCCATGGGGCCGGTGGCCGTGCCGTGCGCGGAGCGGCCGGTCTTCAGCAGGTCGACAACGTCCTGGCGGCTCCAGCCTTCCAGGCCGCCGCCCTCGTGCATGCCGAGGTCGGGAGCGTACCAGCCCTGGGCCGGGATCACGCCGCCGGCGAGGAACAGCTCGTCATCGAGACCACCCAGGGACGTGCGCGTGGTGTGGCACTCGTTGCAGTGGCCCAGCCCCTCGACCAGATAGGCCCCGCGGTTCCATTGCCCGGACCGGTCGGGGTCGGGCCGGTAAGTGCCGGCACGAAAATACAGTGCGCGCCAGGCCAGCAGCGCCTTGCGCAGGTTGTACGGAAACGCCAGGTGCGGCTTCCGGTTCGGCTGGTGCACCGGCGGCAGGGAGCGCAGGTAGGCGAACAGGGCCAGCGCGTCGTCGCGCGTCACGCGGGTATAGGAGGTATACGGAAACACCGGGTACAGCAGCTTGCCGTCCGGCGCCTTGCCTTCGTGCAGCGCGGTCCAGAAATCCTCGAACCGCCAGCGGCCGATGCCGGTCTCGGCGTCCGGCGTGATGTTTGGCGCGGGAATGTCGCCGAACGGCGTGGGCAACGCGTGCCCGCCCGCATACGGTTTGCCGTCACGCGCGGTGTGGCAGGCCGCGCAGTCGCCGGCGATGGCCAGGTAGCGGCCACGCGCCACCAGCGCCGGATCATCCAGGGCGGTCGCCGCCGCGTCCGCGTCCACGGCCGGCGGCACCGTGGCCCCCGAGCCGCCGCCGCTGAACATCCACAGTCCGAAACCCAGTGCCGCCACCGCCACCAGCGCGCCCGTGCCATGCCGCCGCCACCGCTTCATGGTGCCACCCCGTTGCTGCCCAGCACGCACCAGCCCGGCAGCGGCTCGGCCTGGTCACGCGAGGCCAGCGGCCGCATGTCCTGCGGTGGCGGCTGGCTGGCCAGCCACGCGGACACCGCGGTGATGTCGCTCTTGCGCATGCGGTTGGCGACCACGCCCATGCAGAACATGCCCTTGTCGGAGCGTCCATTCGAGCGCCACAGTTCGAGCTGGGTACGGATGTAGTCGTAGGTGAGGCCGGTCAGGCCCGGCATCATCGGTTCGACGCCGGTCAGGCGTTCACCATGACAGCTCTGGCAAGACGGCACGCCGCGGCTGGCATCCCCGTGCTCGACCAGCTGCCGGCCGCGTTCCAGCACGGCATCGGCCACGTCCGGTACCGGGTGCTCGTGGACCGGGACTTCCTGCCGCGAGAAATAGATGGCGATCTGGCGCAGATAGGCCGGACTCAGCTGGCGCACCACGTACTCCATGGGCGCATGGCGGCGCTGGCCGTGCCGGAAGTACTCCAGCTGCTGGAACAGGTAGCCGGCCGGTTTGCCGGCCAGGCGCGGCACCCGCGTATCTTCGGGTGAACCCGCGCCATGCGGGCCGTGGCAACCGGTACATGCCGCCAGCCGCTGCTCCATGTGGTCAGGAAGATCCTGGGCAACGGCCGGATGGCCCAACGCGAGCACGCACAGAACGCCAGCGGCGCTTGCCCACCGGCGCACGGAAAAGAAACGGTTCATGCGCCTTATTGTAGGCAGCGCGGCCGCCGCCGCGGGCCCGAAACCCGCGGTCGCGACAACATGCCACAGCCCTTTCCGGCGGGATTCAGCCGCTGATGGCGACGCCCAGCACGCGACCCACGCCATAGGTGACAGCCGCCGCCGCCGCGGTGATCACGAACTGGCGCGCGATCGAAAACAGCAAACCGCGCCCCGTGAACAGCGACGTGCCCAGCGCGATCAGGCACAAGCCCGCCCCGGTGCTGCCCATGCTGGCGAACAGGGCCTGCTGGCCGTCCAGGAAAAAATACGGCACCACCGGAAAGGCCGCGCCGAAAGCGAAACACAGAAACGACGACAGCGCCGCCATCCAGGCCGAGCCGCCCAGCTCCGCGGGGTCCACGCCGAGGTCCTCGCGCACCATCGTGTCCAGCGCCGAACGCGGGCTCTCCGCAAGATGCCGCGCCAGGTGTTCGGCCTTGGCCCGCTCGAACCCCTTGTCGCGGTAGATCCCGGTGATGTGCCGTACGCCCTCTTCCGGGGCCACCGCCAGACGCTCGGCACGCTCGGTGATGCGCGCCTGGTAGAACTCGCGCGAGCTGTTCACCGACAGCCACTCGCCCAGCGCCATGGAACAGGCCCCGGCCACCAGGCCGGCCAGGCCCGCCAGCAGCACGGCATGGTTGCCGGTGGCGGCCCCGGCCATGCCCATCACCAGGCTGACGTTGGACACCAGGCCATCGTTGGCGCCCAGCACCGAGGCGCGCAGGGTGTTGCCGTCGGCGGCGGGGTGGCGGTGCTCGCGTGCCTGCCGGAGGGCCACGGGTGCAAAATGGTCCCGGTGCCCTTCCCGGTCGACCGGGCTGTGCAGGTGGTCGGCATGTTCCAGGCGCACCACCCGGGGCATCACGAATCCCGTGCCAAACCATTGCGCGAGACGACCCAGCACACGGACACGCGCATGCGGGCGCGCCAACGGCACGGTGGCTCCCATCTCCCGCAGCCGCGCTTCCCAGAACAGCGCATTGGCGTGTTCGCCTTCGGCGATGCGCCGGTAGGCGCGCGCCAGCCGCGGGTTTTCCGCCACCTCCGCCAGGCGCGCATAGAGCGCGCCGTTGTCGCGTTCGATGCGCAAGTTGCGCAGGCAGCGGCGCACGCGCGCTCGATGCTGCCGCGTGTCGCGTCGAGCCTCGGAAGCCGGTGTCGGGGTCATGGCATGGACCTTGGGCAGTGCGGTCAGGGTGTCCGCGAAGATTCGTCGCCGGCATGCTCGTGCCAGTGGCGGAAAGCCGCGGCGGCGTCGGACACGGCCTTTTCCAGGGCCATGCGTCGTTTGGCGTCGCCGGCGTGGCGTGGCGGCGACAGCAGCGCCTTCTGCAGCGCCATGCGCTGGCGGCTGTCCAGCTGCTGCAGCCAGTGGCCGTCATGCCCGCCGAGGGTCAGCGGATCACGTCCCGCATGGTTGCGCGTGGCCACGCGCCAGGCGTGCTCCAGCGCCCGGCCCAGGACCACGTAGCCGAACTGCGGATCGCGCACCGGACCGAAGCGGGCTTCGCGGCCGCCGGCGGACCATGCCCCCAGCTTCAGCCGGTCCAGCTTGCCGGCGTAGTAGATGCTGCCCGCCGCCCCCAGCACGCCGCCGATGAGGGTACCGGCCCCCAGCGTATGCCCCGCGGTCAACGCATCCACGCCGGCGCCGCCGAGGGCGCCGGCGCCGAATCCCGCGGTGGCCAGGTAGGTGCGGCTGACGCCCCACGCGTGACGCGCCTTTTCGCTGAACAGGTCGTCGTCGCCCTGCCACGCCAGCTCGCTCTCCCGACGTTGCAGACGGTGGTGGCTGTACAGCTTTTCGATGTCCTCGCGCAGACGCCGCTCGCGCCGGCGTTGCCAGTCGCGCCAGTGCTGCCGCAACGCGGCTTCGCACTCGCCACGGTCGGACTCGTCGCGCAACGTCTCCGATGCCACGTGGCCCAGCATGTCACCCAGCGCCGCGGCCACCAGGGCCGTCGCCTGATGGTCGCGATGACGCCGTTGCCCGCGCAGGTGGCGCGCGGCCCGTTCCAGCGGATCGCGCCAGGTCGGCGCCAGTTCACCGAAGCTGCGCAGCAGGCCGAGATGGTCCTCGAAAGGCGCGCGCACGGCATCGAAATGACGCACGATCTGAAAGTACTGGCCGAGCGCCGCGTGCCAGGTGTCGCCGTGGTCGTCTTCGCCGATCCGGTTGATCAGGGCCAGGCTGGGACGGCCGGTCCAGCGCAGGATCTCCATTTCGGCCTCGTTCTCGCTGGAATAAGGCACCGATCCGTCCACCACGTAGAGAATGCCCGCTCCATCCAGAATCGGAGCGAGCAGCTCGCATTCGTCGTGGAACCGCGGATCGTCGCGATGCTGGGTGACGAAGGCGCGCACGGTGTCCGGGCGGTCCGAGGCACTGAAGCTGTGCGCGCGCAGCCATTCCAGCACGCGTCGCGGGCGCTGGAAGCCCGGCGTGTCGATCAACTCGTACAGGCATTCGCCGTCCACCCGCAACGGATAGGCATGGCTGTCGCGCGTGGTGCCCGGCTCCAGCGCGATGGCGATGGCGTCGTTCTGCGCCAGCGTCGCCACGATGCTGGATTTGCCCTTGTTGGGATGGCCGACCACGGCGAAGCGCGGCAGGGTGTCGGTCATGCGCCTTCTCCTTCCGGCAGGTCGGCGAGTACCAGGTGCGGATCCCGGCAGCGCGTCACGAAGCGGTGCCACGGTGCCAGGCTCGCCTCGTCCATGGGCCGCGAGGCCGCCGCGTCCGCCAACGGCACCAGCTGGATCGGGACCTCGCCGAGACGTTCCCGCGCGTCGCCGAGAAAATCGGCCAGTTCACCGGTCGGCGGCTCCCAGCCACGCGCCAGCACCAGCACCGGGCCGCCGAGCTCCCGCACCCGCGCCAGTGCACGCGCATCCTGCGCCAGGGTGGCCGAGCCACCGGCCTCCAGGCACTCGCCGCCAGTGCCGGCGGACGTGCGCAGCCGGTCCGGACAGCCGGCACCGGCCCAGGTGATCCAGGCCCGGCCGATACGCGCCACGGCCAGGCGCTCCGTCCGTTCCGGCCCCGCCGGCACGCGCCCGGTATCGGCTTCGCCGCCGCTTTCCACCCACGGCGTGACCATGCGCCCGCGCAGGGCGGCGCGCCCCGGATGCGTGGCCAGCAGCCGACGGGCGCGCCAGACAAGCTGCCAGTGCGCGCAGGCCAGCAGCAGCACGCGCGGCAACACCACGTAGGCCAGCCACAGCATGGCCAGAAACCGCCACCAGTTGCCGAGCAGGCCGGGGTCGGCCACGACCGGCGCACCGGCACGGAAATAGCGCGACTGCTCGACCAGCGTCAGCGTGGGGACGGCGTCCGGGAACCAGTCGCGCCAGGGCCACGCCAGCGTCGTGACCAGTTCGTGGAACGCCGGCGCCGAGGCCTGCAGCGTGGTGCTCCAGCCGAAGGCCAGGTCATGGATCAACACCTGCGTCAACAACGTCAACAAGGCCGCCAGGCCGAAGGCCAGTCCACCGGCATGCGCCACCCCCGCCGCCAGCGGAGCCTGCACGGCGCGCAGCATCGGCGATGGCGCATGGCCGCCGCCAAGCCAGCGCGGCAAGCCCCCCTTGTACAGGCCGTGCCAGGGCCGCCAGCCGACCAGCGCCTGGACCGTGGTCAGGAGGGCCAGCAGCAGCTGGAGCAGTGCGACACCCATGATCAGGGTGACGCTGATGCGCCGCCCGCCGTCGTAATAAAGCAGCCCCAGCATGGTCGTCACGCCCAACAGAGCGCCCAGGGCGACGAAGAGCCATCGCAGCCGACGCCAGGTGCGCAGGCGTGGATCGCTCCCGGGAGATGCCGGCGCTCCGCTCCGCACCGCCCGCAGCCATGGTGCCGGCGAGCCCCGGCCGTCGAAGCCGTGCGCGACGGCCAGCCGCCGGTCGCGCCGGTGCAGGAAACCGGCGTCCTGTTGCTGATCACGACGATACTGGTCATCAAAGTCCAGCAGCAAGCTCAAGTCGCGCAAGGCAGGCGGTCCGTTCCGGAAAACAGCGTCCAGTGTAGCCAAGTCGGCGCGGCGGCCGCGAGACCGGAAGTGCGCGCCGCGGCCCGCTCGCGCGGGGGGCATTCCAGCCGCCGTGGCGGTTGCCCGCAACCTGAACCGTTGCCTGCATCCGGCACCGGGACGTCAACCGGGCAGCGGCGGGAGCGTTGATTGCACCAGGCGCCCGCGTTTTCGTCGGTACGACATTCCAGCCGACAGGTGCCGGCCGCGACGAGAAAACCATGACCATGAAACTCCGTCGAGGCATCACGCCACTTCCTGAAGAGGACCCCACGAATGCGCCACACGATCATCACTTCGACCCTGCTGGCCGCCGCTTTCGCCATCTCCCCGCTGGCTCTCGCCACTGACGGCCAGCCCGCCCTCCCTGCCAGCAGCGCCAAGGCGACAGCCACCACGCCGCAACGGCACCACCATCGGCATCATCGCATGCACGCCATGCGGCACGGCGGCCATCACGGCATGCATGCTTTCCGCAAGCTCGACCTGACCGACGCGCAGCGCTCGAGCATCCGCGAACTCACGCGCGCCAGCTTTCAGCAGGCCAAGCCCGCGTGGAAGGCCCTGCGCCAGAAGCGCATGGCCCTGCACGAAACCACGCCCGGCAGCGCGGCCTACCAGCGCGCGGCCAATGACCTGGCCAGTGCCGAAGCGAATGCGGCAAGCACCCGCGTGCTCCGCCGTGCCGACCTGCAGGCGAAGATCCACGACATCCTGACGCCGGCACAACGCACGCGGCTGGCCGACCTGCGCGCCAAGCGCATCGAACGGATGAAGGCATGGCGCCAGACCCGCCTGCAGAAAGCCAAGACGGCCACCACCACTTCGGCGGACTGACCACCACCGCCACCACGCGACGGCGGCGCCGCGAGGCGCCGCCGTTTTCATGTCACGCTTTGCCGCGCCACGTCCGGAGCCGGCATGCGGGCAACAAGTGCGCCCGCGGCATCACCAGTCGGGGTGATCGGCACGCAGGCCGTCGATGACGGTACCGATGCCATGCTCATCGATGGCATGCTTGACCTGCTGCGCCTTGTATTTCAGTTCCTGGTATTCGGCGTTGCCCCACAGCCAGTCGTACCAGTGGGTGTCGGGCTTGTCCAGCGGATGCGGGTCGTCGATGGTGACGCGATGCCCAAGCGCCTTGGGGATGTCGCCGTTGGCCAGGGCGCGAATGCCCTCCGCCGCCACCGGACCGCCCAGGAACGGGTTGATCATGCTGGCCAGCACGCCGCCGGCGGTCAGCACCCCCAGCACCACCCCGCGATGGTCCTGCAATGACGAAAGGAACTCGCCATCCACCGAGTAGGCGCGTATCTGCCCGTCCTCGGCCTCCTGCTTGACAGTGTCGGGGTCCATGCCGAATGCGCGCAGGGTGTCGTCGTGCACACCGGCGGCATTGAAGGTCACCGCCGCCGCACCCGTCTCGGCGGAAGCGATGGCCGCCAGCCCGCCGCCCAGCGAATGGCCGGTGATGACGAGGTTGCCATCCTGTCCGAAGGCCGCCTGGGCCTGGCTGGCCAGCTGTACCGCCTGGGCGTACTGCGCGGCCGGCAGGCCCTGCCCCTGGGCCAGGTTGTTCAACCAGTCCTGACCGTCGTTGGAGCCGGAAAAAGCCAGCACGTAGCGGCCGTCACCGTCGGTAAAAATGCCGGCACGGAAACCGGTGGCCGGATCCTCCAGCGCGGCGGGATCAATGCCTTGGGACATCAGCACCTGCGAGTCGACACGGTTCCACCCGGCCGGGCCGGCATCGTCGGGGTCGGTGACCGACTTGCAGATTTCAGCCAGTTGCAGGTCGATGGGGCGAGATGCCTGGCCGCGCACCTCGGCATCGAACGACGTGTCCCCGGCCGCCGCGACCACCGGGCCGCCGGCCGGCTGGAGCTGAGCCAGGAAGGGGTTGTAGAAGGGTTCGCCCGACCAGGGGGAAGTGGACGTCCGGCCGGCCTGCGGAAGCTTGCCTGCCGGGTCGGCGGACACCGGCTCGCCGCTCCACGTGGAAAGCGGATAGGCGGCAAGGCCACTCGACGGATTCACGCCCAAAGTCATGTTCAACCCTCCTTCTTTGGATCCAACATAGGGCAAACCACGGCCTGCCACATCTGGGGACCGCCCCAGCTGGGGTTTTCCCTAGGTGGCACGCGCGCACTGCCGCAGCAGGATCCATCGCGCCATGCCCAAACCCGCCGCAAACGGAACGTTCGGCCATACGACACGGAAAGCCCGCGCCGTCGGTGCCAGACGGTCGACCATGCACAATGGGGCATTCCATTCATTCCCGACGGCGATACACTCGAAATCGAACCGGTCATGAACGGATGGGAAAGATGAAGCCTCTGTACGCCCTCGCCTGCCTCCTTGCCGCCCTGCCCCTTGCGGCCACCGCCCAGGGATCTCCCCAGTCGACCGACAACGGCGACGTGGCGGCCCGCGTGAAGCATGTACTCTCCGCCACGCCCCTGATCGACGGCCACAACGACCTGCCGTGGGAAATCCGCACCCACTTCGGCAACGTCGGCGACATCGACCTGGCCGCCGACACCTCCCACCTGCAGGTCAAGACCGACGAGGGCACGCGAAACGTTTCGCTGATGACCGACATACCGCGCCTGCGCGCCGGCCAGGTCGGCGCGCAGTTCTGGTCGGTGTGGATTCCCGCTTCGATCACCGGCCCCGAGGCCGTGCAGACGACGCTGGAACAGATCGACGTCGTGCGCAACATGGTGGCGAAATACCCGAAAACCTTCGAGATGGCCTACACCGCCGATGACATCGAACGCATCCACAAGGAAGGCCGCATCGCCAGCCTGATCGGCATCGAGGGCGGCCACCAGATCAACAACTCGCTGTCCGTGCTGCGCGAGATGTACCACCTCGGCGCCCGCTACATGACGCTCACCCACGGCAAGAACACCGACTGGGCCGACTCGGCCACGGACGCCCCCGAGCACCACGGCCTGACCGACTTCGGCCGCGCCGTGGTACGCGAGATGAACCGCCTCGGCATGCTGGTCGACCTCAGCCACGTCTCGGCCGACACCATGCGCGACGCCCTGGAGACCACGCGGGCCCCGGTGATCTTCTCGCACTCCAGCGCCCGCGCCCTGGACAACCACCCGCGCAACGTGCCCGACGACGTGCTGCGCATGGTCAAGCAGAACCACGGCATCGTGATGGTCAACTTCTACCCCGTGTTCATCTCGCAGGACACCGCCGACTGGAGCGCCCGCCGCGCCGGCGCCGCGGCGCGCTTCCACGAGCAGTACATCGGCCAGCCGGAACGCGCCGGGGACGCGCTGAAGCAATGGGAACATGATCATCCGCGCCCCGAGGCCACCATCGGCATGGTGGCCGACCACATCGAGCACATCCGCAAGGTGGCGGGCCTCGAGTGCGTGGGCCTGGGCGGTGACTTCGACGGTATCGACAGCACGCCCCAAGGCCTGGACGGCGTCGACAAGTACCCGGCCCTGCTTGCCGAACTGGCGCGCCGCGGCTGGAGCGACGAGGAACTGGCCGACCTGGCCGGCCGCAACCTGCTGCGCGTGATGCACCAGGCCGAAAAGGTCGCCCGGCGCCTGCAGGCCACGGAAACCCCGTCACACGCCACCCTGGCGATGGACGAAGCAAAATCGTGAGTCGCCGGGCGCACGTCCATTGCGCCGGCACCGTGTTCCGGAAAGGCGGCCGCGTGCCGCCGCCGGCCCTATAATGCGCCCTTCCCCGTTCTTTTCCTTCATGCCATGAACATCGACCGCGCCGGCCTCGACGCCCTGATGGACATCACCTCGCGCCCGGAGCTGGTCTTCGTGCGCGGCCACGGTTCCTGGCTTGAGGACCACGCCGGCAAGCGTTACCTGGATTTCATCCAGGGCTGGGCCGTGAACTGCCTGGGCCACGGCCATCCCGCCATCGTCGAGGCGCTGGAACGCCAGGCGCATGCGCTGGTCAACCCTTCGCCGGCCTTCTACAACCAGCCTTCCATCGAACTGGCGCGCCGGCTCGTGGAGGCTTCCTGCTTCGACCGCGTCTTCTTCGCCAACAGCGGCGCCGAGGCCAACGAAGGCGCCATCAAGCTGGCACGCAAGTGGGGACAGCTGCACCGCGACGGTGCCTGGAAGATCATCACCTTCGACCATGCCTTCCACGGACGCACGCTGGCCACCATGTCGGCTTCCGGCAAGCCCGGCTGGGACCGCAAGTTCGCGCCCCAGGTCGACGGTTTTCCGAAGGCCGTCCTCAACGACCTGGATTCCGTGCGGGCGCTCGTCGATACCGACACCGTCGCGGTCATGCTCGAACCCGTGCAGGGCGAAGCCGGCGTCATTCCGGCCACGCGCGAGTTCCTGCAAGGCCTCCGCCAGTTGACCCGCGAACACGACCTGCTGCTGATCGTGGACGAGGTGCAGACCGGAATGGGCCGCACCGGACACCTGTTCGCGTACCAGCACGCCGGTATCGAGCCGGATGTCATGACCCTCGGCAAGGGCATCGGCGGCGGCGTTCCGCTGTCGGCCCTGTGCGCACGCGAGGACGTCTGCTGCTTCGAGCACGGCGACCAGGGCGGCACCTACAACGGCAACCCGCTGATGACCGCGGTCGGCGTGGCCATCTTCGACACCCTCGTCGCTCCCGGCTTCATGGACACGGTCCATGCCCGCGCCGGACAGCTTGCCGCCGGCCTGTCCGCGCTGTCCGACAAATGGGGCATGCGGGGAGAGCGTGGGGCG
Source organism: uncultured Rhodanobacteraceae bacterium (assembly GCA_964570295.1). Taxonomy (GTDB): domain Bacteria; phylum Pseudomonadota; class Gammaproteobacteria; order Xanthomonadales; family Rhodanobacteraceae; genus Oleiagrimonas. The sequence goes on from CAZMXV010000005.1 coordinate 12,948, forward strand.
GGCCTGCTGCGCGCCCTGATCCTGGACCGCGACGACGGCCCGGCCCTCGTGGAAGCGGCACGCCGTCGCGCACCCGAGGGCCTGCTGCTCAACGCGCCGCGCCCCGACCTGCTGCGCTTCATGCCCGCACTCAACGTGGCGGCGGACGACATCGACACCATGCTCGCGTGGCTGGACGACCTCGTCGCGCACACGCGCGTCTGAGCCCCGTCTTCCCCCGGCGTGACGCCACGCCATGTGCCGTGCGCCGAAACCCGCTACGCTCGGAGGGCTTCCACCCCGGTGGGAGCCTTCATACAGGGGCCACCATGGAAAGGAACGCAAGGCATGCATCCATCCGTCCGCACCATCGCCCTGGCCACGCTCATGGGCCTGTCCTCCACCGCCCTGGCCACGGATCCGATCCACATCGCGCCCAAGCTGGCCGTCGCCGACGATGCCGGCTTCGAACCCGGCATGCTCGAAGACTGCCCGCTGCAGGCCGAATTTTCGACGTACCTGCGCAACAACCTCGGCCACGGGAACGCCACTTTCACCGACGCGCCATTGCCCACGCCCGAAGGTCGTTCGCTCAAGGTGGAACTGACCGACTTTGCCATCAGCGGCAACGGTTTCATCGGCCACCGCCTGTACCTCCGCCTGCGTGGCACGCTGTACCAGGACGGCAAGAAAGTGGCCTCCTTCAGCGACCGCGCCCAGTTCCGCGGAGAATGGAACACCGACTGCTATCAGGTCCGCACCTCCCTGCGGGCCGAGGCATATTACGTCGGACGCTGGGTGCGCGATCCCGTGGACGGGCAGGAGCTCGAACACATGGGCGAATGACCGCCGGAAACCTTGTCCCCGCCCCGTCTCCCCTACCGGCCATTCCGGTTGCCTCAATGCCTTTTGGGGGATCCGCCAGGGATCCCGTGCCGCCCGGGAAAGCGACCCACGGTCACGATCACGCTCGCCGAGACACCACCTGCTGCCGAAGATGTTGCTGATACCGGTTTTTCGAGGTGTCTGGCGGGGGTGACACTCGCCTGCGGTGCCGATTTTTCGGCCTCATGGAGAAACCGCCCGTTCCGCTTCATCCCACCGGAACAGGGACGCATACGGCCTGCCGGTGCGCAGGCACGAGCGCCAGGCCAGGCCGCCTTCGGCCATCGCCTCGCGAATGCTGGGGGCCACCAGCTTCAGGGCACCTGCCGCCGCATGGTCGCGCAGGCGCTCGCGGCGCGTCCGCCGCAGGCGCTCCAGCGCCCAGTCGGGCAGCAATGCCGCACCGGCGCCAAAGAACAGGCCACGCCCCAGCCGCGCCATGGGAACCGGAAGCGCGATGGCGTGCAGCACGCGCAACACTTCCCGGGTGCGGCCGTCGACGACCAGCTCGCCCTGCACGTCGCGGAAGAAGGCGTCGAGGTCCACCCACGTCTTCGGCACGTCACGTGCTCCCAGCATCTCGGCGACACGGGCGGTTTCCGCCAGGTAGCGGTCCTTCGCCGCCACCGGAACCGATGTCCGGCAATAGGTCTCGTAGGCGCGCAGGAAACACCAGCACTCGGCGGCGTGCACCCAGTTGAGCAGATGCGGATCGTCGGCACTGTAGGCCCGACCATCCGGAGCCGTGCCCTTCACGTGGCGGTGGACGTGCCGCACATGCGCGATGGCGGCCTCGGCCGGTGCGCATGGCGCATAGGTAGTGCGGCTGACGAAGGCGATGGTGCGGCGCAGGCGCCCCAGCATGTCGTGGCGAAAATCGGAATGGTCCCACACCCCGGCCAGGGCCAGCGGATGCTGGGTCTGCAGCATCAGCGCCGCCAGTCCACCGGCCATCATGCCGGGAAAGTCGGCATGGATTTTCCAGGTGGTGCTGTCCGGCCCGAACAAGCCGGGATCACCCGCGGGCGCGTCGTAGTCGGGCGACTTTCCTTCGTGGCTCAGCACCGCCAGGATCTTGCGGCGCAACACCCGCCGCGCCGGTGCCGGCACGATCTTGAACCCGGGCGTGTGCACGTGCCCGGGCTCCGGAGCCGGCGACGGGGTATTTCGGGAGGGTGGATACATCGGTGACATGTCCTTCCCATGGTACGCGGGTTCGTTGCCGGCATCAGACCGGCCGGCACAACGACGCGTTCACGACACCGGCTGCTGCCGGTAGAAAGCTGCCAGCTGGCGGTACACCTCGGGCAGGTGCGCACGAAGATCGGCCGGCGTCTCGAAAAAGTGCTCGCTGGCCACGGAGAAGAATTCGGCCGGGCTCTCCAGCGCGTAGGTGTCGATCGGCAGCGCCAGACCCTCGCGTTCGTCCCCATGCAGGCGGTTCCATGCCTGGGTGAAGGCCCGCGACCAGGCCTGCCGGTCCATGTCGCGGTGCAGCGGCGGAAAGCCGTTGCTGTCGCCCTGCAGCATGTCCAGCTTGTGTGCCATTTCGTGGATGACCACGTTGCGCCCCGGCACCTTTCCGCTTTCGAGCACGTCCCGCCACGACAGGATCACCGGACCGCGTTCCCACGCCTCGCCGGCCAGCATGTCGCTGGAGGCATGCACCACGCCGGCTTCGTCCATGTGTTCGCGTCGCGGCACGAACACGTCCGGATACACGATGACGCTGTGCCAGCCACGGTACCAGTCCAACCCCAGCTTCAGGATCGGCAGACACGCATGCGTGGCCAGCAGGACGCGGTCGGCCTGTGCCAGTTCGAACCCCTGCGCCGGCTCGATGGCCTTGCGGTCCAGAAACCGCGTCGCCAGCACGCGCAGCTCCGCCTGTTCGGACGCTCCCAGCCGGCGCGCCGGCCCGCACTGCGCCAGCGCCCGCTGCCAGTGTGCCTCGGCAATCGGGCGCCGCGCCATCAGGCGCCGGTCGCGCCACCGCTTGAACCTGCTCCACATGCCGTCACCCAGAGCGCCCACGGAATCTTCGATTGAGCCACAAATCCCGGTCGAAGGCACGACCGGCCCGCGGCAAGTCGTGCCCCGGCGGCCCGCTATACCAGACCGTCGAAATCGCGCGCCGAGTGGCGTTCACGCACTCCGCCCGTACCGCGGTTGACCAGCCGTCCCCGCTTCACGGCGGGGCGTTCGGCCACCTGGCGCTGCCAGCGCAGCAGGTGGGTGTAGGAGGCGGCGTCCAGGAATTCGGCGGCATCGTAGACGTCGTTGACCACAAGGGCCCCGTACCAGGGCCAGATGGCCATGTCGGCAATGGTGTAGTCCGCGCCCGCCATGTACTCGTTGGCCGCCAGATGCTTGTCCAGCAGGTCCAGCTGACGCTTGGTCTCCAGCGTGAAGCGGTCGAGGGGATAGCGGTAGCGTTCCGTGGCGTAGGCATAGAAGTGGCCGAAGCCGCCGCCCACATAGGGTGCCGAGCCCACCTGCCAGAACAGCCACGACAGGCAGGCCGTGCGCGCGGCGGGATCCGCGGGCAGGAAGGCGTCGAATTTTTCGGCCAGGTACAACAGGATCGCCCCGGATTCGAACACCGGCAGCGCCGGCGCGATGCCGTGGTCCACCAGCGCCGGAATCTTGGCGTTGGGGTTCACCGCCACAAAGCCGCTGCCGAACTGGTCGCCCTCACTGATGTCGATCAGCCAGGCATCGTATTCCGCGCCTTCGATGCCCCGCTCCAGCAGTTCTTCCAGCATGATGCCCGCCTTCTGCCCGTTCGGCGTGGCCAGCGAATAAAGCTGCAGCGGATGCTTGCCCACCGGCAGTTCGCGCTCGAAACGCGCACCGGCCGTGGGCCGGTTGATGCTGGCAAAACGGTTGTCGTCCCTGGGCTCCCATGCCCATACCCTGGGGGGAACGTAAGTGTCGGTCATGTGCATTGCCTCGGTTCAGTCGTCATGGAAAACGGCGCGCGGCCATGCGTCGCATCCTACCCCACCCGCGCCCGGGGCATGTCCGCCCCGGGCATGGTCCGGCCTCAGACGGATGCCGAAAGCTTCAGTCCGACGATACCGATGACGATGAAAGCCAGGCTGGCCAGGCGCAGCAGGCTCACCTGCTCGTGGAAGAGGATGATGCCGAGCGCCGCCGTACCTACCGTGCCGATGCCCACCCACACGGCGTAGGACGTGCCCACCGGCAGGGACTTCATGGCCATGCCGAGCAGACCCATGCTGATGACCATGGCCGCCACCGTGCCGATGCTCGGCAGCAGACGGGTGAAGCCGTGGGTGTACTTGAGGCCGACGGCCCAGCCGATTTCAAACAGCCCCGCGATGAAGAGAATGGTCCAGTTCATGACAAGCACCTCGCGCGCCGGGGCCGTCCCCGCAAGGATCCGGAGCGGTGGGGTCGTCCCCACTTCCATG
>CAZMXV010000005.1:17348-37707 GCA_964570295.1 uncultured Rhodanobacteraceae bacterium
GGCATGAACACCCCGCACGTCGCTTTTTCACTGGATGCCCGCCTGGCGGCCGACACGGTGGTACTGACCGACTGGCCGCTGTGCCGCGTATGCCTGATGAACGACGTCCGCTTTCCGTGGCTGATCCTGGTGCCGCGCCGCCCCCGCGTGGTCGAGATCGACCAGCTCCGGCCCGCCGACCAGGCCGCGTTGTGGACAGAGGTCGCCAGTGCCATGCGCGCCTTGCGCGACGCGGTACCGCTGGACAAGCTCAACGTCGGCGCCCTCGGCAACATCGTGCGCCAGCTGCATGTTCATGTCGTGGCCAGGCGTGAAAACGATGCGGCATGGCCCGGCCCCGTGTGGGGCGCCGGCACGGCGCAGGCCTATCCGCCGCAAGCCCTGGCCGCTTTGCGTGAGCGCCTCGGCAAGGCACTCCATGCAGACGCGCCCGTTGTGCCGGATGCCGATACGGAAACCTGACAATCTGCCACACCCTTGACCAATGGCACTGTGGCATGGCGGCAAAGTCCGGCATGGTGAACCTGCGGCCGGCCGGCCGGCCCTTGCCGCGCGGCCACCACCTTGCCCTGTCCGTCGAACGACACGGTCCAGTGGTCCCGCCCCGGCACCCCGCGGACCCGCTTCTGCGCGAAAGCGCCGGCCGCCACGGGAAGCCCGGACACGGGCCATCGACGGCGCCTGCCAAACCGGGCCACGGCTCCCTTCCGGTGACCGCTCACACACGCCGTACCACGGCGCGGCTTTCCCATCCATCATTTTCATGGAGGCACGACTCATGGAGCAATTCAGCGGCGGCTGCCTGTGCGGCGACGTCCGATTCATGGCCACGGGCCGCCCCGAGCGGGTGGGCCTGTGCCACTGTCTCGACTGCCGCAAGCACCATGGCGCCCTTTTCCACGCATCCGCGATCTTTCCCCAGGAAGCGGTCACCATCACCGGCGAAACGCGCGGCTATCTGGGACGCTTCTTCTGCCCACGCTGCGGCTCGCCCGTGTTCGGCCGCAACGGCAACGAAGTCGAACTGAACCTGGGCTCCCTGGACATGCCCGACCAGCTGAAGCCGACCTATGAGTTGTGGACCCTGCGCCGCGAATCCTGGCTTCCTCCCTTCCCCGTTCCGGAACACCACGAGCAGGATCGAGACACTTCCCGAACCCCTCCCGCCTGACGCAGGGCAGGTCGTGGCGGCGCGCCTTTCCCTGTACTCGCCGGCTTCCCGTGCCTCGCGATACCCGTAGCTTGCAGGGCACCATTCCGGTATGATTGCCCGGTTCCGCTGACCTTGCCTGCCGCATTTCCCGACGCAAGACGCGCTGCCGCCACCCCATGGCGCACGCACTTGCCACCCGCTCGGCAACAGGCCACGAACCGGACCGCCACGACAACCTCGCGCCGTCCGCCCCCATTTTTCGCTCGCAGCGCGGTTCCCAGGGAACGCTCCGGGTACTTCCGATATTCCGGCCCTGCCGGAACATCCCTTGCTGGAGCCAACCATGCTTTTCCAGACTCTCGGGCTTTCGCCCGCGCTGCTGCGCGCACTCGAGGCGCAGAACCTTGTCACGGCCACGCCCATCCAGGCCGAAGCCATTCCCGTGATCCTGCAGGGTCGCGACATCATGGCCAGTGCCCCCACCGGCACCGGCAAGACCGCCGCCTTCGCCCTGCCCCTCCTGCAGCGGCTGTTCCCGCAGGACCGGCCCGCCGGCACGCGGGGCAAACGCCCGCGCGCGCTGGTCCTCACTCCCACGCGTGAACTGGCGGCACAGGTGCATGCCAGCATCCGCGACTGCGGCAGGCACCTGCCGTTGCGCAGCACCACCATCTTCGGCGGTGTCGGCATGCGCGGCCAGTTGAAGGCGCTGCAGCAGGGCCTGGACGTGCTGGTCGCCACCCCCGGCCGCCTGCTCGACCACCTGGCCCAGGGCTCGGTGGACCTCGGCGGCGTGGAGATCCTGGTTCTCGACGAAGCCGACCGCATGCTCGACATGGGGTTTCTTCCCGCCTTGCGCAGACTCGTCGCGCGCCTGCCGCGCCAGCGCCAGACGCTGCTGTTTTCAGCCACCTTCGCGGGGCCGATCAAGGCACTGGCAGAGCAGTTCCTGCACGATGCCGCCAAGGTCCAGGTCACCCCGCCCAACACGGTGACCGCCACCGTCAGCCACCACATCTATCCCGTCGACGCGGACCGCAAACGCGACCTGCTGCTGCACATCCTGGCCGAAGACAGCCGGCGGCAGACCCTGGTGTTCAGCCGCACCAAGCACGGCGCGGACAAGCTGGTGCGCCACCTCGAAAAATTCGGCCTGCACGCCGCGGCCATCCACGGCAACAAGAGCCAGAACCAGCGCACGCGCGCACTCAAGCAGTTCAAGGAGCACCGCGTCACGGTGCTGGTGGCCACCGACATCGCCGCCCGCGGGCTGGACATCGAGCAACTGCCGCTGGTCATCAACCACGACTTGCCGATGGTGGCCGAGGACTACGTGCACCGCATCGGCCGCACCGGCCGTGCCGGCGCCTCGGGCCTGGCCATATCGCTGGTGAGCCACGAGGAAACCGGGCTGCTGCGCGACATCCAGAAAATTCTCAAGGCGCCCATCGAAATGCGCTCCATGCCCGGCTACGAGCCGCAGCAGCCGCTGCGCCTGGACAGCAATGCCCGCCCGAAACAGAAGGCCCGCACCGCCAAGCCGGGAAATGCCGGCAAACGCGCGCGGCGTCATCCGCAGGCACCGCAGGGCCAGCGCAACCGGGCCGGCGGTCACGCGCAGGCGGCCAGACGCAACAAGGGCGGCAACCGCTCCCGCCGCCCGTAGGAAACGTCAGGCACCGGAAACCACCGCCAGTCCGTGGTTGCGGCTTCGATCGCCACCATTCTGGTTCTGCCCCGGGGCGTCGGTGGAATGATCCCGTGATGGCGGGCATGCCCGGCAAGCAGGCCGCCGTTTTTCGAGGTTCCGCGGGAGCCTCGAAAAACAGGACTTTTGCAGGCGTGGCCATGGCCACGATCGCGGCCGGCAGCCCAGCCGGATGCCGGTTTCAATGCCGCGCCGGCGCCCACGCTTCCAGGTGCTTCGCCCACAGCCGCGCCGTGTCCTTTCCGCTGTCCACGGCAGGCGTGCCGTGCCAGTGCGCGCACTGCGCGACGGCACGCGCCAGGGCGGCGGCCAGTCCCTCGGACATCCCGATTCCGGGCTGCATGTGCAGGGACCGGATCTCGAACACGCCCGCGCGCCGATGCGCCTTGGCATCCAGCCGTCCCACCAGGCGCCCGCGGTGCAGGATCGGCAGCACGAAATAGCCGTAGCGCCGCCGCGGCGCCGGCACGTAGCATTCCAGCGCGTAGTCGAACCCGAACAACTCGCGCGCGCGTCGCCGGTCCCATACCACCGGGTCGAACGGCGACAGCAACGTGGTGCGCGTTGCCCGCAAGCGGCCGGCCGCCGCCCGTGCCAGCAGGTCGGCGTGATCGTGGTGCACGTAGGCCGGCCGTTCCCAGCCGCGCACTTCCACCCGTACCAGCTCGCCATCGGCACACAGGGCATCCAACTCGTCCCGCGTGACCCTGGCCAGGCGAAAGTAATCGGCAATCCAGTGCGCCCTGGCGATGCCCAGGGCGTACACGGAACGGGCCAGCATCCACCGACGTGCCTGCGCCGATGATGCCGGCGTCGGTCCCGGAGCGTGGGAAGCGCGGACGCGCCCGCTCACGTCGTACACGCGCTGGAAGTTCTCCCGGCGCGACACCATCAGCTCGCCCAGCGCGAACAAGGCCTCCAGCCAGCGCTTTTCCGGTTTCCAGTCCCACCAGCCGCCTGCTCCGCGCCGATGACGCTGGAAATCGGTCGAGCGTACGGGGCCTCTTGTACGCACATGATCCAGCAGTTGCTGCATCTCGCCGGCATGTTCGGCCAGCATGCGACGGGCGCGCCGCATGGCCCAGTGCCCCTGACGCAACGGCATCGCCGCACGATGCAACGGGATATCCCGTGCCGCCACAAAACACGCTTCGTGCGCCCAGCACTCGGCCAGTTCCCCCGCCGCCAGCAGTTCGTCCAGCCACGCCATCGGATAGGGACCGAGGCGCGAAAACAGCACCAGGTACGGGCTGCGCGCCACCACATGGATGGTGTCGATCTGCAGTAGCTGCATCCGCCTGATCGCCTGCACCAGCGTCTGCGGCGTCGGTTTCGCGCGCGGCGTGTGCAGCAGTCCCTGCGCCGCCAGGTGCAGCATCCGGGCCTGGGCGGGCGTCAATTCGGGCACGGGCGACACACGTCGCGCTTTCCGTGTTTCGGTTTTCGGCATCTCTTCGCATCCTCGAAAGGAGCCATCGTGCACGCGACGGCCTGGGACAGGATGGCAGGTACCCTTCGATGCCGCCGCCTTCCTTCAGTCTTCGGGTCGCCCGTCGACGGGGTTCGCTTCGAGTCGGGAAAGCAGCTCCATGGCATCGACCCGGCTCGCGCGTTCCATCCATTCCTCGTCGCTCAGCGCGCCCTCCTGGCGCAGCCATTCGAAGCGCCTGCGCAATTGCTCCGGCGGCTCGTCGTCGGGAAAAAAATCATGGTCGGCGCGCAGCCGGGCGGCCCGCCGGCGCTCGATCTCGTCGATGATGCGCCGCCCCGACGCATCATCCAGCAGCAACAGGTTTCCGCGTTCGCAAGGCAGCACCACAAACCGCTTGATGCCGCGGCGGTAGAAGGCGTACGAGCCCACGCCCACGCACAACCACATCCATCCGGCGCCTGCCGTGGATCCACCAGGCTCCGTCCAGGAAACCACCATCAGCAGTACGCCCAGGGTCATCCAGAAAAAGCCGAGATTGCGATACCACGTGCCCTTTTCCGTGAGCGACTCGCGATCGCGGCTGATGCCGGTGTATTCGACCGAGAAGGTGCGCCCGACATCGCTGCTGTCCAGAGCATAGTCGAGCCGGTCGGCGTGAAACGCATAACGGATCTTTGTGCTGCCGCGCTTCTGGGCAATCACCATGTCGGCTTTATCCATGTTGTCCCGGCCCCTCATCCCTCATCCATTGTCAACGGTGCTTTGGTACGACATGCCTCCGCCGGCATCGTACGACACGCGACGACCGGGGGAAACGCCTGGCGCGAAACCCGGACCGGCCATGGACCGCTTCCGCAAGAGCCGGCATTTTCCGGAACGTTCATGCGGACACATGACCGGCACGCCCCGGTCCGCTGCCCGCTTTTGTTATTCTTGGAACCATGTCGAACGATCCGGACCCACGCCCGCAGGCGCCCGAAAAACCCCTGCCCTGCGACTGCTGCGAGACCGGCTGCGAGCCTTGCGTCTACACGGTATACACCGAGGAACTGGAAGAATACGAGGCAAGGCTCGCGGCCTGGAAAGCGCGCCACCCGGAAGACGGCGAGGCGGGCTGAGCTGCCCGCGCCAACTCGTCCGGTCACGCCGTGACGGCCGTCAATCGTGCAATGAAGGCGTGGACGACAGGCTGCCATGGGCGATGTCCAGCCGGGTGCGCGGCAGGCATTCCGGATAGTTCTTCTGCAGAAACGCGACCAGCTTCTCGCGCACGTTGCGGCGCAGGTTCACCGTGTTGCCCGCATTGGTCGCGCTGACCATCGCGCGCATCTCGACCACGCGTTCCGTGAGGTTGGTCACGTCCAGCGACCAGGCAAAACCGTCCCACAGATCATCCTCCTTGAGAATGCGCTCCAGCTCGTCGCGCACCGCCTGTACCGGCACCGTGTAGTCGGCGTAGATGAACGAGGTGCCGAGCAGATTGGCGGTCCTGCGCGTCCAGTTCTGGAACGGATGCTCGATGAAATAGCTGAGCGGCAATATCAGACGACGCAGATCCCAGATGCGGACGACCACGTAGGTGGTCGTGATCTCCTCGATCCAGCCCCACTCGTTTTCCACGATCACCGAATCCTCCAGCCGAATCGGCTGGGTCAGCGCAATCTGTATGCCGGCCAGCCAGTTGGTCAGCACCGGCCGCGCCGCCAGCCCCACGACCAGACCCGCCGCACCGGCCGAGGCAAACAGTGTGGCGCCCACGGCACGAATGCCGGGAAACGTCATCAGCATCAGGCCCGCCGCGAACGCACCGATCAACACGGCGCCGATGCGGCGCAGCACCTGGAACTGGGTGCGGATCTTGCGCGCATGCAGGTTGTCGGGAACATCCACGTCGTAGCGTGCGGAAAGCATGTCGCCGGTGGCATCGATCAACCGCACCACCAGCCAGCCGGCGATCGCGATCAGGACCAGCACGATTGCATGTCGAATCGCGCCCAGGGTGTGGTCCGGCAAGGGCATGTATGGCAGGATGAGCAGCACGCCGAGAAGCGGGAAAAGCCAGCGCGACGGCGTACGGAAATTGTGCGCGATGGCACCGGCCACCGAAGCGAAGCGCCCGCCGGCGAGACCGCACACGATGGCGAACAGCACCCGGTAGAACAGCCAGCCGATGACGATGCTGGCCGCCAGCGCGATCAACGAATCGGCCCACACGGGCCCGGCGGAAATGAAATCCAACCCATGATGCATGGTGGGAACCTCCGGCCGCCAGTTCCCCCTTTTCCTGTCGGCAACAGTAAAAGGCCGCGCTTGCGGAACGACGCCAGTCTAAGGGATGCGGGCGGCCTGACGGCACGATCTCCGCCCACCCATTCAGGTCGTCATCAGCAGCGCATGCCTGACCATGAATGGCATGCACCGACAGGCGGACTCTCTCCACTCATCCGGATAGCGGTCCCTGGCATGGCGACCGGCACGAAGCCCCCGCAGGGAAATCATCCAGCCTCCCTGGTCAGCCCCAGTGGCAGCCGGCCGTTCCCCACAAGGAAAATGGACTCCCCCTCCCCGTTCCGAGAGCCCGCATGTCCTTCTCCCTCGTCTCCATGTTCATCCCCGTTGCTCCTGCCGCTGGTGGCGGCCCCATTCAAACCACCGCATGCTCCGGCAACGATCCCGAGGTCCGGAAGGCCGTCGAGCAGACGCTTCAGGCGGCCAACTTCGGCCCCATCCCGGACCAGGCTGTTGCCTACCAGATCAGCCGGGTGATGAGCGACCCTTCGCTGACGCAGCAGCAAAAGGATGCATATATTGCGGCCCTGGTCGGGATGGCCAACGGTGACGCCAATGGCTGTGATTCCATCTCCCCAGAGCAAGCGGAATCGATCAATCGGGCCTTCAACGAAATCGGCCATGCCTACAGCAACGAGAACACTCCCGAACTGCGCCAGCAGGTAGCTGAATCGATCGCCCGCAACGTGGCTGCCGGGCACTTGGGGGCTGACGAAATCTATGGTCTCGTCAAAGAGCCGGGCACCGCCGGAGCACGCCAACTGTTGAGCGGCATCCAGGACGGAAAGGTGCTTGCGGATGTTTCCAGACGGCTTCTCGCCGCTGCAGGCCGCGAAGGCTACGATATCAACCAGCACCAGAACGGCCCGGCCTTGCTGACCGCCGCAGCCGACATTGCCAACATGGCCGCCGCGCATGGCGACGCCAGTGCGGCCGACGAGGTACTGGGCGAAATCGACACGGTGATGCAAAAAGGGCCTGTTGCCGGCGACATGACGCTGGTCCAGGCGATGATGGCCACCAGCCTCGGCGGCCGTGTCCACCTCTCCTCCCGTGATGGCTTGCATGTCTTGGCCAGGCTGCTCAATGCCAGCCATGCCACACCTGCCAACCAGGAGGCACAAGACAGGCTGTTCGCGGCACTTGCGCGCTCGGGCGACGACAAATACGTCGGCGGAATTGATCAGGGCGGCGAGCGCACGAATGCCCTGGGGCAGCTCGGCACGTATTTTGAAAGGAATTTCTCGCGCCTGGCGGAGGCCGACTGGCGCAAGACCAATACCGGCGACTTCCATCATGGTCTGGTCAAGGACTTCATGCGTCACGTGCTGCTTGACGCCGATTACAACCGTGTCGACCAGACCACTCATGTGATCGCCACCGAAATGCGCCACTTGGCAGACAGGATCGGCAATACCGACCTGCCATACGACCAGCGCAGAGAGGCCGCCAACACTCTCGCCACGATCATGGGGTCGCTGGAATGGGCCACATCGGATTTCATCGCCAGCGCACGTGGAGATGCGGAAGCGGAGGTCCAGCTCATCCGCATGTTCAGCGACAAGCTGACAGACGCGCTGATCAGTGCGGGTCCGGGCAAATTGCCCGGAGGCGGCCAGGCGTCGAACCGGCTGGTGAATGACATCTGGGATGGCATTACCGATCACATGGCAGCCGGCGAGATCGAGCGCGGAAAAGACGTCACAGATGCCATGGTCGACTTGAGCCGGATCTTCCGCAGCGCCATGTCCAATGGCAATGCGGGATTGCTCAATGCCTTCGACATGCGTGAAGACCTGTACTACGACCCCGACGAATGACGCCGAATGCATCCGCATTCCTGCCAGGTCGATTCGTCGGAGCGGGGGCGGACTTGTCCGGCCCCGTTTCCTTTCCCTTGACGGAACGCCAGCCCCCTCGTCAAGTCACCCGCTCGCCGGCCGCCACGCGGGTGAATGTCGCATCCGCGGGGGCCGGCTGGATGACGAGCCGCCATCGCGTCTGCTCACGTACCAGGCGCAGCCCCCGGTGCCTGACCAGATAGGCCACCGCCACCACGGTGGCGGCGATGCCGGCCAGCGCACCCACGCCCAGGGCCCAGCGGGCACCGAAGTGGTCGACCACCCAGCCCACCAGCGGCGCACCCACCGGCGTGCCGCCCATGACCACGGCGATGCGCAGCGCCAGCACCCTGCCGCGCATCGTGCGCTCGGTGGTGAGCTGCATCATCGAGTTGCTGGCGGTCATGAAGGTGAGCGCGGCAAGACCCACGAAAAACAGCATGAGCGCGAACAGCATGGGACCCGGCATCACCGCGGCCATCGCCACCGCGATCCCGAACGCCGCCGCGGCCACCGTCATCAGCACCATGCCGGGGAACTGGCGCCGTGCCGAAAGCAGCGCGCCGCACATCGTGCCCACCGCCATCGCCGATGTCAGCAGGCCGTACTGGCTGGCGTCACCATGGAAGACGGTCACCGACATGGTCGAAATGAAGATGGCGAAGTTGAAGCCGAAGGTACCGAGCAGCAGCAGCATCACCAGCACGGTCATCAGGTCCGGACGCTGCCACACGTAGCGGAATCCGGCCAGCAGGCTGCCAGGGGTGCGAGCGGGCCGTGCTTCAACGTGCAACTCGCGTATCCGCAGGAAGCCCAGCGACACAAGCACCGCGGCATAGGATCCCGCGTTGATGAGGAACAGCCAGCCCTCGCCCACCGCGGCAATCAATGCGCCGGCCACCGCCGGGCCGAGCATGCGGGCGGCATTGAAGGATGCGGAATTCAATGCCACCGCGTTGGCCAGGTCATCGTCGGTGACAAGGTCCGACACGAACGCCTGCCGCGCCGGCGCATCGAACGCGGTGACGCAGCCCAGCAGCAATGCAAAGCCGTACACATGCCACAGCTGCACCAGGCCGAACACGGTGAGCAGACCCAGCCCCAGCGCCAGCACGCCGGCCGCGCCCTGGGTAATGAGCAGCAGCTTGCGACGGTCCAGGTGATCGGCGGCGAAACCGCTCAGGGGCAGCAGCAGCAACGGCGGCCCGAACTGCAGCGCCATCACCGTACCCACCGCCGTCGCGTTGTGCCGGGTGAGCACGGTAAGCACCAGCCAGTCCTGCCCGATGCGCTGCATCCAGGTGCCCACGTTGGACACCAGCGCGCCGGCCGCCCACAAGCGGTAGTTGTAGCTCCCGAGCGAGTGGAACATGCTGCTCATGGCGTGCCTTGGCATGGAAAGGGTCGGGCCAGCTTACCCAATAAACAGGAAGCCAGCCGGCTTGTTATGCTGCCGTACCGGCTTGGAAATCGTCATTCAGGACGGGTAAGGGTTTCCCTGCCCTGCCAGCCAGGCCCTGACAACAAGGTACCCGAGCAAGCATCGTCTGAATGGGAAGTCCGAGAAGGGACACCCGGTCCGGGGCGGTGATTGATTGCTCCCCCTTTTGTTGTCGAACCATTGGTTCAATCCTGTCACCGGCACCAGCCGCCGCCAGCACTTTGCAGGTGGAAATGTCCGCGGTGAGCGGCGTTGTATCCCGGTCCCAGGATCATGCCGAAGAATCCACACGCCCGGTGCTCCACATCATGCAGGAAGGCACCTTTGCGTCCCTTGTCCCAGTCCCGTTTGACGGTAATGTGGCGACCATCCGCCAGCACCACGCCGGTGACATCGATAGCCTGCGCGGTTGCATGGCGACTCAACGGGGCGTCCGCACGCCCGTAGATGGGGCGGCAGGCATAACTGCCCACATGATCAATCCGCACGACAGATTCACCGAAATACGATCGGGCCAGCGGCTGCAAGGCATGCCGATCCATCATGGCCAGCGACACCGCCAGCGGACAGGTCACCAGAGCCGGCCGCTGCAATCGTGCACGCCTCGTCGTCTGCAGGCGCACCGCATCATGCCAACCGCAGCCGTGCTCGGTGGAGCGGTCGGGCACCCGCGCGAATTTGGCACCCGAACGACGCAGAACCGTACGGCAAAGTCTTGGATGTGAGGTCAGGCGGTGCAGTTTGAAGCGCGTCAGCAGGTTCGGAGCCGCCTTCACATCCAGCGGTGCCCACGGATTGAAGCGGTCTGGCACGCGCACCCCGCGTTGCCATGCCAAGGCGGTCAACGCCAACAACAGGACGAACAGGAGAAAGGCGCGCATGGGGACAGTCTAGTGCACCGCTTCGACCTGTCAGGGAACGGCGCCAGAACGAGTCCATCTCCACTTGCCGGCTGTCAGGATGGCAAGGCTTTCTTTCTGGCACTTCGCAGGCCAGCATGCCCCGGCCCACTGTATCGAAGAGGAGATTTTATTCAAATAGACGTCTGACGCATCAATTCGATGGGGCTCATCCGCTGCCAACGCCGCAAGGATGCATAGACAACGAGTACGACGAGAAGCATGACCAGCATGATGGAGAATGCCCACATGGCCAGGCCGCCCTGAATATGAGAGCCCATAAAGAACCTGTCGAAGAAAAATTTCACCACAGTCCCTGCCAGAAGCCCCATTATTGCCAACACCCCGCTTTCCAGGAGAAAATGCATATTAATGTCCCGCTTTTTTGCTCCTAACGCACGACGTATCGCAATTTGTGGCTTTCTTTTTGCCACCCAATAGTTGGTCAAGCCAAGAATGCCACACAACGCGGTCAGCATCACGGCAAACACCACCACCGCCAATGCCGCCACGGTCAGCCTGTCCGACATGAAATACCTGGACCTGACAGAGGCATAAGAGGCAAGCGACCAGCGTACCTTGCCCATGTCATGTTTACGCAAGTCGGCCAGCACGGATTCCAAATTGGTTTTGGAGCCACTGTACCTGATAAATAGAAGATTATGGCTATTGGATAGCCTCGGAAGGAGTATGGTTTGCATGGTTCGTCGGCTTCCTAGATACTGTGGTGCAGCCAGCGAATCGATTACACCAACGACTGTGTGCGACTCCCCACCGATTTTGACCTGTTTTCCGATAGCCTCTGCATCGCGGAATAAATATTTGGCAAGGCTGGCGCTGAGAATAACCAGGTGGGTGTCATCACCATAACGCCGCACGATTTCATCCGGCTGGAATTTACGGCCATGAAGCAGGCGCAAGCCGAGTACCGAGGCAAAATGCTGCCCCCCTTCATAGGCATCAACTTGCAATGAAGCAGATCGTCGCTTGTCATCAGGATTGCTTATTTGCACAACTTGGCTGAATGCACCAAAAAAAGGCGCACTTGAGCCCATGGCTACATTTTCCCCACCCACCAGGGCCGCGAATTGGGCACGGGCGTTGAACACTTCGAAACGATGCACTGGTTGGTTGAATCCCCTGCCTTGAAGGATATACAGCCCCTGTTCATCGACACCGCTGGGCTGATTGATGGCAGCAGCACGCGAGACGAGTACATTCATGGCCGTCAAGACAATGGCAAAGGCCAAGGCGTACTCCAATACCAGTATGCTAGCAAGCAATCGGTGGAACCGCCAGATGGAACGCCAGAGACCAGCCAAGGGAATCATTGCGGCACCTTGATCAACAAGGCAGGATCAGACCTGCTTGCCAACCAGGCCGGAATAACACCAACCAACGCCCCACATACGACTACCAACACGACCATTAGAATGAACATGACTCCATCCATGCGTGCCATGTCCGTATAATAAACACCAGGCAGATGGCGGACTGCATACAGCCCAAGGAAGGTCATCCCCACTCCCAAAATCCCACCGATGCTACTGATCATTAGTGCATCACAGAGATATTGCTTGACAATATCCATACGATTGGCCCCCAGTGCGCGCCTGATGCCAATTTGCGAACTTGAGCGCAATACACGAGAAAGCTGCATGCCCGAGGCATTGACGACACAGAGGACAAGAAAAGCCATGCCGAGCATGAAGTAAAGTCGCACGGGTGCTGGCACGACATCTGCGTTGACCATTATCTGACGTACATTCATCAGGCGAAGTTCGCGTGCCCTGTTGACAGAAAGAACTTGCGGCAGCCGGCTCTTTAATGTTTGCGACAACACCTTGGCGCTCTCGGGAGTGTGCGCAAGATACCAAACACTCAGCCATCTGCATGATGAAGAAAGTAACTGGGGCGGGCTTGAAAGGGTGGGTTGCCGGCCAATATCGGGACACGATCTAGAGACCATCAAATTGTCTGGTGCATACTGCATCGTCGTCACAGGCAAAAAGATGGCATCTCCGCCCCCGCCAAATGCACCAGCCACATTGTCAAGATCATAATAACGGGGGCGTGGATTCCAATATCCCGTCAAGCCTATGACGGTATATTGGGTGCCACCAATACGCAGCTGCTTTCCTATGGCACTGGATCTACCGAAAAGATCCCTGGCTGTTTCCTCATTCAATACAGCTACAGGTGCGGCATTTCTTTCTTCCGCATGAGTCCAGATACGCCCGTGTTCAAGTGGCACATTGAACATGTGAAAAAAGTCAGGCGTGGCATAGCGGACACCCACTCCCTGAGGAATCGTCTCATGACGACCTGGTATGGAAAGTGCAGTGGTGATGCCTGCACCAAATATCACTGTACTTGTATCTGATGGACTCAGACGACTTAATGCTTTGGCATCCGTGTAACTGAACTTGTCACCCATGTATGATGTTGAAGGATTCTGTAGGTTCAGCAAACGTTCGCTCTTGCTTGGTATGGGATCCTGACCCAGAACATACCGTAGCGTGGCAGTCGTCATGCTTGCAGCTATGCCAATCGCCAAGCTGAAAATCATAAGCAATGCCAGCAACGGCGTGTGCAGCAGCCTTCCAATTGCCAGATTGAAGTAATAGTTCAGCATGGCCAGCCATTAATTTTGGCATGTAATTTTTACTTTTGGCGACTCTATTTCAATAATAGCTACCGAATACAGAGGATCGCTTTCTGATGCCTGGTGCATGGATTTGCGAATGGCGCGCTTGAACTTATTCTCGATGTCAATATATTCCGCACAATCCGTCTTTTTTACCTTTGGCATCACAAGCAAAAGGGCATACTTGGCCTTCCCTTTCACCATGCGGTGTACTTCATATCCCTGATCAAGCAAAAAGTTCTTCAAGGAACTGTCCAGAGCAATACGCTTTGACTCTACCAATCTATCGAACTTTTGATCGACAAGGGCATGTTCCAACTCACGCATGGAGTCGTCATCACTGTGACCATGGGGGTTGATGATACCCACCAAGTCGCCTTGTGACGAATAGACATAAATGACGATGGGATATGGCAGCTGGCTTTGGTAGTAGCCGATTGCATCAGCTTGATAAACTGGCCAGCTGACGTGCTTCGAGGCAACTGATGAGGAGGTCATGAAAAGGAGCCCGCAAAAAGCCAAGGCACAAATCCACACGCAACGGTTATGCATAATTCAACCTTTTGTCAGGCCTGCCTCTTTCCAGGTGCACAAAAAAAAGCACTGCGGAAGAGCGGGACCATAGCCACATTCTTGAGGCAAGAAAAATCCAATAAATGTGGTACCACCCCTTTTGAAAGAAGTGGCACTACACGATTCAAGCTATACGCAGCGATATATGATCACGATGGTGGTCACGCCAGTGTGGGCATTGGTTGTGCGCGTCACACTATCAACCACGGGAACGCCATCTCCGGGACAAGATAAAGCCATGGCAAAGGCCGGAGTCACAGCGGTAAATGCGACCATGAGGCCACCAAGCACAAGTGCTATCCAATTCCTTCTTCATACTACCCCCTCCAATTTATCCCCTTGCGTTAATCAGACTAGTCACAAATTTACACTTCTGTCAACCCCATGCCATTTAATTATAAACGAACGCATGCAGGCAACTGGGACTCCTCTATTGATGCGCAAGGACAAGGTGTCTCGACCAGCAGGTCGTTGATGCGGGTGTCGCTCTGGTAGCGTCTGCCCAAATCGACGTTTTTCTGAATCGGGCTGTCCAGGTTGAGCAACCCGTTCGAGCGCGTCTTCAACGGCAACCTGAGTGCTGCTCCGGCTCATGCGGCAAGTACCACCAGCCCACGCGAAGTCGGTGACTGTCACCCGCATTCGACGGCGAGCGCAGCAGGTACGGCAGAATCGGGGCGAAGAATGCGCGTGCAGCGCTCGTGCCCGCTTCCTCTTCCCGTCAGTCGACAAGCCCGGGATTTAGGCGCGTCGCGTGACCACGAACAGGAAGATCTCGATGGCGACAAACAGCGCGACCACAAGCCCGGCACCAGCCACACCGGCGATATCAAAGCCGAATCGACAGGCCACGTACAAGAGCACGATCATGTTGAGAGCCATCCCTGGCGCACCCAGGCCCCGCATGGCCACGCTGCGGTGGTAGCCGCCCCAGAACGCGAAGCGTGCCAGCACCCATACCACCGCGGTCGCCAAGACCGCCCGCATGGCCGCCCCGTCAGGAGAATACGCCGCAAGGCCAAACAATGCGGCGCCAAAAACCACGATTTGCTCAAGCGTGTTCTGGAGGTAGCGCTGATTGATCCGCAACCGTTTCGTTTCGTAACCGGCAAGCGGGTCGAAAGCGGGTGAAACCAGACGCTCATGAGCGATGGCTTCCACCCCCATGACAAGACAAAACAAAACAGCGACGCAGAAGCACTTCAGTGCAAACACCATGCGGGCGTCGACGGTTTCCAGATCTTCCAGCGGCGGCACGAGAAAGGCGATTGCCAACCAGAGGGCAAGTGCGACAGGCATGGCCAGCACGATCGCAATCATGCCGGAACGACGCTGTCGCACGAATGCAACCTGCCGAGGCTCAACCGGGCTCATGGCCGCAGTTTACGTCAAAAGTTTGCGACGGGCCGATACTCGCTCGTGCTGCCGGTCTTCAGGCTGACCAGGTACATGGCCAGCGACGAGACGATGAAGCCCGGAACAAGTTCGTAAATTCCTTCCCCGCCCAGGAAGCTTTCATTCCATCCCGCAGCGACCCAGAGCACCGCCGTGGCCGCTCCGGCCACCAGGCTGGCTACCGCGCCAGTGCCGGATGATTTTTTCCACAGCAACGCAAACAGGATCATGGGGCCGAACGCCGCGCCGAAACCGGCCCATGCATGGCTGACCAGGCCCAGCACCCGGGACTCCGGATCCATGGCGATCCAGGCCGCGACCAGGCCGACAAGCACCACGCTGACCCGGCCGGCGGCGACACTCTCGCGCTCACTGGCGGTCCTGCGCAGGAACAGGCGATAACAGTCCTCCACCAGCGAGGACGACGCCACCAGGAGCTGGCTGGAAATGGTGCTCATGACCGCCGCCAGCAACGCGGCATACAGAAAGCCGGTGATCAGCGGATGGAAAAGCAGGTCCGACAGCACGATGAAGATGGTCTCCGGATCCTCGATGACCAGCCCGCTTCGCATCGCATAGGCGCGCCCGAATATGCCCACCCCCAGCGCGCCTACCAGCGACACCAGCAGCCAGGACATACCGATGTTGCGCGCCCGGGGCACATCCTTGACCGAACGGATGGCCATGAAGCGCACGATGATATGCGGTTGTCCGAAATAACCCAGACCCCAGGCCATGGCCGAAATCCAGCCGACCACGGTCAACCCGTGCGTCCAGGTGAAAAAGCCCGCGTCGATTTGCGACAACGTCGCGCTGGCCTGGGATATGCCGCCGCCCTCGGGCCCGTAGAGCACCACCAGCGGCATGATGACCAGCGCCAGCATCATGATGCAGCCCTGCACGAAATCGGTCAGGCTCACCGCCAGAAAACCACCGAAAGCCGTATAGATGAGCACGATGCCCAGCGTCAGGATGATGCCGACGTGATAATCGGTCAGCGAACCGATCTGGATGAGGTTTTCGAATGAACTGGTGAACAGTTTGCCTCCGGCCACCAGTCCCGACGCGGTGTATATGGAAAAAAAGACCACCACGATGACCGCCGACACCACGCGCAGCGTCAGTGCCTTGCTGGGAAAGCGCTTGGAGAGAAACTCCGGAATCGTCAGGCTGTTGTCGTACCGTTCGGTCTCGCTGCGCAACCGCGGCGCCACCACGATCCAGTTCACCAGCGCGCCGCAAAACAGGCCGATGCCGATCCACGCCTGACCCAGGCCGGCGGCAAACAAGGCTCCCGGCAATCCCAGCAGAAGCCAGCCACTCATGTCCGACGCTCCCGCGGACAAGGCCGTCACCGCCGGCCCCAGGTCGCGCCCTCCCAGCAGATACCCCTCGGTGGACGAGGTGGCCTTGCGCCATGCATAAAACCCGATGGCAAGCATCAGGAGGAAGTACAGCGTCAAACTGATCCAAACACCCATGTTGCGGCTCTCGACATGACCGCACGGCACCCTATCACGAACCGCCGAACCTTTTTCTCGACCGGCCGGCTGGTTTTCTTGCCGGTTTCGGCCTGGGGCTCCGCCAACGTCAAACCGGATGCACTTGTCCCCACGGCATCAGGCGCACATGCCGCTCATGGCGCATCTTTCCGCCACGGTGCAGGCCGTCACGCCGCAGTAAGCACGGCCCGCGAACCACCCGGGCATCCTGATGCCCGGGCCGAATTCCATCAGGGTTTGCCCTGCACCGTCGCCGGAGCGATCCGCGTCGGCGTGTCGCGTCCCGACACAATGCCCTGCGACGCTTTCGCGATCGCCTGGATCGTGCGGGTCAGGCTCGACAGGTCCAGGGTTCCGATCTCGTCGGTCACCTGGTGATAATCAGGGTCGATGTCGATCTGTGTCGTGCTGATGCTGTGGGCGGGAACGCCCAAGCGCGCCAGCGTCGCGTTGTCGGAGCGGTAGAAAAGGTGCTGTTCCGGGTACGGATCCGGCATGAACCTGAAATCCGTTCCCTTGATGTTTTCCTGCAGGATCTTGCCGAACGTGGATCGGTCGAACCCGGTGATCCAGGCGGTGTCCGGGCCCCACTTGCTCGGCTTGCCGATCATTTCCAGGTTGAACATCGCGACCACCTGGTCGGGATCCAGCTGCCGCGAAAACCAGGTCGAGCCGTAGCCGCTTTCTTCTTCCGCGGTAAATGCCACGAAAAGAATCGTGCGCACCGGTTTTTCCCGCTGCGAGTAGAACTTTGCCAGCTCGATGACGCCCGCCGTGCCCGAGGCGTCGTCATTGGCGCCGTTGGCGATGGCATCGCCGTCGACAGGTTCAATGGTTCCCAGGTGATCGTAGTGCGCGGAAAACACGACGATCTGATCCGCCCGTTCCCCCTCGATCCGGCCCACCACGTTGGCCAGTTCGACATCCTCCACCTTCTTGTCGAGAACGATCTGGAATCGCGAACTCTTGCGGCCGAGGATGTAGACCTTGTTGGTGCCCTCCTCCTTGTCGAACACGCGGCTCGGGCGGGAAAAATAGCGTCTGGCCTGCCGGAACTCCTTGGCGAAGGAAGGATCGACAAAAACGACAAGATCGTGATCCGACTGGAACGACTTCATCAGCGCGGCCCTGAAATCATCGCCCTTCCCGATTTCCTCGACGGCAACCGGGGAATCCGCCGTCCACGAAACCTGTTTGCCGTTGATCACGGCAAAATAGTCGTCCTGCGCCACCCCTCGTCCATCCACGTCGATGCGCGCGTGGCCCAGCGATATCGCGTACATGGGAAAGCGTTGCAGATAACCGTCGCTCCCCTCCAGCGGCTCAAGCCCGTACTGCTTGAACTTTCCGGAAATGAAGTCCGCCGCCTTCCAGATCGACGGCGAGAAGGCGTTGCGCCCCTGCATGGCATCGGAACTGAGGGTCGCCACGATATCCGTCACATCCTGCCTGGTGATGCCATCGGCCGGCTCGGTCTGCGCATACGGCGCCATGGGCATCAAGAGCAGACAAGCGGCAACGAGAAATTTGTTCATGGAGGGCTCGCGTCGGGAAGGAATGGACAAGATACGGGGTGCATCTAAACAAAGGGGGCAGGTTCGTTTACCAGCCGGACAACAAGTCACGCCGCGGCCACGTGGCAGACCATAAAATCACGCTGCCCCCTTAATTTGCAGGGACATGCGCCCCCGGCCACTGGTGGATGGGATCACATGTTCCGCCGGTACTCTCCGCCCACTTCGTACAGCGCGTGGGAAATCTGCCCCAGCGAGTTGTATTTGACGGCCTCCATCAGTTGTTCGAACACGTTTTTGCGCTCGCGGGCGGTTTGCTGGAGGGCCTTGAGGCTGTCGGGGCGGTGGCCGTTGCGGGCCTTGCCCCAGAGGGCGACGTTGTCGATCTGCTGCTGCTTTTCGTCCGGGGTGGAGCGGATCAGCTCGATGTCGGTGGCCACTTCGCTGCCGTCCTTGGCCTTGAAGGTGTTGACGCCGATCAGCGGCAGGCTGCCGTCGTGCTTCTTGTGCTCGTAGTACAGGCTTTCGTCCTGGATCTTGCCGCGCTGGTACATGGTGTCCATGGCGCCGAGCACGCCGCCGCGCTCGCTGATGGATTCGAATTCCTTGTACACGGCTTCCTCGACCATATCGGTGAGGCGCTCGATGGCGTAGCTGCCCTGCCAGGGATTCTCGTTGAAGTTCAGGCCCAGCTCCTTGTTGATGATGAGCTGGATGGCCATGGCGCGGCGCACGGATTCCTCGGTGGGCGTGGTGATGGCCTCGTCGTAGGCGTTGGTGTGCAGGCTGTTGCAGTTGTCGAACAGCGCGTACAGGGCCTGCAGCGTGGTGCGGATGTCGTTGAACTGGATTTCCTGCGCGTGCAGGGAGCGGCCGGAGGTCTGGATGTGGTACTTCAGCATCTGGCTGCGCTGGTTGGCGCCGTAGCGCTCGCGCATGGCGCGCGCCCAGATGCGTCGGGCGACGCGACCGATGACGCTGTATTCCGGGTCCATGCCGTTGCTGAAGAAGAACGACAGGTTGGGCGCGAAGTCGTCGATGTGCATGCCGCGCGCGAGGTAGTACTCGACGATGGTGAAGCCGTTGGAGAGCGTGAAGGCGAGCTGGCTGATCGGGTTGGCGCCGGCTTCGGCGATGTGATAGCCGGAGATGGACACCGAGTAGAAGTTGCGCACCTTGTGGTCGACGAAGTACTGCTGGATGTCGCCCATCATGCGCAGGGCGAATTCGGTGGAGAAGATGCAGGTGTTCTGGGCCTGGTCTTCCTTGAGGATGTCGGCCTGCACGGTGCCGCGCACCTTGGCCATGGTGTCGGCCTTGATACGCGCGTAGGTGTCGGCGTCGACCACCTGGTCACCGGTGACGCCCAGCAGCGCCAAGCCCAGGCCGTCATTGCCTTCGGGCAGGTCACCGGCGTATTGCGGCTGCTCCCGACCTTCGAACAGCTCGGCGATTTTTTTCTGCGCCTCGGCCCAGCGCTGGCTGTCTTCCTTGAGGTATTTCTCGACGTTCTGGTCGATGGCGGTGTTCATGAACATGGCCAGGATCATCGGCGCCGGCCCATTGATGGTCATGGACACGGACGTGGTGGGCGCGGACAGGTCGAAGCCCGAATACAGCTTCTTCATGTCGTCCAGCGTGGCGATGGAGACGCCCGAGTTGCCGATCTTGCCGTAGATGTCCGGACGCGGCGCCGGGTCTTCGCCGTACAAGGTGACCGAATCGAACGCCGTGGACAGGCGCGCGGCCGGCTGGCCCTTGCTGACGTAGTGGAAACGCCGGTTGGTGCGCTCGGGCGTGCCCTCGCCGGCGAACATGCGCGTCGGGTCCTCGCCGGAGCGGCGGTACGGGTACACGCCGCCGGTGTAGGGGTAGGCGCCGGGCAGGTTTTCGCGCATCAGGAAGTGCAACTGGTCGCCCCAGTCGCCGGTCTGCGGCGGCGCGATCTTGGGGATCTGCAGGTGG
>CAZMXV010000006.1:0-6465 GCA_964570295.1 uncultured Rhodanobacteraceae bacterium
GGATCTCGCGCTGGAAGCCGGTCATGACCGCCAGCGTGGTGATCAGCGCGGCCACCACGATCGCAATGCCGAGGATCGAGGCCATGGAGATGAAGGAGATGAAGCCGTTGCGGCGCTTGGCGCGCAGGTAGCGCAGGCCGATGGCTACGGGAATGGGCTTGAACATGCGGCGCTATGGTGCCACCGATGCGACCACCGGCGAAGCGGTTTCGTTGCCGGCCGCCAGCCGCAGGCGCCTGCGATCACGGGGCGGCAGCACGTCGGGCCACCAGGTCCTGCGGTGCACGCGCCCGGCCGCGTCCCTCCACCACAGGAAGGCCAGCGGCCCGCGCCAGGCGACCTCGAGCGCCGCGACGCGGGCGCCGTCGACCCCGGCATGCCCGGGCGCCAGCGTCAACCGGAGTGGTGGGCGCCGGCCTTCGCGGACCACCAGCCAGCCACCACGAACGGCCACGACCGCGGCCATCGGGAAGGCGGCCACGGCCGGGAGTGCACAGTTGAGGACCGCCAGCACCGCGCCGGCAGTGAGCGTCGCCAGCACGGCCTGCTGCTGGCGCGACGTGCGCCAGGCGAAGGGCTCGCCCGGCTCAGGGCGGGAGCTGGCGGATGTATTCGACGAGGGCGGCAAGCTCGGCATTGGCGGGGCGTTCGCGTCCCATCAACCAGACCCAGAGCTTATCGTCCTCGGTTTCCAGCAGCCGTAGGAAAACCTCCCGCTGCGCGACGGGACTGCCCCGCCACTCGCGCTCGAGCCAGCGCGTGAGCAGCTGGTCGAGCTCGCGCATGCCGCGCCGGCACTTCCAGCGCAGCCTGCGCAGCTCGACCTCGTCCGCCTGGTCCGCCATCGGTCAGAGCGCGCGGCGCTCGAGCATCAGCTTCTTGATCTCGCCGATCGCCTTGGCCGGGTTGAGCCCCTTCGGGCAGGTCCGGGTGCAGTTCATGATGGTGTGGCAGCGGTACAGCTTGAACGGATCCTCGAGGTCGTCCAGGCGGGCACCGGTGTCCTCGTCGCGTCTGTCGGCAATCCAGCGGTAGGCCTGCAGCAGGATGGCCGGGCCGAGGTAGCGGTCGCCGTTCCACCAGTAGCTGGGACAGCTGGTGGAGCAGCAGGCGCACAGGATGCACTCGTACAGGCCGTCAAGCTTCTTGCGGTCCTCGGGCGACTGCAGGCGCTCCCGGTCCGCGGGGGCCGGGCTCTGGGTGCGGATCCAGGGCTTGATCGAGGCGTACTGCGCATAGAAATGCGTGAGGTCGGGCACCAGGTCCTTGACTACCGGCATGTGCGGCAGCGGGTAGACCTTCACTTCCTTGCCGCAGTCCTCGATGGACGTGATGCACGCCAGCGTGTTGACGCCGTCGATGTTCATGGCGCAGCTGCCGCAGATGCCTTCGCGGCAGGAACGGCGCAAGGTCAGGGTCGGATCGATCTCGTTCTTGATCTTCAGCAACGCGTCCAGAACCATCGGACCACAGGCGGCCAGGTCCACCTCGAAGGTATCCGTGCGCGGGTTCTCGCCGCTGTCGGGGTTCCAACGGTACACCTTGAACGTACGCGGCTTCTTCGCGTCCTTGGCCGGCCAGTGCTTGCCGGACGTGATCTTGGAGTTTTGTGGCAGGGTAAATTCACCCATGGCTAGACCCTTGTATCAGTGGGCGCGCGGTACGGCCGCACGCCATGCGGCAAGCGCCGCGAATCAATAAACCCGCTTGGCCGGCGGCACGGACTCGACTTCGTCGGTCAGGGTGTTGCTGTGCACCGGTCGGTAATCGAAGCGCGTCTTGCCCTTGTCGTCGACCCACACCAGGGTGTGCTTCATCCAGTTGGCGTCGTCGCGGTCCGGGAAGTCCTCGCGCGCATGCGCGCCGCGGCTTTCCGGCCGTTGCTCGGCCGAGTACATGGTGGCCACGGCCTGATCGAGCAGGTTGGACAACTCCAGCGTCTCGACAAGGTCGGAGTTCCACACCATGGAACGGTCGGTCACCTTCACGTCGGCAAACGAATCGTAAACTTCGGAGATCCTGCCGCAACCCTCCTTCAGGGTTTCGGCGGTGCGGAACACGGCCGCATCGTTCTGCATGGTGCGCTGCATGTCCATGCGGATGTCCGCGGTCGGCGTGTCGCCATTGGCGTGGCGCAGCTTGTCGAAACGGTCCAGGGCCTTGTCCAGCGCGCTGGACGGCAGGTCCTTGTGCGGCGAGTCGGGCGTGATGATCTCGGCGCAGCGGTGCGCCACGGCGCGTCCGAACACCACCAGGTCCAGCAACGAGTTGGAACCCAGGCGGTTGCCGCCGTGCACCGAGACGCAGGCCGCTTCGCCGATGGCGAACAACCCCGGCACCACGGCGTCGTTGTCGTCGCCCCTCTTCTGCACTACCTCGCCATGGTAGTTGGTGGGGATGCCACCCATGTTGTAGTGCACGGTGGGCAGGATCGGGATCGGTTCCCGAGTGACGTCCACACCGGCGAAGATGCGTGCCGACTCCGCGATGCCGGGCAGGCGCTCGTGGATCACCTCCGGGCCGAGGTGCATCAGGTTCAGGTGGGCGTGGTCCTTGTGCTCGCCGACCCCGCGACCCTCGCGGATCTCGATGGTGATGGCGCGGCTGACCACGTCGCGCGACGCCAGGTCCTTGGCGCTGGGCGCATAGCGCTCCATGAAGCGTTCACCCTCGGAGTTGGTGAGGTAGCCGCCCTCGCCGCGCACGCCTTCGGTGATCAGACAGCCGGCGCCGTAGATGCCGGTGGGATGGAACTGCACGAACTCCATGTCCTGCAGGGCCAGCCCGGCACGCATCACCATGCCGCCGCCGTCGCCGGTGCACGTGTGCGCCGACGTGCAGGAGAAGTAGGCGCGTCCGTAGCCGCCCGTGGCCAGCACCACGGCCTGGCCACGGAACACGTGCAGCGTGCCCTCGTTGAGATCCAGCGCCAGCACGCCGCAGCAGCGGCCCTCGTCGTCGAAGATGAGGTCGGTGGCGAAGTACTCGACGAAGAACGTGGCGTCGTGCGCCAGCGCCTGCTGGTACAACGTATGCAGGATGGCATGGCCGGTACGGTCGGCGGCGGCGCAGGTACGCTGCGCGGTGCCCTTGCCGTAATGCGTGGTCATGCCGCCGAACGGACGCTGGTAGATGTGCCCGTCGTCGGTGCGCGAGAACGGCACGCCGTAGTGCTCCAGCTCGATCACCGAGGCCGGCGCGTTCTTGCACATGTACTCGATGGCGTCCTGGTCGCCCAGCCAGTCGCCGCCCTTGACGGTGTCGTAGAAATGGAAGCGCCAGTCGTCCTCGCCCATGTTGCCGAGCGCGGCGGCGATGCCGCCCTGCGCCGCCACGGTATGCGAGCGGGTGGGAAACACCTTGGTCACGCAGGCGGCCTTGAGCCCCTTCTCGGCCAGGCCGAAGGTGGCACGCAGACCGGCGCCGCCGGCACCCACCACCACCACGTCGTATTTGTGTTGCTGAACCTTGTAGCTTTCCATCGGTTTTCCTTTAGCCCCCCAGCGCGACACGCAATACCGCCAGCGCGCAGGCAAGCGCGAACAGCACGGCGAGCATCTTGATCACCACCATCAGGACCACTTCCTTCCAGCGGACATGGACGTAATCCTCGATCACCACCTGCAACCCCAGTTGGGCATGCCAGAAGGCGGTGGAGGTGAAGGCGATCATCAGCACGGCGTTCCACGGCCGGGCCAGCATTTCGCGCGCCTCGACGTAGCCACTGCCGAGCAGGCTCAGCACCATGTACACGAACCACAGGCCCAGCACGATCAATGCCGCGGCAGTGACGCGCTGGATCCACCAGTGGCCCACGCCATGCTTGGCCGAACCGTGATTGCGCGCATGCTTCATCGGGTTGCGCGTATCGGGCACCTTGAAGCCGGGATAATTCATGCCGACACCCCCTGCCACACGACGACCCAGGCGATCACGGTGAGCACCAGGCTGACGATGATCGACAGCCAGCTCGAACGCACGAAGGTGGCGTGGTTGACGTTGTGCTTGCCGCGATACTGGATGTCGTAGCCCAGGCCGGCGTCCTGCAGCAGATGGCGGATGCCGTTGCACAGGTGGTAGAACAGGGACCAGCTCCACCCCACCAGCAGGATGATGCCCGGCACGCTGCCGGTGCAGTCGGTGAAGCGTCCCCATGCGTCTTCGCCGCGGGCCAGGGCCAGCAGACCCCAGACAACCACCAGCAAGCCGACAGAAAGGGCCACGCCGGTGGCACGATGCAGGATGGACGTCACCATCTGCACCTGCCAGCGGTATACGCCCAGGTGAGGGGATAAAGGTCGCACAGTCTCAGCCATTGTGGCTATCCTTCAGTTGGAATCGCTGCAAATCGCCCTGGTCCGGCGAACCCTCAGAAGTCGATGCACCGCCCGTTCCTTTCCCAGTCGCCATAGCGGGTGGGATCGAGGTGGCGTCGCCGCTCCTTCGCTTCGCGTTCGAGCTGGTTCTTCCGCTCCAGGGATGCACGCACGCGCGAGCCGTCGGCGGACGGCGGAGCGGGTTGATCGTCGGATTGAGGTTTCTTGTCGGACATGAGCTTGAAAGCGCCGGAAAGGTTAATACTTGATACCAGACAACACAATCTTGACACGGGCGTGTCCCGCCCATTGTACGCCTTCGCTCCTCCTTTTCAGTGATTCCCGCCATGCCTGCTCCGCTCGCCGAAATCCTGTCCCTCCACGGCCCTGATGCCACCGCCTTCGCACATGCGCAGTTCTCCAGCGACATCCGCTCGCTGGAAGTCGGTCACTGGCAATGGAGTGCCTGGCTGGATCCGCAGGGACGCGTGCGCGCGCTGTTCCACGTGATGCGCACGGAACGGGCGCGGCTGCTGCTGTTGCTGCGCGGCGGCGAAGCCCGTGCCGTCGCCGCCAGCCTGCGCCCCTACGTGATGCGCAGCCGCGTCGAGGTCGAGGCATGGGAGCCGCGCGCGCTGCTTGATGCCGCACCCGCTCCCGCGGACGGCCGATGGGTCCGTGACGAAGACGGCGCCATCACCCTGGGCATGGGCACCTACGCACTGCACCTGCCCCGCATGCGGCCGCCTTCCGCGGAACAGGCCACGCCGTCCTGGTGCCGGGCAGCCATCGACGCGGGCCACCCCTGGTTGCCGGAGGCCACACCCGGCAAACTGCTCGCCCCGGCACTGGCATTGCAGCGGCTGGGCGGTCTCCATCTGGACAAGGGCTGCTATCCAGGCCAGGAAATCGTGGCACGGCTGCACTACCGCGGCGGCGGCAAGCAACACCTTCGCCACCTCCGCAGCGACAAGCCCCTCGCTCCCGGCACGCCCCTGACCGTGGACGGACAGAACGTCGGCACGGTACTGAATGCCGTCGAAAGCCCCGACGGCGGCCATGCTCTTGCCGTGGTGCGCGACACGATGCCACACGTCGAGACCAGGGCCGACAATGCGGGACGCATAAAAAAAATCATGACAATCAACATCATGCAATAGGCCATCGGTTTTTCCCTACGCATTCGCGAGAAGAAACCCCGCCTGAATGACGGATCTCCCGGACTTGCGTCGCCCCTCATGAACCGTTAACGTTCGCGCAACATTTGCAACGCCCCCCGAGAATGGGGTCGTTTTTCCAGCACGGCCGAACCGTGGAATTGCCGGTTCGGAACAAGCATGCACAGACATGCCCGCGCCGTGTCCAATGAAATGTTGCCTGCGCGCCGCGACACGGCGGCCACCCGCAGGCCTTGAACCCATGTCACCCGTCAGCGCAGGCGAGAGGTCGCCCGAAGGAACCGCGCGCAACGGGATGCGCATGCCGGCATGGCTCGATCGCCGGACTTCGTCAACGCGTCGATGGCAGGAAGCCATTCGGTGCCCAAGAGAGCAAACCGCATGAAACTTGCCTTGTTGCTTTGGATGGCTTCCGTGCTTCCCCAGCCCCTGGCATCCCAGACCTGCCTGGCCACCACGATCTATCTGGAGGCCCGCAGCCAGCCCACCATTGGCCAGTTCGCCGTGGCGGAAGTGGCCCTGCGCCGCCGCGAGGAAGGCCGGTGGGGTCCCTCGGTATGCGACGTGGTCACCGCGCCGCACCAGTTCGCCACCGCCACCACGTCGAAGAACTACGTGCTGGACGACATGAAGGCCTGGACCAAGGCCTGGAAGATCGCCGGCGAATCGCTGGCCATCTGGAAGCTGCCGAAAGACAAGCGCACCCTGGTGGTACCCAGGGCCGACCACTTCGCCACCGTTTCCGTGACCAACAAATGGACCGCCACCGGCGTCCTGCGCACCATTGGCGATCACGCATTCTATGCCGTGAACTGAATGGCTGCCCCGGCCGCGGGCCTCATGAAGCCCGCCGTGCCATGAAGTGACAAGAGCGGGAAAAAAGGTCGCCGTGCGCATGAAACGTGCGCCTGTCCGGGGTGACTGCAGCGCTCCAGTCGGACTTCACGCGGAAAGCCTTGGCGACCCGCCCT
>CAZMXV010000006.1:6565-35696 GCA_964570295.1 uncultured Rhodanobacteraceae bacterium
GCATGGCACGGGAGGACAAGTGGGAGGATGCACACAGAGGTCCCGGCCGGCAATGACCGGATCGTGCATCTGTCACCGCAATGCCGGTATTCCAACAGATGGACGGGACTGCCTGCGGGCATTGGCCGGTGACGCGGAAACCGTATCGGAGTGCAGCCCGTGACCACGGGTCAACGGGCTGCCGGATCCGACATGCGGGTTTCTACAGCAGATACACGCGGTCGTTCTGCACCTGGACGCGGTCACCCCGCTGCACGCGCGGATCGTTGCGCTGGGTCACCGTGGCGACGCGACCGTCGTCGAGCCGTACCACCACGCGCCATGCCGGTGTGCTGCCACCCGCATTGCGTTCCGCCACACCGTGCCCGACGGCCCCGCCCGCGACCGCACCGGCCACGGTGGCCGCCTTGCGCCCATCACCCTTGCCCACCGTATTGCCGAGCAGGCCGCCGGCAACGGCACCGATCACGGTGCCGAGGATGTGCGAGTTGTTGCCATCCTGGACGTAGACCTGCTGCACGCTTTCCACGGTGCCGCACTGGTTGCAGACCCGGGAACCGCCGCTGTTGCCGTACGAGGTGCCGTACCCCGTGTTGCCGCCGTAGTAGGGCTGCCGGGTCGCGCAGCCGGCCAGTGCCAGCAGCCCGGCCATGACTGTCACCGGCAGCACGCCGCGGGTGAACCATTTGCGATGCTGGATATGTGTCTGCATGGAGTGCCTCCTTCATCATGTCGTGGAAGGTGTCGCGCTCCCCCTGCCCACGCGAATCGTGCGGATTCCGGTCCGGTGGTGCATGCCACGGCCCGGAACCCGCGATCACGTGTCTTTTCTTTCCGGCCGGATCAGCCGTTGCTGCCGACCACCGAGACGCCGTTCTGCACTTCGACCTGCGCACCCGGATCATGGTCCATGCGCGTGGTGTGCACGGTACCGTTGTATTCGTACTTCACGTTGTAGCCGACGATCTTGGTGACGGGGTTGTTGATGGTCTTGCAGACCCGCTTGTTGACCGTTTCGGTGGCGTTTTCCTGGTGGTTCTCCTGGATCTTGTTGCCCGCGTAGCCACCCGCCACCGCGCCGGCCACGGTGGCCAGTTTCTTGCCGTTGCCGCCGCCGATCTGGTTGCCCAGCAGGCCACCGGCCACGGCGCCGATCGCGGTCCCGGCGATCTGGTGCTTGTCCTTGACCGGCTTGTGCACGGTCACCGCTTCGTTGTGGCATTCCTGGTGCGGGTTGTTGGTGGTCTTCTTGATCGGCGTGGCGCTGATCACCTTGGCATACTGCGGACCTTCCGCACTGGCGTTCTGGTTGCAAGCCGACAGCCCGATGACGGTCAGGGCCGAGAGCCCCAGCCACATGGTTCCTTTCAAATACCTGTTCATGATTGTTTGGCCTCCTGTAATGTTGTCGGACATACGGCTGCATGACGGCAACCGGACGCGCTCATTCAAGCATTGCTTGACTGAACCTTCACTAAGAGACAGATCCGGCCGGGACCTGCCGTTATGTCCGTGTTAAAGCACCCGTCCCGCCCGGCGCCGGGCCGGCCAGTATCGCTGAACGCTGCGACCGCGAATGTGACGCCCCTCGGAGATCCGTCCCTTCCTGCCCGAACCCGCTTCCCATGATCGACAGCCACGCCCACCTCGACCACGAACGCTTCGACCCGGACCGCGACGTCGTGCTGGAACGCGCCCGCGAGGCGGGTGTGCGGGCCATCGTGGTGCCCGCCACCACGGCGGCGCGCTGGCCCCGCCTGCAGCGTCTCTGCGCGGAACATGCCGGCCTGCACGCGGCCTTCGGCCTGCACCCGATGTTTCTGGCCGAACACGCGGAAGAGCACCTGGCGCGGTTGCCGCAATGGCTGGAAGCCCACCATGCCGTGGCCGTCGGCGAATGCGGGCTGGACTTTTTCATCGACGAGCCGCGCGCGGAGGCACAACGCTTCTATTTCGTGCGCCAGCTGGAAATGGCGCGCGACATGGACCTGCCGGTGATCATCCACGCACGACGCGCCGAGGAGGAGGTGATCCATACCCTGCGCCGACTCGGCGGCCTGCGCGGCGTCGTGCACAGCTTTGCCGGCAGCCGCGAGCAGGCACGCCAGCTGGCCGACCTCGGCTTCATGGTCGGCATCGGCGGCCCGGTCACGTACGCGCGGGCGCGGCGTCTGCGCCGCACCGTGGCCGACATTCCCCTCGACACCCTGCTTCTGGAAACCGACGCGCCGGACCAGCCGGGCGCGGGACACCGCGGCGAACGCAATGAACCGGCCCGCATCACCGACGTGCTCGGTGCCGTCGCCTCGCTGCGCACGGAGGGTGCCGCGGTCATCGCCGAAAAAACAGCCGCCAATGCACGGCGGCTGTTCGGACTGGAGAACTGAGCGCGCCGACGCACGAAGCGCCGGCGCGCGCGGCGTCAATGCAGCGACGCCAGCTTGACGTGCTTCTTGCCCAGGGCCTGGGCCA
The DNA here is from genome assembly GCA_964570295.1 of uncultured Rhodanobacteraceae bacterium. Classification (GTDB taxonomy): domain Bacteria; phylum Pseudomonadota; class Gammaproteobacteria; order Xanthomonadales; family Rhodanobacteraceae; genus Oleiagrimonas. Next base: position 9,038 of record CAZMXV010000006.1, read on the forward strand.
CGTCGTACATGGCCTGATTGAGGATCCTGTGCGTGTTCTTGTCGGCGTCATGCCCGAACTTCGCGTCGATGTCGGCCATGACCAGGTTGTGCAGCGAATGCGAGATGGCCTTGTCGAACAGGTAGCCGGACCAGAACGTTCCGTCCGGCGCCGTGCCGGCATCCACCAGCCCCGCGGCCAACCTGGCCCCCGTCAGATCCGCCGGCGGCTCCGGCAGCGTGACGCCCGCCTCGCCGGCGCGCTTGAGTCCGTCCTTGATGGCGAAGTCCATGCCGGCGATGAAATGCTTCACCGCTTCCTCGCCGTATTGCTTCTGCAGTTTGCCCACCTCGGCATTCACCGTCTCCTGACCCAGCATCGACACCAGGGCCTTGGCGAACGAAAAATCGTCGGCGCCGCCACCCGCCTTCACCAGGGCCGCCGTGGCGCCGAGTGCCGGTTCACCGGCATAGACGGGGCCGCCAAACCAGTTCATCGCGCCCTGCATCTGCATCGACGCATCCTGCCGCGGCGCCGGCGCGGGCGCATCAACCGCCCCGGCGCTTCCAGCCAGAAACAGCCCCATACCCGCGACCCACGCCATCGTCCATTGCAACTTCTTCATGACATTCACCTCACGTGTGCAGGCCGGCACCACCATGGTGTCGGCGGTTCAGCGTTCCGCGGCCGACACCTTCCCGCGGCCGGAAAGCAACGCTTCCAGCCACTGGCGTGCCTGCCCGGAAAGCAGTCCTTCGAAACGGCCCGCCAGTTCATCCCCCAGCATGGCCAGGGTCAGGCTCTGCCGGATGTAGGCCGCGGCCAGTTCCACCACCAGCGGATGCGCCGTCGCCACTCCCTCGGCCACCGCGTGCTGCCATTGGCCGATCAGGGCGTGGCGGTGGTCGGCCACCAGTACCAGCCAGCGCGTGCCGTCGACCGGCGCCAATGGCCGCCGATGCAGTTCTCCCTGGCAGCCGCCGCACGGTTTCCCGCAGGCTTCCAGGCACAAGGTGGTGATGGCCACCCCGCGCTCGCGGGCCTCGCGCAATGCCCCCGCCAGCATGGATGCCTCCTCGGGCTGGATGGCCACCAGCAGTTCTCCGCGCGCGGCGTCGACGAGCTGGCGCGCGCGCTCCGGCAGTTCGTCGCCACGCACGTTGAACACCGCTGCCGACAGGTGATTCCGTGTCAGGCCGGCCAGAGCCTGTGCCGCCGCGTCCAGCGAGCGTTTGTGCTGCTGCCCCAGGCTTCCCAGCAGGGTGTCGGGCGGCACCGCCGTCCAGGTCGTACCACCCTGCCCCTGACGGCGCAGTACCGCGCCCCGCTCGGCAAGCTTTTCCAGGACTGCATAAATGTTGGCCCGCGGCATGCCCGAGGCCTTGGCCAAGGCATAGCCGCTGGCTTCGCCGGCCTCCAGCAGAGCCACATAGGCCCGCGCTTCGTAGTCGGTGAAACCCAGCGTCTGCAGGCGGCGACTGGCGTCGATGCGGGGAATATTTTTAGTAGTCATACAAGCAACTACTATAGATTTTCCGCCTTTCCTGTCAAGCGCTGCCGCGCGTCGGCCGCCACCTGCCGCCGCCATGACGATGTCCCTGCAGGCCACCCCGGACATGCCGTCCGCCCCTCGGCACCCGGTGACAGCCCGCGTCAGCCGCGTACGTCCGCCGCTTCCAGCGTGTCCACGAAAGCTTGCACCAACGCACCGTGGTAGGCGTCGCGTGCCAGCACCAGCGACAGCCGCCGGCGCAGGTCCAGAAAGGGCGTTTCCAGCACCGTCAGGCGCCCCGCCGCCGCCGCGTCCCCCACCGCCACGGCGGGCAGGCAGGCCAGCCCCAGGCCGGCGATGACGGCTTGCTTGATGGCTTCGAGCTGGTCCAGTTCCAGCACGGTCTCGGCCGGCGGCAGGGAGGCCAGGGCCCGCTCGCACAGTGCGCGCGTGGCCGAACCGTGCTCACGCATCACCCACCGTACCCCGCCGAAATCCACCGGTTCGAGATGCCTGCGGCGTGCCAGCGGATGATCGGGACGGGCGCAGACCACCAGATTGTCGTCGCGCCAGGGGCGCGTCTCGATATCCGGCTGCACCACCATGCCTTCGACGCACCCCACGTCGAGCCGGTGGTCACGCACCGCGGCGACGATGCCGTGGGTATTGTCCACCTCCAACCGCACCGACACCTGGGGATGCACCTGCATGAAAGCTCCCAGCAGGTCGCCGACAAGGTAGTTGCCGACGGTGTTGCTGGCTCCCAGGCGCAATTCGCCCCGCAGGCAATGCGGCTGGTCGCCCGCGCGCCGCTGCAGCTCCCCCAGGCGCTCCAGGATTTCCCGGGCCAGTGGCAGCAGTTCGCGGCCGCGCTCGTTGAGGTGCAGGCGGCCATGGTCGCGGGCAAACAATGCCACGTCCAGCTGCCGCTCCAGTTCGGCCAGGGCCATGCTCGCGGCGGGCTGGGTGAGGTGCAGCTGTTCGGCTGCGGCGCGGACGCTGCCGGCATCGGCAATGGTCACGAACACCTGTAGCTGGCGGGGGCTGGCGTGAAGCATCAGGAAAATTTATATAACGGATAAATAAATATAAATATCATTTTTGCATATGCCAGCCTACGCTGCAGGCCTTCGAAACGTGGATCGGCCCATGCAAGACGATACCGGCACCCCGGCGGCCTCCGCCGCCTCCCGTTCCCTGCCCAGGTTTTCCCTGGCGCCGGGCCTTTTGTTGTCGGCAGTGCTGGCCCTGGCGGCCTGGCAACTGGGACGCTGGATGCCGCTGGTTGGCGGCCCCGTGTTCGGCATCGTCCTGGGCGTGGCGGTACGCAACCTGCTGGCCGTACCGGAGGCCTGCCAGCCCGGTATCCAGTTCACCGGCAAGAAGGTTCTGCAATGGTCGATCGTGGCGCTGGGCTTCGGGCTCAGCCTGACCCAGGTGGCGCACACCGGGCTGTCGTCCCTGGCCGTCACGCTGGTCACGGTGACTGCCGCCTTTCTGGCGGCATGGTTGCTGGGACGCTGGTTGCGCATCCCTTCCCGGCTGAAGCTGTTGATCGGTGTGGGAACCGCCATCTGCGGCGGCTCGGCCATCGCCGCGGTCACGCCCATCATCAAGGCCGACGAACACGACACGGCGTTTTCCATCTCCACCATTTTCCTGTTCAACCTGATCGCGGTGCTGGTGTTTCCGCTGTTGGGCCATCTCATGCACATGAGTGACCAGGGATTCGGATTGTGGGCCGGCACCGCCATCAATGACACCTCTTCGGTGGTCGCGGCCGGCTACAGCTATTCCAACACTGCCGGCGACCATGCCACCATCGTCAAGTTGGCCCGCGCCACGCTGATCATCCCGGTTTGCATCGGGCTGGCCATGATCCAGGCCTGGCGCAACAAGCGTCAGGGCGGCGGCGATTTCAGGCTGTCGCGGATCTTTCCCTGGTTCATCCTGTGGTTTGTGGTGGCTTCGGCCATCCGCACCATGGGCTGGATCCCCGGGGCCTGGCTGGCCGACATCCACATCATGGCGGAATTCCTGATCATCGTCGCGCTGACCGCGATTGGGCTTTCCGCCGACCTGCGCCGCATGGTTTCCACGGGCTTTCGTCCGATCGCCCTGGGTCTCGGCGTGTGGGTCGCCGTGGCCGTCAGCAGCCTGTTGGTGCAGTTGGTCATGCACCAGTTGTAGAGTCCGCGTTGCCTCCGCGGCGGCGGAAACCGGCGCATCGAACCGCCCCCCGTGCCCCGCCGCGCGCCGTTCAGCGCGGCAGGGGCTTGCCCCGTTCAACCAGGGTCCGGGCCACCTTGTCGCGCAGGTACACCGGCAACGCCTGCTCCGGAGCCAGGGTGTCGCCGGCGGCGAAACGCGGCTGTGCCAGGCGTGCCACGTGCCGGGCCTGCGGATAACACGCCGCCTCGGCCCAGCGCGGCGGCGACGGCAGGCGCAGTGCATCGGCATGCGCGCCCCAGCCGGTTCCCGCCACGTTCCATGCCGCGGCCTGCGGCACCACCAGGTCGGCGGCAGCGCACACCCGCTCTTCGTCCATGGCCTGCACCAGGCCATCCGGGGTGCGCCGGAAAGCGCCGGCATAGATTTCGCCCATGCGCGCGTCGATCACCGCCAGCACCGCGGCATCGTCTTCCGGCGCCTCCATGGCCAGTGCCGCCAGCGAGGATACCGTGACCACCGGCAGGTCCAGGGCGAAGGCCAACCCCTGGGCCACGGACACCGCCAGGCGCACGCCCGTAAAGGCGCCGGGGCCGCGGCCCACGGCAATGCCGTCCAGCTGCGCACGCGTCAGGCCGGCCTCGGCCAGCAGGGTTTCGGCCATGGGCAATACATGCTCGGCATGGTGACGCGGCACCAGGGCGTGGCGGTCGATCAGGGCACCGTCGGTGAGCAGGGCCACCGAACAGGCTTCGGTGGCGGTGTCGAGGGCGAGAATGTTCATTCGGGCATTGTCGCATTGTCGTGTGCGAAAAAGGCCTGCACGTCCTCCAGCGACCCGGTGCGGGGCATGGGCGGCAGGCTTTTCAGGAACAGCCGGCCGTAGCCCTTGCCGGTCAGGCGGGGGTCGCACAATACCAGCACGCCGCGGTCGTGGACGTCGCGTATCAATCGTCCCGCCCCCTGTTTCAGGGTGATCACGGCGGCGGGCACCTGCCACCCCATGAACGGATTCTCGCCGGCGCTTTCCATGGCCTCCAGGCGGGCCTGCAACACCGGGTCGTCCGGAGCCGCAAAAGGCAGCTTGTCGATCACCACCACGCTCAGCGCCTCGCCGGACACATCCACCCCTTCCCAGAAGCTGGCCGCGCCCAGCAGCACCCCGTGGCCGGACTGGCGAAAATCCTCCAGCAGGCGATGCCGCGGCGCGTCACCCTGCACAAACAGCGGCCAGGTGTCGCGCGCACGCATCAACCCGGCCGCGCGGCGCAATGCCCGGTGCGAGGTGAACAGCAGGAACGCCCTCCCCTCCGAGGCCTCCAGCACCGGCACGACTGCTTCGATGACGCGGTCGGTATGTTCCGGCAGACCCGGCGCGGGCAGTCCCGGCGGCAGGTAGCACAGGGCCTGACGGGCGTAGTCGAAAGGGCTGTCCAGCGCCAGCGTGCGCGGCTCGTCCAGACCAAGCTGGCGCGTGAAATGCTGGAAGTGCCCCGCCACCGACAAGGTGGCCGAGGTGTAGATCCATGCCGCGTGGGATGCCGCGCGCAGGGCATCCAGGGGGGCCGCCAGATCCAGCGGCGTGGCATGCAGCGCGAAGCCATGCGAAGTGCGCTCGTACCAGCGCACTTCGCCCTCTTCCGGCTGTGCGTCGATGCGCATCAGCCGCATGGACAACGTCTCGGCGCGCTCGTGCACGCTGGCCAGCCCCCGCGAACGGTCGGCCTGGGTGGCCAGTACGCCGACCAGGGCATCCAGCACGTCGTCCAGATGGTCCAGTTCGTCGCGCACGCCGACGCAAGCCGTCATCTGCACGAAAGCGCCACGCGGAGGCAGCGGTTCCATTGCCAGGCGCAGGCGCCGGACCGCCTGCTGCAGCGCGTCCACCGGCTCGCGCAGCACGTGCACGGCACCGCTCACGCCGGCGCATTCGGCCAGCGCGTCACGGCCCAGCTCGGTCAATTGGCGGGCACTGACGTGGCGCGCGAAAAATTGCCCGGCCAGTTCCGGTACCTGATGCGCCTCATCCAGGATGAAGGCGTCGGCGGCCGGCAGCAGTTCGCCGAATCCCTCCTGCTTCAAGGCCAGGTCGGCGAACAGCAGGTGATGGTTGACCACCACCACGTCGGCTTCGGACGCCTCGCGACGCGCCTTCACCACGTAACAGTCGTCGTAGAAGGGGCAGCCGCTGCCCAGGCAGTTTTCCGGCGTGGAAGTGACCCGTGACCAGATCGGCGCCTGCTCCGGCACCTCCGCCAGCTCCATGCGGTCGCCGCGCTCGGTGCGGGCCGACCAGGCCCGTATCGCGGCCAGCTGGTTGACCTGTTCACGATGTTCGAAGTGGCCGTCGCGCACGGCCTGGTCCAGACGGTGCAGACACAGGTAGTTGGCCCGCCCCTTCAACAGGCTGGTGCGTACGCGGCTGCCCAGCACCGAGCGCACGCGCGGCAGGTCGCGGAAGAACAACTGGTCCTGCAGGGTCTTGGTACCGGTGGACACGATCACGCGTCGCCCCGACAGCAGGGCCGGCACCAGGTAGGCGAAGGTCTTGCCCGTTCCCGTGCCGGCCTCGGCGACCAGCGTGGCACGGGCGTCGATGGCTTCGGCCACCGCGCGCGCCATGTCCTGCTGCGCCCCGCGCGGGGCGAACCCCGGTACTTCGCGCGCGAACGGTCCCTCGGCGCCCAGCAGGTCGCCCACATCGTCATCGGCATCACTCATCGGCCCAGTATCGCCGAGGCGGGCGGCGCTGGAAACCTGCGGCATGGCTTGCCGCGGATCAGGTGAAGCTCCGGCCACCGCGTATACACTGTGTGCCAACATCGACACACGGGCATGCCCACGTCCCATCATGCGTACTTTCGAAGACAAACACGGCGAACGCTGGCAGGCCGCGCTGCTGGACGCCTCCTACGGCAACATCGTGCTGGTGTTCAGCCCCGTCCACGGCGACACCATCCGCCAGCAGCTGCTGGACGTGGACAACCTCAGCGAGGGCCAGGCCCGGCTGGACGGGCTCGACGACGACACCTTGCGTGCGATGCTGGCCGACGCCGACATCTGGGACGCGAACGCCTGAGTCAGGCGCCCTGCATGGCGGACAGGAAAATCCCCACCAGCGAACTGGCCAGCATGGCCAGCACCAGCAACAGGTAGCCCACCCGCCCCGCCCCGCGTCGGCCACGCCATGCCTCCAGCGCGAACCACGCCAGGGCCACGGCGAACAGCACCGTACCGCCTGCCACCAGCCCGAAATGCCGCGCCAGGGTGCCGCCGATGACCCCGGCGTTGCCAAGGTTGAACAGCAGCCATTGACTCCACACCATGGAGGCGGCCGGCGGCTCCCATGCCAGGCGGGCCTGCCCCTCGCCAAGCACGCACTGCACCACGCCGACCACCAGTACCAGATAGGCCACCATCCATACCAGAGGCTGGGTGGGACTGTGCGCGATGGCGGCCGCGACCAGCCCGGCTCCCACGATCGCCGCGGTGCCCAGCCACGTGAAGGGTGCCGCCGCGTGGTTCACGGGAATGACCCGGTTCAGCAGCGCAGCGAGCGCATGGTGGCCGACGACTCGCGGATGGCATCCAGTATCGCGGTCTTGTCGGGGTCCAGGCCCACGTTGTCGTGGTCGAGCACGCGCTCGGCGCGATAGCTGGAACGCACCAGCGGCCCCGACACCGCTTCGAGGAAGCCCTTGGACAGGGCCATCTCGCGGTATGCCTGGAATTTTTCGGGGCTGACGAAACGCTGTACCGGCAAGTGGTTCTTGGTGGGCCGCATGTACTGGCCCATGGTCACCACGTCCACATCGGCCTCGCGCATGTCGTCCAGGGCCTGCTCGATCTCGTCGTCGGTTTCGCCCAGGCCCAGCATCAGGCTGGTCTTGGTGATGGTGTCCGGCGCATAGCCCTTGGCGAACTTCAGCACGTCCAGGGTCTGCTCGTAGCCGGCACGCGGATCGCGCACCGGATGGGTCAGGCGTCGTACCGTCTCCAGATTCTGCGCGTAGGTGGCCAGGCCCGCGTCCAGCACTGTGGCGACGTGCGCGTGCACGCCGGCGAAATCGGGCGTGAGCGCCTCCACGGCGGTGTCCGGCATGCGCTTGTGGATGGCGCTGATGCAGGCCGCGTAATGGCCCGCGCCCAGGTCCGGCAAGTCGTCGCGGTCGACCGAGGTCAGCACCACGTACTTCAGGCCCATCAAAGCCACCGCGTCGGCCACGTTCAGCGGCTCCAGCGGGTCCAGCCAGCCCTTGGGATTGCCGGTGTTGACCGAGCAGAACTTGCAGGCACGCGTGCACACCGAACCCATCAGCATCAGGGTGGCGGTGCCACGCTCCCAGCATTCGGCGATATTGGGACATTTGGACTCGGCGCACACCGTGGACAGCTTGTGCGACTTCACGATATCCATCACTTCGTGGTACTTGGCGCCGCTGGGCAGGCGCACGCGCAGCCAGGGCGGCTTGCGCTCGGCATCGGGAACCTGGCTCAGCTTGCTGGGTTTCATGCCATCCAGGACGGCACGCGTGCCCTCGGGCGTAACGAACTTGCTGCCGGAAGCGGGACGGGGGATGCGGGGGGACTCGCTCATGGTGCCTCGATCGTGTGGATCAATGCGCACGCACGGTGCACGCCGCCTATTGTATCGGGGTATGCGGTGCAATTGTTGACGGCGGGAGCCGGGAGTTGACCGATCGCCGGAAGGCCCATGCAAATGCCGGATGCGCCACCTTCGGATGAAGGGTGGCCAGCGCGACCAGGGGCCGCCATCCCGAGGTCCACTCAACCCATCCCGCCCTGCCGATCCGAAACCCTGTCCCGGCGCCCCGGGCAGCAGCCGCCTCAGCTGCCGGATGCGGCACCCGTCTGCAACCAGTCCAGCTCGCTGTCGGTGAAACCCGCCCGGCGCCTCGCCTCGAGATTGAAGGGTCCGCGCGGCGCGCCACGCATGTAGGTGCCCAGCAACTCGCGGAACGTGGCCTGCGGCTCCAGGCCGTCTCGCCGGCAGCACCAATGAAACCAGCGCGTGCCGGCCTCGACGTGGGCCACCTCCTCGCGCAGGATCACCTCCAGCACCGCCACGGTGGCTTCGTCGCCGGCCGCCCGGAAACGCTCGATCATGCCGGGAGTCACGTCCAGGCCGCGGGCCTCCAGCACACGCGGCACGAGAGCCATGCGCGCGGTATCGCTGGCGGCCGTTTTTGCGGCCATTTCCCACAGCCCGTCGTGGGCATCGAAGTCACCGTAGGACACGCCCATGTCGTTCAGGCGTTTGCACACCAGAGTGAAATGGCGCGCCTCGTCGTTGGCGACCGCGGCCCAGTCGCGCCGGAATTCGTCCGGCATGCCGCGGAAACGGTAGACCGCATCCCAGGCCAGGTTGATGGCATTGAACTCGATGTGGGCCACGGCATGCACCAGCGCCGCCCGCCCCTCCTCGCTGCCCAGCGAACGCCGGGGCAATTCGCGCGGCGACACCAGGCGCGGCCGCCGCGGCCGGCCGGGCGCGCCGACGGGCTGCGGGGGAGGCGCCTCCGGGTCCGCTTCCAGGCCTCCTTCCAGCAGCGCCTGCCAGGCGGCATGCGTCAGGTGCACCTTCCCGGCCGGGTCGGCGCAGTCCAGGCACTCCCGGGCACGGGCGAACAGGTCGGGCATGCGGGTCACCTCTCGACAGGGCGCGGGCACCACGCGCTCAGGCGGAACGACGGCGGGCCTTGGCCTCGTCCGAGCGCAACAGCTCGATCTGGGCCAGATAGGCCGGATCGACGCCGGTGACGTACTCGCCGGAGAAGCACGAGGTGTCGAACTGCTTCAGCGTTTCGTTGCCGTCGGACACGGCCCATTCGAGGTCCGCGAGGTCCTGGTAGACCAGGCGGTCGGCGCCCAGCAGCCGCTGCACCTCGGTCACGGTGCGACCGGCGGCGATCAGCTCGGAAGCGGCGGGCATGTCGATGCCGTACACGTTGGGATAACGCACCGGCGGCGCGGCCGAGGCGAAGTAGACCTTGTTGGCGCCGGCCTCGCGCGCCATCTGGATGATCTGCCGCGACGTGGTGCCGCGCACGATGGAATCGTCCACCAGCAGCACGTTCTTGCCCCGGAACTCCAGCTCGATGGCGTTGAGCTTGCGGCGCACCGATTTCACGCGCTCGCCCTGCCCCGGCATGATGAAGGTGCGGCCGATGTAGCGGTTCTTGACGAAGCCCTCGCGGAACGGACGCCCCAGCACCTGCGCCAGCGTGCTGGCCGAGGTGCGCGACGTGTCGGGAATGGGGATCACCGAGTCGATGTCGTGGTCGGGCCACTCGCGCAGGATCTTCTCGCCCAGCTTTTCGCCCATGCGCAGGCGCGCCTTGTACACCGACACGTCCTCGATCATGGAATCCGGTCGCGCCAGGTACACGTACTCGAAAATGCACGGCGCGTGCACCGCGCCCTCGGCGCACTGGCGCGAGGTCATCTGGCCGTTCTCGCTGATGAACACGGCCTCGCCCGGCACCACGTCGCGCAGGCGCTTGAAGCCCAGCACGTCCAGCGCCACCGACTCGGAGGCCACACAGTATTCACGGCCTTGCGCGGACACGCGCTCGCCCAGCACCAGCGGACGGATGCCGTGGGGGTCGCGAAATGCCAGCAGGCCGTAGCCGACGATCTGGGCCAGACAGGCATAACCGCCGCGCGCGCGCGCATGCACGCCGGCGACCGCCTTGAAGATGTTGTCGGGCGACAGGCTCATGCGTTCCTGGATCTGCAACTCGTGCGCCAGCACGTTGAGCAGCACCTCGGAATCCGAATCGGTGTTGATGTGGCGGCGGTCGTCCTCGAACAGTTCGCGGCGCAGGGCGTCGGTATTGACCAGGTTGCCGTTGTGGGCGAAGGCGATGCCGTAGGGCGAGTTGACGTAGAACGGCTGGGCCTCGCCGGCCTCCTCGTCGCCGCCCGCGGTGGGATAACGGCAGTGGCCGATACCGATGCGGCCCAGCAGCTTGCCCATGGCACGCTGCGTGAACACGTCGCGCACCAGGCCCTTGCCGCGATGCAGGTGCAGCCGTGCGCCGTCGCCGGTGGCGATGCCGGCGGCATCCTGGCCGCGATGCTGCAAAACCGTCAAACCGTCATAAAGCGCCGGCGCCACGTTGTTCGTGCCGACGATACCGATGATTCCACACATGAAAAAATCCGCTTGGGGAGCTCGTCAATTATCGCGCGAATGCGGCTGCGGGGCGAGGGCCGGCACGCTGGAGGCCACGGCAGGCGCACTGTCGCCCATGGCACCCGTCATGGCACCGGACAGTTCGCGCCAGTGGCCGGAGAGGCCGGAAAAGCCCCCGTTCCCCGATGTGTCGATGTGCGGATGCACCGCATGCCGCGGATGCAGGTAGCGGCCGACGCTTTCGGGAACGCGGCTGCCCAGCCAGTCGGCCGTGGCGGTGAAGGTGGGGAGCAGGCGCGACTGCTGCCACCATGGATCACGCGTGAAAGGCGTGAAGCCGAGCAGAAACACCGCGATGGCCACCACCAGCACGCCGCGTGCCAGGCCGAACAGCATGCCCAGCAGGCGGTCGCTGCCCGACAGGCCGGTACCCGACACCAGCTTGCCAAGCACGAATTTCACCAGCGCGCCGACCACCAGCACCACCACGAAACACAGGGCGTAGGCCAGGATGATGCGCGCCGAAGGCACGTCGATGTGGCTCTCGAAATAGACCGCCACCTGCGGCCCGAAGGTCCACGCCACCCAGAATGCCGCCACCCAGATCACCAGGGCCAGGACCTCGGCGATCAGGCCTCGCCACAACCCCACCAGTACCGACAGCGCCAGGATGGCGATGATCGCGTAGTCGGCCCAGTTCATGGCACCGAGACGATGCGGCCGGCAAGGTCCGGAAACTTCTGCTTGATGCGCTCCCGCAGCGCCGCGGCATCCGCGCGCCGGGCCTGCGGCCCCACGCGCACGCGCCACAGCGTGTTGCCGCCGGATTTGACGCTGTCCACATAGCCGTCGAAGCCCGCGCCACGCAACCGGTCGCGCAAGGCATTGGCATCGGACTGCTTGCTGTAGGCCACCAGCTGCACGGCCCAGCCACCGGCACGCGGGGCGGCCTTTTCGGCCTGCGCCGGCGCGTCATGCGGTTGGTCCGCTGCCGCCGCCACCACGTTCGCCGGCGCCCGCGGCAGCGCGGCCTGCAGCTTGAGACGCGCACTCTCGGCTGCGGCACGGCTGTCGAAGGGGCCCGCATCCACGCGCGCCGCAGGCTTGCCGCCGACCTGCACGCCACTCAGGCGCACCGGGTAGCCCATGTCGCGCACCTTGGCCATGAGCCGTTCGGCATTGGCCCGGCTCGCATAGGCACCCAGGCTGACCTGGTAACTGCCCTTCGCGGCCCGTCCGGGTTCGGCGGCAGCGGTCTTTTCCGAAGTTTTTTCGGCCGGTGGCACTTTCTCTTCCGGCTTCGACGCGGGCCGGTTCGCACCCGACGCGTCGGCTTCGGGCGCCGCGGACGGAGCGGCCGCATCCTTCCCGGGAGCCGGCGATTCCCCGCTGCCCGGGCCCACGTCACGCGGTACCCGCGAGGGAATCTCCACGCGTGCCAATGTGTCTCCGGCAGCGGCACCCGTACGGTCTTCGGCCAGCCCGTCCGTGTCCGTCTCCGGCGACGGCGCCACGCTCATGGTGCGCGTTTCCAGCTCTTCGTCCGGCGTCTGCGGGATATCCAGGCTGATGCTCTGGCTGCCGGTACCGCCCGGCTCGCCGGGGAAAAACATCGGAACGATGATCACGGCCAGCGCGACCAGGACGGCAGCACCGATCAAACGGGTTTTGAGGGCTGGTTGCATGGCACCTGCGAGCGGGATGGTCTTCCGCCGCATGATATACGGAAAGCCTCGCGCCGGCAGGCACCATGGCGCGGCCGTATAGCAGGCGTTGGGAAAAACCGCCGCATGCGCTCAGGCGCAAGAGCTTTCCCCGGTCTGCAACAGGTCGTCCCGGTCCGACGCCGCCTGCTCCAGCACCGCGGCCACCACAAAAAACGAGCCGAAGGCCACCACGAGATCCGCCGTGCCGGCCTCCGCCAGCGCCGATCGCCACGCCGCGGCAATGTCCGCGTCGCCGCTGTACGGCATTCCGGGCAGCGCCATCTCCAGCCGCGCGGCCAACGCCGGCGTGTCAAGCCCGCGCGGAGTGGCCGTTTCCAGGCCGCCCAGGTACCAGTGGTCGACACGGGCTCCGAGGGCCTCGAGCACGCCGGCCACGTCCTTGTCGTCCAGCGCGCCATACACGGCACGAACCTTGCCGGACACCTTCCGCGTATCCAGCCAGCGAGCCAGCACGCGAGCCGCCTGCGGGTTGTGGGCCACATCCACTACCTGCTCCGGCGCCTCCCCGAGGTGCTGCAGCCGTCCACGCAGATGCGCCGCACGCAATCCCTGCCGCAGGGCTTCGGGCTGCCACGGCAGGTGGTCGCCCAGGGCATGCAGCACGGCCAGCGCGGTGGTCGCGTTGCCCTGCTGGCATGGGGCTTCCAGCGGCAACGGCGGCAATGCGAGCATGGCGCCATCGCGGTGCATCCACCAGCTGGCTCCCTCCCGTACCTCGACCCGGAAATCGATGCCGGCGCGGACCACTCTCGCCTCCCTCGCCTCCAGGGCTTCCAGCAGGCCATGCGGTGCTTCGGCGTCCCCCACCACGGCGGGCCGGCCGGGCCGTGCGATGCCGGCCTTCTCGCGCCCGATGCTGTCGCGGTCCGGCCCCAGGAACTGCATGTGGTCCAGATCCACCGTGGTCACGGCCACGGCATCGGCATCAACGATGTTGGTGGCATCCAGGCGTCCGCCCAGACCCACTTCCAGCACCATCACATCCACGCCGGCGCGGTCAAAGATGTCCAGCGCGGCCAGGGTGGCGAACTCGTAATAGGTGAGCGGAATCTCGGCACGTGCCGTTTCGATGCGCGCAAAACTGGCACAGAGCGTGTCGTCATCCGCTTCCACGTCGTCCACCGAAATGCGCTCGTTGTAGACGCTGACATGCGGCGACACGTAACTGCCCACGCGCCGGCCCATGGCGCGCAGCATCGCGGTCAGGAAGGCGACCGTGGAGCCCTTGCCGTTGGTGCCGCCGACGGTGATCGCCAGCGGCGCCCGCGGCGAGCCCATGCGCTGCCACACCGTGCGGATGCGCGTCAGTCCCAGGTCGATATCGCGCTTGTGCGTGTGCTGCTGGTATTCGAGCCATTCGGCCAGGGTGCGGGGCATGACGGGGAGTCCGGGTCGGGTGTGCGCATGGTGCGCGTTGGCGGGAGCGTTGGCAATGGGCGGGAGGCGAAGGCGATGCTTTGCGGGCCATGGCCCGGATCACCGCTCTCGCTGCTCGCCGTTTTTCCCCCGATTCCCGCCGCCGTGCCGCAACCGCAGCGCATTGCCCACCACCGACACCGAACTGAGGCTCATGGCCAGGGCGGCGATCATCGGCGACAGCGTGATGCCCAGCCACGGATACAGGATGCCGGCGGCCAGGGGCACGCCGATGCCGTTGTAGAGGAAGGCGAAGAACAGGTTCTGATGGATGTTGCGTACCGTGGCCCGTGACAGGTCGAAGGCACGCACCAGGGCTCCCAGGTTGCCCTTGACCAGGGTCACCTGGGCGCTTTCGATGGCGACGTCGGTACCACCGCCCATGGCGATGCCCACATCGGCACCGGCCAGCGCGGGGGCATCGTTGATGCCGTCGCCGGCCATGGCCACGCGCCGCCCCTCGCCGCGCAAGGCCTCGATGCACTCGGCCTTGCCCTGGGGCGAGACGCGGGCATGCACTTCGTCGATGCCGAGCTGGTCGGCGACAGCCTTGGCGGTGCCCTGCGCATCCCCGCTCAGCATCACCAGGCGCATGCCGGATGCCCGCAGCGCCTTGACGGCCTTTTCGGCATCCGCGCGAACCGGGTCGTTGATGCCGAGCAGTCCGACCACGTCGGCATCGACCACCAGCCACACCACGGTGGCGCCGTCGGCCTGGATGCCGGCGGCCTGGCCGCGCTCCAGACCGGTCAGCCCGGCACCGATGGCGTTGACCATGGCCTCGTTGCCGAGCGCCACGCGATGGCCGTCGACCCGGCCCTGGACCCCGCTGCCCGGTGTGGCCGAAAAATCCTCGACGGGAGGTATGTCGACATCGTAGCGCCCGGCCGCCTCCAGTACCGCGCGCGCCAGCGGATGTTCACTGGGCTGTTCCAGCGCGGCGGCCAGGGCCAGGATGCGGCGCGGTTCCAGCTTCCGGTTCAGGGGCAGCAGGTGCTCCACCCGGGGACGGCCCTCGGTGAGGGTGCCGGTCTTGTCCAGCACCAGGGTGTCGATGTCGCGCAACGCCTCGATTGCCGCCGCGTCGCGGAACAGCACGCCATGCCGCGCACCGCGTCCACTGGCCACCATGATCGAAATCGGCGTGGCCAGCCCCAGCGCGCAGGGACAGGCGATGATCAGCACCGACACGCCCGCGATCAGTGCATGCGCCAGTGCCGGCGCCGGCCCCAGCCAGGCCCACAGGACGAAGGCCAGCACCGCCACGGCTACCACCGCTGGTACAAACCAGGCCGCGACCCGGTCGGCCACGCGCTGCAGCGGCGCGCGCGAGCGCTGCGCCTTGGCCACGGTGGCCACGATCTGCGCCAGCACGGTACCCTCGCCCACCCGGGTAGCCCGCATCAGCAGCGACCCTTCCTGGTTGACGGTGCCGCCGGTGAGGGGATCTCCGACGCCGCGTGCCACTGGCAGCGGCTCGCCGGTAAGCATGGATTCGTCGAAGTGGCTTTGTCCCTCCACCACTTCGCCGTCGACCGGTACCTTCTCGCCCGGCCGCACGCGCAGCACGTCGCCCACCGCAACCTGATCCAGCGCGACCTCGGCCTCGCGCCCGTCGCCACCAACCCGACGCGCGCGGGCCGGCGACAGGTCCAGCAGCGCCCGCAAGGCATCGCCGGTACGACGGCGCGCGCCCAGCTCCAGCATGTCGCCCAGCATGACCAGCGTGACGATGACCGCCGCCGACTCGAAATACACGGCCACGTGGCCGGCATGGTCGCGGAATCCGGCCGGAAACAGATCCGGGAACAGGAACGCCACCGCGCTGTACAGCCACGCCACGCCGCTGCCCATGGCGATCAGCGTGTACATGTTGGGCGAACGTGCCCGGATCGACTGCCAGCCGCGCCGGAAAAAGCCCGCACCGCCCCACAGCACCACGATGGTCGCCAGCACCGCCTCGACCCAGCCCGCCGCCGTGCCCCAGGCACCCGGCCACGACCAGCCCGTGAGATGCGGCACCATCGCGATCACGAACACCGGCACGGTCAGGCCCAGCATCCATCCGAAGCGGCGCCGCAGCGCCCGTACTTCGTCCGCGCCGTCATCGCCGGCCCCCGGCATTTCCGGTTCCAGCGCCATGCCGCACTTCGGACAGTCGCCGGGGCCTTCCTGCCGGACTTCCGGATGCATGGGACAGGTATAGATCGCGCCCGTCGGCACTGCCGCCGCATCCCGAGGAGGGCCCAGGTAACGCGTCGGATCGGCCTCGAACTTGTCGCGGCAGCCGGCACTGCAGAAGTGGTAGGCATGCCCCTCGTGCACGCTGGCGTGCGCCGGGTGGTCGGGGTCGGTGCGCATGCCACATACCGGATCGCGCCGCCCGGCCCGGATATCGCGCTGACGCGCCTTTTCAATCACCGCCTCGGGGTTTTCCCCGAAATGGCGCCGGCATCCCTCGCCACAGAAATACCATGTGCGCCCGGCATGTTCGGCCCTGCACCGGGTGGCGGTGGAAACCTCCATGCCGCACCAGGGATCGATGGCGATGTCGGACGCCGGCCGCGTTTTCCGGTTCATGCCGCGCCCTCCACCGATTCATCGGAAAGGGCGCGCAGAATCGGGCACTCCTCGGGTTCGCCGTGTCCGGGGCAGCCGTCGATGAGCTCGCGCAGGCCCTCGCGCATGCGGCCAAGCTGCGCCATGCGCTCCTCGATCATGCCCAGGCGGGCTTCGGCACGCTGCCGGACTCCCTTCACGCCGTTCTCGCGGTCGGTGGACAGCGCCAGCAGTTCGCGGATGTCGTCCAGGCTGAAGCCCAGGTGCTTGGCCGCACGGATGAAGCGCAGCCGGCGGATCGCGGAACGGTCGTAGTCGCGGTAGCCCGAGGCCCGCCGGCGCGGGGGCGGCAACAGGCCCTCGCGCTCGTAATAGCGGATGGTGTCGATGCTGACGTCGCACGCGCGTGCCACGGCACCGATGCGCAAATGGGTATCGTGATGGTCCATGCCTCCATGATAGACCCTGGAGTTCGATCCAGAGTCAAGGGAATATCGCCACCTTCGCGCCATCGCCAGCGCCATGGCGCGACACTACAATGGCCCTCCCCCTCCCCTGCGCCGCGGATGCCGCCCCGTGCCTCTTTCCCCGACCACCCGGGCCTATCTGCAGGTCCACCTGTGCGTGATCCTGTGGGGCTTCACGCCCATTTTCGGTCGCCTGATCCACCTGGAGGCCCTGGCACTGGTGTGGTGGCGCATGCTGATCGTGGTGGTGGCGCTGCTGCTGCTGTCGCGGGTACGCCGCCAACTGTTGAACATGCCGCTGCGTCTGCTGGGCGCCTACGCCGGCATCGGGCTGCTGGTGGCCATGCACTGGTTGCTTTTCTATGCCGCCGTCAAGCTGGCCAACGCCTCGGTGGGCGCCATTTGCATCGCCGTGGCGCCGGTGTTCCTGGCGCTCATCGAGCCTCGAGTAGCCGGGCGTACCTTCAATCCGCGCGAACTGCTGCTGGGCATCGGCGTGGTACCAGGCGTCGCCATGATCGTGGGCGGCATTCCCCCGGACATGTACCTCGGCCTGGTGCTGGGGTTGGTCTCGGCCGTGTTCGTGGCGGCCTTCAGTGCCTGCAACAAGCGCATGACCGGGCACGCCGGCCCGCTGGCCGTGACCTGCATCGAACTGGGCGCCGGTACCTTGTTCCTGACCCTGCTGGCCCCCTTCGTCCCGCACGCGGGATCCGCCCTGCCCCTGCCCGGCTGGCACGATGCCTGGTTGCTGGTGCTGATGTCACTGGGTTGCACGCTGCTGCCGTTCGCGCTGGTACTCAAGGCGCTGCGCCATGTCAGCGCCTTCGGCACGCAAATGGCCACCAACCTGGAACCGGTGTATGCCATCGTGCTGGCCATCCCGCTGTTCGGCGAACAGCTCGAAGTCGGCCCGCTGTTCTATCTTGGTGTCGTGCTGGTGATCGTCACGGTGGCCACGCACCCGCTGCTCGGCCGGCAGCGTCCGCGCAAGCCGGCGAAGGATGTCATGGCCACGACCGAAGCCCACAACGTGAGTGAATGAACATGCCCGCCTGCCGCCTGCTGATCGTCATGGGAGTATCCGGCTGCGGCAAGTCCAGCGTGGGCCGGCGCGTGGCATCCCGCATGGACTGGCCGTTCCTGGAAGGCGACGACCTGCACCCTTCCGCCAACGTGGCGAAGATGCATGCCGGGCTGCCCCTGGACGATGCCGACCGCCTGCCCTGGCTGGATGCCATCGGCGACTGGATGGATGCACGCCGCGCGGCCGGCGGAACCGGCGTGGTGGCCTGCTCCGCCCTCAAGCGCCGCTACCGCGACCGCCTCGCCAAGCACCGGCCCGGCACCTGCTTCGCATGGCTGCACGTGGACCGGGACGAACTGCGGCGACGCCTGCGACACCGCCGTGGCCATTTCATGCCGGCCGCGCTGCTGGACACCCAACTGGCGACCCTGCAGATACCGCAGGCGGACGAACCGGCATTCGAGGTGGACGCCAACGCCACCCTGGACACCACCGTGGCGCGCCTGCTGGCGGCGTGGAAGAGCTCGCGCCTGCCGCCGCCTGTCATCTGCTGACCCGGGAAAAATCCGGACTCCGGGGCGCTCCCGCAAAAGAAGCCAACCATGCCTGCGGAACCGGCACTGTCGCGACAGCTTCCGGTGCGAAGGCGCGCAGAAAGGCTTGTACCCGACACTATTGCGATATATCTTTAGATCGCATCTAAAGACTGTATCGGAGTTGGACATGCATCCACGATTTCCCCTTTTCGGGCACCATCACCACCACCCTTTCCGCAGCGACCTCGGCGGCTCCGTGCAGGCGGCGGGCCCGCGCGGCGACCGCCGTGGCGGCCGGTCCGGGCCGTTCCGCGGCCACGACGACGGCTTCGGCGGCCCGCACGGCCGCTTCGGCGGACGGGTGTTCCGGCATGGCGAGCTGAAGCTGGTGCTGCTGGCACTGATCGCCGAGCAGCCACGCCATGGCTACGAGCTGATCCGCACCATCGAGGAGATGTTCGATGGGGCCTACGCTCCCAGCCCCGGCGCCGTCTACCCCACCCTGACCATGCTCGAGGAAATGGGTCACGCCCGTGTCGAAACCAGTGAAGGGAACAAGAAGCGCTATCGCATCACCGCCGAGGGCAGCGCCTACCTGGAGGACAACCGGCTGGCGGTGGAAGCGGCCATGACGCGCATGGAACAGGCCGCGAAAATGTTCTCGCGGATGGCCGCACCGATGGCCATCCGCGAAGCCATGCACACGCTGAAACACGCCTTGCGCAGCCATGCCGGCCCCTGGACCCCGGGCGAGGCCCGCCGGGTGCTCGGCATCATCAAGCGCGCCGCGGACGAAATCCTGGGCGGACGCCCTGGCGGCCATTGAGACGGTCATGCCGCATGCCCGGCGCGAAACCGGACATGCGCGGCATCAACTGAACAGCTTGCTGGCGAGGCCCGAGAGCATCGACAGGTCGAGGCTGTCGCCGTCCTCGGCCGGCACGTCGCCGTCCGGCGTCAGATGGTCGACGATTCCCGGCAGGATCTGCGCCAGCTGCGCCTGCAACCGCCCGGTATCCAGGCCCATCTGCGCGGCGGCATCGTCCACCAGGTCACCGACACCGCCATTGCGCAGTGCCTGCCCCAGCTGATCCCCGGACACCGGCAGGTTGTCGCCGCTGCCGATCCATGAAGCCACTTGCTGACCCAGCCCGCTGCTTGCCAGGAGGTTCTGCAGCCCCCGGATGCCACCCACGCGCTGCAACAGCCGGCTGGCAAGTTCCACCAGCCCGCCGCTTTCGCCCTGGCCCATGAGGCCGCCCACCACGTTGCCCAGAATCGACATGACACGCATCCCATTCGAATGAGGTCGTGCCATGTTACCTCTCCGGCGTGCTTCTCCGGTAGACACGACGACCGGCCACCCAGGTGGCGGCAACCGCCCGGTCGTCGCCCAGCGTCATCAGGACTCCGAGCGTTTCCTCCAGCGAGCCGGACTGCCCGGTGCGGAACGCCAGCAGTGGCGTCGCGGCGGGGTCCAGGATGACGAAGTCTGCTTCCTTGCCCACTTCAAAGCTGCCGACGTGGCGGTCGATGTCCAGCGCGCGGGCCGCCCCGAGCGTGGCCAGATACAGGGCCTGCCAGGCGGTGAGCGCGTGCCCGCGCAGGCGGGCCACCTGATAGGCGGCGCCGGCGGTGGCCAGCAACGAGAAACTGGTGCCGGCCCCGATGTCGGTACCCAGGCCGACACCGATCGGGCGGCGTGCGTCCATGGCCTCGTGCAGCGGAAACAATCCGCTGCCCAGGAACAGGTTGGACGTGGGGCAATGCGCCAGCGACGAGCCGGTCGCGTGGCAGTGGCACAGGTCGCCCTCGTCGAGATGCACGCCATGCGCGAAAACGGCCCGACGCCCGGTGAGGCCATAGTGGTCGTACACCTCGAGATAGCTCGAACGCTCGGGATAAAGTTTTTCCACTTCCTTGATTTCATTATGGTTTTCCGAAACATGGGTGTGGACCCAGGTGTCCGGATACGCCTTCCACAGATCGCCGGCGGCTTCCAGCTGCGCCGGCGTGCTGGTGATGGCGAAACGCGGCGTGATGGCATAGCCCAGCCGCCCCCGGCCATGCCAGCGCCGGATCAGTGCCTCGCTTTCGGCGTGGGCACTCTCGGCCGTGTCCAGCAGGGCCGCGGGCGCCAGTCGGTCCATCAGCACCTTGCCCGCGATCAGGCGCATGTCGCGCCGCGCGGCCTGCTCGAACAGGGCGTCGACCGACTGCGGATAGGTCGCCGCGAACACCAGCGCCGACGTGGTGCCCTGACGCAGCAGCTCGTCGCAGAACAGGGCCGCCACGCGGTCGGCATGAGCGCGATCGGCAAATTTTTGCTCGGCGGGAAAGGTGTAGCGTTCCAGCCATTCCAGGAGTTCGCCGCCGAAGGCCCCCACCATGCCGGTCTGCACGTAATGCACATGGCAGTCGATGAAGCCCGGCACGATGATGGCATCGGGATGGTGGACCACCTCCACGCCCTCGGGAACGCGTGCGCGCCATTCGGACCAGGCGCCGGCCGCCTCGATCCGTCCGTCGCGGCACAACAGCAGACCATCCGGCTCGTACCAGAGCGCATCGTCCCCCCCGACCAGGAACGGGTTGTCGCGCAGGCAGACCAGGGGCCCGCGCACGGCGGTGAGGCTGCGGTTGGAGGATTCGAAAGACATCGGCGAAGCGGAATCGGAACGGACGGCTGGAAGCATGCCCCGGGAGACCATGCGGCGCCAGCCCCGGCACGGACGGGTCTGCCGCCCGTGCCGGAGATCATGACGACGGACGGGTCAGGGCGTGGCCTTGGCGTCCGCGTCCACCGGCGTCAGGCGCAGGTCCTGGAAGTCGAAGCTGAAGTCGGTGCGTGGCGAGATCGCCTCCATGCGCATCTCGCGGATCTTGCCGTCCGGCTTCAGCGCAAAGGTGACAAAGGCATCGGCGTTGAGCGAACGGTCGCGCCAGCGCACGATGAAGGTATCCCGCGACCAGTGGCTCATGTCGCCCAGCAGCTGTTTGGTATGCGCAAACTGCATCACCAGTTTGCCGTTCTGCCGGGTGATCTTCACGTCGCCGTACCAGGGGTCGCGGTAAGTGCCGGCATAGTCGGCCAACGGCAGCGACGGGCCGGCGTTCTTGTCGCGCGCGGCAACGTGCTTCTGCCAGGAGTCGTCGGCACGCTCGCGCTGCTGCTTGTTGGCCTTCTGGTACACCGCCACCCAGTCGGTCGTCGTGTCGCCCAGGTAGGCGTCCAGGATGCGGTTGGTGACCGCCTGGAAAGCGGCTCCCGATTCCTGGTTGGTCAGCACCACCATGCCCAGCTTCTGGTCCGGGACCAGGGTGACACGCGAGACGAAGCCCGGCCAGCCACCGGTGTGGTAGACCATCTTGTGGCGTCGGTACTGCGACAGGAACCAGCCTTCGCCGTAGCCCATGTAGTCGGGCGTGATGGCGGCCAGCTCGGGAATCTTCGGCGTGTTCGGCTCGATCGCGGTCTGCACCGACCACATCTCGCGGTGCCGCTCCGCACTGAACAGGCGCTTGTCGGAACCGTCGGCGTTCTTGCCGTACACGCCGCCGTCGAGCTGCGCGATCAACCACTTGGACATGTCGTGCACGCTGGAATAGATGCCGCCGGCTCCGGAGGCATTGGCCCAGGCCAGCTTCGCCACCGGCTTGAGATCCTTGAAGTCGTACTTGGCGTAACCGGTGGCGACGTCCCCGTCGGACGGCTTGATGTAGTGGTAGTTGAAACGGGTGTCATGCATGCCCAGCGGTTCGAAGATGTTTTTCTTCAGGAAGTCGCGATAGCTCTGCCCGGACACGCTTTCGATCACTTCCGACGCCACCCCGAACAGGATGTTGTCGTAGAAATACTGTGAGCGGAATCCGTACTTCAGCGGCACCTTGGCCAGGCGCTCGGCCACTTCCCGGCTGCTGTAGTCGGTGGTCGGCCAGTACAGCAGGTCGCCGGCGCCGAGGCTGAGGCCGCTGTGGTGGGCCAACAGGTCGCGCACGCGCATCTCATGGGTGACGTAGGGGTCGGACATGCGGAACCACGGCAGGTAGGTGGTCACCCGGCCGCCCATGTCCAGTTTGCCGCGGTCGGCCAGCATCGACAGCGAGGCGGCCGTGAACGCCTTGGTATTGGAGGCGATGGCGAACAACGTCTTTGCGTCCACCGGCTTGTCGTCCGCGACGTTCCGCTTGCCGTAGCCCTTCTCCAGGACCACCTTGCCGTCCTTCACGATGGCGACGGCGATGCCGGGCACGTCGAAGGCCTCGAGCACGCGCCCGACGTAGGCATCGAAGTCCGCCAGCACCACCGGACGCACCGGCTGCGGCTGCTCCACCGGCATGGTGCTGGCTGGCGGTGGCGTGGCCTGCGTGGCCAGCGCTGGCGCGGCGCACGTGAAGGCGGCGATCGACAGCGCAAGCAGGCTCTTGCGCATCAAGGCGTTCACTGTCATGGCGTTCCTCGATGTTCCCCGGAAAAGATCTCAAGTATCCATGCTGGCCACCCGCGTGACCACCGCCGGGAGTCACGGACTGACACCGCCGCCGCGGCCGCGTACCATGAGTCGCAACTGCCGCCACGGACCACACCGGCAAGGGAGTCCCCGCCATGGCCCGACAACTCCTCGTCTTCGTGCACGGCTGGGGTGTCACCAGCACCGCCACCTACGGCCAGCTGCCGGCGCGCCTGAAACGCGAGGCCGGGCGCCGCGGCGGACCGGCGCTGGATGTCCGGCACATCCACCTTGGCGAGTACGTCAGCTTCCGCGACGGCATCCGCATCGGGGACATCGCCCGCGCCTTCGACGGCGCCCTGGCCGAGGTGCTGGCTGATGCCGGCGGCAACCGGCGTTGCGTATGCATCACCCATTCCGCCGGCGCGGCGGTGGTGCGCGAATGGCTGGACCGGCACGTGGTCCGGCACGGTCGGCTCGACGACTGCCCCGTCAGCCACCTGGTCATGCTGGCTCCGTCCAACTTCGGCTCGGCCCTGGCGCAACTGGGCAAGAGCCGCCTGGGTGCCATCAAGGCCTGGTTCGACGGCGTGGAGCCCGGCCAGGGCGTGCTGGACTGGCTGGAACTGGGCAGCCCCGCCTCGTGCGAGCTCAACCGGCGCTGGATCCGGGATTACCCCGCGCTGGACCTCCTGCAGGGGCCGAATCCCGTGTTCCCGTTCGTGCTGACCGGGGACGCCATCGACCGCAAGCTGTACGACCACATCAACCCCTACACCGGCGAAATCGGTTCCGATGGCGTCATGCGCGTGGCCGCGACCAACCTCAATGCCACCCACGTGGTGCTGCGCCAGCCCGAGCCCCGGCGCGGCGAGGCGCTGCCGGTCGCACGCAAGCGCCTGCGCACGCTGGCGCTGGAATCCACGGCGCGGGCCATGCCGACGGCCTTCGGTATCGTGCCCGGCAAATCCCACTCCGGGAGCGCGATGGGCATCATGGCCAGCGTGCGCGACGACGACGCCGAGGACGCCACCGTCGACGCGCTCCTGGCCTGCCTGTCCGTCACCGACGCCGACGGCTATGCCGCCCTGCGCTCCACCTTCGCCAGGCAGAATGCCTCGCATCAGGCCGTCGACCGGCGGCTGGAAATCGAACGGGTCCCCGTGCTGCCCGACCGCGAATACATCCACGACCCCTGCAGCATGGTGGTGTTCCGGCTGTTCGACGCCGACGGCAACGACATCCCGGACATGGACCTGGTGCTCACCGCCGGTCCCGAGGACAGCCCCGACCAGCTGCCGCGCGGCTTCATGATCGACCGCCAGGGCAACCAGAAGCGCCCCGGCAACATCACCTTCTACCTCAACCACGCGGTGCTGGCCGGCTGCCCGCCCATTCCCCGCCCCGACGGCAGCGTGGCGCGCCCCGCCCTGGCTCCGCGACCGCCCTACGGGCTGCGCGTCGATCCGCGCCACCGGGACCGCTTCGTCGAATACTGGCAGGCCATGCTGGACACCACGATGCACCAGCTCCTGGACCTGATCCGGCCCAACGAAACCACCCTTGTCGACATCCACCTGAGCCGCGTGGTGCACAAGGGCGTGTTCGGCTTCACCACCCGGCTGGCACCGGCACAGGACTTCAGGCATGTCGCGCCGGACGGGGTGGCCTGACGGTATCGGCAAATAACGGAGGATGCCGCTCCCCGCTCCCGCTACGTCCCGGCCAGTGCCTCGACCACCGTGCGGTAGCGCGCGGCAATGCGCTCCTCGTCGAAGTGCCGGAAGTCGCCCACCACATCGCGGCCGGCCACGCGCACGTCACGCACCAGCGGCGTGTTGCCGGCAAACAGGAAGCTGTCGAGGAGACTGTGCTCGTCGCGTGCGGCCAGCAGCGGGGAGGCCATGTCCAGACGCAGGCGGCTGTCCGCGGCATCCTCCGGAACCAGCCCGGCCGCTTGCAGGCCGCCGGCCACGGCCAACGGCCACAGGGTTTCGCCGACGCTGTCACCGGCACCGCGCGCGGCCACCGCGCGCCGCTGCATGGCCAGACGCTGGCCGTACTCCAGCCAGCGCAGCTCTTCCACCGGCGAAACGGAGATATGCGAATCCGAACCGATGCCCAGTGCTCCCCCCGCTCCGAGGTATGCCGGCAGCGGAAACAGACCGTCGCCCAGGCTGGCCTCGGTGGTCGGGCACAGGCCAGCCACCGCACCGCTGCGCGCCATGCGCAGGGTCTCCGCCTCGGTCATGTGGGTGGCATGCACCAGACACCAGCGGCCATCCACCGGTGCATGGTCGAGCAGCCATTCGACCGGACGCGCCCCGCGCGTCGCCACGCAGGCATCGACCTCGGCAGTCTGCTCGGCGATGTGGATGTGGATGGGGCCGTCGTCGGCCAGGCCGCTGTCCAGGACCGCCCGCAGGGCATCCGGCGGCACGGCGCGCAACGAATGAAAGGCCACCCCGACACGACAGCGGGACCCGGCCAGCCCGCGCAGCCGGGCCAGCAATGCGAGGTAGGTATCCAGGACATGCCCGAACCGGCGCTGGCGCGCGTCCAGCGCACGGCCGTCGAAGCCGCCGGTCATGTAAAGCACCGGCAGCAGGGTCAGGCCGATACCCGCCTCCCGGGCTGCCGCGACAACGGCCTCGCTCATCGTGGCGGGGTCGGCGTAGGGCGTGCCGTCCGGACGGTGGTGCAGGTAGTGGAATTCGCACACGTGGGTGTAGCCGGCCTTGAGCATCTCCACGTACAGCTGCGCGGCGATGGCCTGCAGATCCTCCGGCCCGATCCGGGAAGCGAATCCGTACATGGTTTCGCGCCAGGTCCAGAAGCTGTCGTCGCCCTGCCCGCGCCGCTCCGCGAGGCCCGCCATGGCCCGCTGGAAGGCATGCGAATGCAGGTTGGTCATGCCCGGCAGCGTGCCGTGGCCCTGCCAGATGTCGGTGGCTGAACGGTCGGTGGTCTGCATGGCGCCAGTGTAACCCGCCGCCGCCCGTACCTCTGGCACACTGGATGCAATCTGCCAAGGAATCTCCGCATGCCTATCAAAACCGCAGAACAGGCTCCCAAGCTGCACGTCCGCCAGGCCCGCCCCGACGACATCCCGCAGCTCCTGGAATTGACCGCGCGCGTCTATCCGCCGGAATTCGGCTATTCGCCCGAAATGCTGCGCTCGCAGCAGACGCATTTTCCCGAGGGCCAGTTCGTGGTCGAGTACAAGGGACGGATCGTCGGCTATTGCGCCACGTTCCGCATCGACGAAACCAGCGCGCTGGCACCCCACACCTGGGGCCAGATCACGCGCGGCGGCATGGCGGCCCGCCACAAGCCCGACGGCACCTGGCTGTACGGCATGGAGGTGGTGGTGCACCCCGACTTCCGCGGCCGCCGCATCGGCCAGCGCCTGTACCGTGCGCGCAAGCGCCTGTGTACCGACCTCAAACTGCGTGGCATCGTGTTCGGCGGACGCATTCCGGGCCTGGCGCGCAACATCCGCCGTTACGGCAGCGCGCACGACTATGTGCAGGCCGTGGTCGACGGCAAGCGCCGCGATACCACGCTGAGCTTCCAGTTGTCCAACGACTTCGAGGTCATCGGCCTGCTGCCCGGCTACGACCCGACCGACCACGATTCGCTGGGCTACGCCGTGCACCTGGTGTGGCGCAACCCGC
>CAZMXV010000007.1:0-35422 GCA_964570295.1 uncultured Rhodanobacteraceae bacterium
TCGGCATCGTGATGGCGATCATCGGCCTGTACTACTACCTCAACGTGGTCAAGGTGATGTACTTCGACGAGCCGGAAGAGGGCGTGGAGCTGGTGCCGCACCGCGACGGCGTGATGCGCTGGATGCTGTCGCTGAACGGCCTCGCCCTGCTGGTCATGATCGCGTTCTCCGGCGTGCTGCTGGACTGGTGCCGCCAGGCTTTCGTCGGCTGACATTCCGACGCATGTTGCCCGACTTTCGTGGTACGCGGGGTCTTGCCGCCCGGAATTTTCCGGGCGGCATATGCCCGAAAATTGTTGCAATCGGCCGTTGAAACGGGTAAACATGTCAGCCGATTCATCTTCGCTCCGACAGATGCCTCTCCCATGACCGTATCCGCGATCGCCTGCCCGAATGTCACCACCAGCGCCTGGATGGCCGCTGGCATGACCTCGCGTGCGCGCCGACCGCAGCCGGACCATTCGGCCGGGTAGGCTGTCGCGCGCGCAAGCTGTTCACGTATCGACAAAACCCGGCATCCATGCCGGGTTTTTTCATGCCCGGCGCCGCAAACCTCCAAAGGGCTCCCGCATGAAACCCCGCCACTTTCTCACCACCCAGGATTACAGCCGCGCCGAGATCGACGCGCTGCTCGACGAGGCCGCCGCCTTCAAGCGCTCGCCGATGGGCACGCAGCTGGCCGGCAAATCGGTGGCGCTGCTGTTTTTGAATCCGTCCATGCGCACGCGCACCAGTTTCGAGCTTGGCACCTTCCAGCTTGGCGGCCATGCCGTGGTGCTGGAGCCGGGCAAGGGCGCCTGGCCGATCGAGTTCGAAACCGGCACGGTGATGGATGGTGATGCCGAGGAACACATCGCCGAAGTCGCGCGGGTGCTGAGCCGCTACGTCGACCTCATCGGCGTGCGGGCCTTTCCGAAGTTCCAGGACTGGTCGGTGGACCGCGAGGACACGCTCATCAAGGCCTTCGCGCAGTACGCCACGGTGCCGGTGATCAACATGGAAACCATCACCCATCCATGCCAGGAGCTGGCGCACGCCCTGGCCCTGCGCGAGCATCTGGGCGAGCTGTCGAAGAAGAAATACGTGCTCACCTGGACCTGGCACCCCCGGCCGCTCAATACGGCCGTGGCCAATTCGTCGCTGCTGATCGCGACCAAACTGGGCATGGACGTGACCCTGCTGTGCCCCACACCGGACTTCGTGCTGGACGAGCGCTACATGCAGGCCGGCCAAGAGAACGCCGCGGCCAATGGCGGTTCGCTCACGGTCAGCCACGACATCGAGGAAGCCTACAGCGGTGCCCATGTGATTTACGCCAAGAGCTGGGGCGCGCTGCCGTACTTCGGCCGCTGGGACGAGGAAAAGCCCATCCGCGACAGGCACCGGCATTTCACCGTCGACGCACAAAAGATGGCACTCACCGACCACGGCCTGTTCAGCCACTGCCTGCCGCTCAGGCGCAACGTCCAGGCCACCGACGAGGTGATGGAGGCGCCGTACTGCATGGCCGTGGACGAGGCCGAAAACCGGCTGCACGTGCAGAAGGCGGTGATGACGTCGCTGCTGACCCGGGCGGAAACCGGGAAGGAGGCGTAGGGGATGGTCATGTACATGCCACGACATTTCCGGGAAATCCGGCGCGCGGTATCGTGCGCGCCGATGCACGAGCACCGGCTGGCCAACGGGATGGTACGCCTGGCGGCCGACCTGAGCGCCAGGCACGAGGCATCGAAACCATGAACCACAAGCATGCCTATCGCGTCGATCTGGCATGGACCGGCAACCGCGGCAGCGGCACGTCCGGCTACCGCGACTACGGCCGCGACCATGTCGTGCGCATCGACGGCAAACCGGAGCTGCACGCGTCATCCGATGCCACTTTCCACGGCGACGCCGCGCGGCACAACCCCGAAGACATGCTGGTGGCGGCATTGGCGTCGTGCCACATGCTGTCGTACCTGCACATGGCCACTGTTGCCGGCGTGGTGGTGACCGCCTACGAGGATGCCGCCGAGGGCAGCATGGAAACCGCCGGCAACGGCGGGCGCTTCACCGAAGTGGTGCTGCATCCCGTGGTCACCATCACTGCCGGCAGCGATCCCGACAAGGCATTGGCCGCGCATGAAGACGCGCACCATGCCTGCTTCATCGCCAACTCCGTCAATTTTCCGGTGCGCGTCGAGCCGCGCATCGTCGTGGCGCCGGAAACGGCGGCGCGGAAATAGGGGGCAGGGCAAATTCCCTCGGCATCCACACCACATCACATTTATCAGGAAGTACCACATGCCACATTCCCTCACGGGTCCCGGGTCCCGGGTCCCGGGTCCCGAACCCAAAGACATCGTCCTCGCCTTTTCCGGCGGCCTCGACACCAGTTTCTGCGTGCCCTGGCTGAAGGAGCAGGGCTGGAACGTGCACACCGTGTTCGCCGACACCGGCGGCGTGGATGACGACGAGCGCGCCTTCATCGAAAACCGCGCGCACGAACTGGGCGTGGCCAGCCACGTCACCGTCGACGGCGGGCCGGCGTTGTGGCAGCACTTCGTCAAGCCGTTCGTGTGGGCGGGCGAGGGCTATCAGGGCCAGTATCCGTTGCTGGTATCCGACCGCTACCTGATCGTGGAAGCCGCGCTGGCGCGGGCCGCCGAGCTGGGCACCAGGGCCATCGCCCACGGCTGCACCGGCATGGGCAACGACCAGGTGCGTTTCGACCTGACCGTGAAGTCGCTGGGCGATTACGAGATCGTGGCGCCGATCCGCGAAATCCAGAAGGAGCACACCGAGACCCGCGCCTGGGAGCAGGCGTACCTGGAAGAACGTGGTTTCGGCGTGCGCGGCAAGCAGCAGAGCTACACCATCAACGAAAACCTGCTCGGCGTGACCCTGTCCGGCGGCGAGATCGACCAGTGGCAGGCCCCGGGCGAGGGTGCGCGCGGCTGGTGCAAGCCGCCGGCCGAATGGCCGTCCGAACCGCTGCGCGTGACCATCGGTTTCAAGCATGGCGAGGCGGTTTCGCTGGACGGCGAAAACCTGCCCGGCAACCAGTTGCTGGTGAAACTCAATGCCCTGTTCGCGCCGTACGGCGTGGGGCGTGGCCTGTACACCGGTGACACCACCATCGGCCTCAAGGGCCGCATCGTGTACGAGGCCCCCGGGCTGGTGTCCCTGCTCACCGCACACCGCGCGCTGGAAGAAGCCGTGCTCAGCAAGCTCCAGAACCGCTTCAAGCCGACCGTGGCGCGGCAGTGGGTGGAACTGGTCTACGAAGGCTTTTTCCATGATCCGCTGAAGGCCGACCTGGAAGCCTTCCTCGCCTCCAGCCAGGCCACCGTCGACGGCAGCGTGACCCTGGAGACCTTCGGTGGCAACGTGCAGGCAGTGGCCGTGGATTCCGATCGCATCCTGCGTTCGGAAGGCGCCACCTACGCGCAGTCGGCCGACTGGGGCGTGGCCGAGGCCGAGGGGTTCATCAAGCTGTTCGGCATGAGTTCGACGTTGTGGGCGAAGGTGAATCGGGGACCGGGGACCGGGGACCGGGGACCGGGTTGAGGTTTCTGGTCCTGGGCGATTTTTCCGGTATTTGTCTTGTCTTTGGATTGCACATGAATTCGACATCTTGCAACGTCGCCGGTCCCGGCAGCCTGCTCGCCGCCACGCTCACGCATCTCGAAGCCCTGGTCGGTTTCGACACGCGCAATCCGCCGCGCATCATCGACACCGGCGGCATCTTCGATTACCTGCGCGCGCAGTTGCCGGATTTTGACATCACGGTGGCCGACCACGGTGCGGGCGCGGTGTCGCTGCTGGCGGTGCGCGGTGCGCCGCGACTGCTGTTCAACGTGCACCTGGACACGGTACCGGCGGCCCCGGCATGGAGCCGCAACCCGCACCAGTTGCAGGTTACGGAAGACCGAGCCGTCGGCCTGGGAGCTTGCGACATCAAGGGCGCGGCAGCCGCGTTGCTGGCGGTGGCGCAGGCCGGCAAGGGCGACATGGCCCTGCTGTTCTCCACCGACGAAGAGGCCAATGATGCCCGTTGCATCAAGGCTTTTCTGGCTTCCCATCCCGCCACCCCGGCTCCCGGCCCCGGCTCCCGGGTCCCGGCTTTCGAAGCCGTCATCGTGGCCGAGCCGACACAGGCCAAAGCCGTCCTGGCCCATCGCGGCATCCAGTCCGTCAGCATGCGTTTCCACGGCCGGGCCGGTCACGCCTCGGCCGAGCAGACGCCGGGCGACAGCGCCCTGCACCAGGCGGTGCAGTGGGGCCATGCGGCCCTGGATCTCGTGGCCGCGCAGGCAAACCGGTCCTTCGGCGGATTGCGCGGTTTGCGTTTCAACATCGGCCGCATCGAAGGTGGCATCAAGGCCAACGTGATCGCCCCCGATGCCGAGTTGCGTTTCAACATGCGTCCGTTGCCCGACATGGATCCGGATGGCCTGCTGGATGCCTTCCGCGACATGGCACTGCCGGGAACCGAACTGGCGGAAACCTTCCGCGGCCCTTCGTTGCCGGCCGGGGACCCGGTGCGTGCCAAGGCGCGCTGCCGCGAGGCGGCTGCACTGGCTGCCTCGCTCGGCTTCGCCGTCGGTGCCGCGGTGGACTTCTGGACCGAGGCGGCCAAATTCTCCGCCGCCGGCTACACCACCTTCGTGTACGGGCCGGGCAACATCGCGCAGGCGCACGCCGCCGACGAGTGGGTGGCGCTGGCGCAGCTGGAAGCCTATGCGACATCCATATTCGCGGTGGTCGACGGAGGCCGGGCATGAACACGTCCGCCGACATGCATACGCGCCAGACCATCGTGCGTCTGCTCTCGGGCATGGGCAGCGCCCGCGAGATCCAGCAATACCTGAAGCGCTTCTCGCAGCTTGATGCCAAGCGCTTCGCCGTGGTCAAGGTGGGCGGTGCGGTGCTGCGCGACGACCTCACGGCCCTCACTTCCTCGCTGGCCTTCCTGCAGCAGGTGGGCCTGACGCCGGTGGTGGTGCATGGTGCGGGTCCGCAGCTGGACGAGGCGCTGGCCGAGGCCGGCATCGAGCGACGTACCGTGGACGGCCTGCGCGTCACCGGTCCGGAAGCGCTGGGCATCGTGCGGCGCGTCTTCCACCAGCAGAACCTGAAGCTGGTCGAAGCCCTGCACGCGATGGACACGCGCGCCACCTCGGTGCTCACGGGCGTGTTCAACGCCAGCTATCTGGACCGCGAAACCTGCGGTCTGGTGGGCAAGGTCGATGACGTGGATCTGACGCCCATCGAGGCCAGTCTGCGGCTGTCCTCCATTCCGGTCATCGCCAGCCTTGGCGAGACGCTGGACGGGCAGATCCTCAACATCAATGCCGACTATGCCGCCAATGCCCTGGTGCGGGTGCTGGAGCCGTACAAGATCGTGTTCCTCACCGGTACCGGCGGTTTGCTGGATGCCGACGGCCACATCATCGACTCGATCAACCTCAGCACCGAGTACGCCCCCCTCATGGCGCAGCCCTGGGTGCATGGCGGGATGCGCCTGAAGCTGGAGCAGATCGCGGCCCTGCTGGATGATCTGCCGCTGTCCTCGTCGGTGTCGATCACGCGGCCCTCGCAGCTGGCGCGCGAGCTGTTCACGCACAAGGGCTCGGGCACCCTGGTGCGCAAGGGCGAAAAGGTGCATCGTCATGCCGGATGGGACGGCATCGACCGTGCGCGTCTGCGCGGTCTGGTCGAATCCAGTTTCGGCCGCCGCCTGGTCGGGGATTATTTCGAGCGCGTGTCGCCGCGCAGCGTCTACGTGAGCGAGAACTACCGCGCCGCCATGGTCATCACCGACGAGGGCGGTCTGGCCTATCTCGACAAGTTCGCCGTGCTGGCCGATGCCCAGGGCGAAGGTCTGGGGCGTGCGGTGTGGCAGGCCATGCGTGCCGACCACCCGCAGCTGTTCTGGCGCTCGCGCCTGGACAACCCCGTCAACCCGTTCTACGACACCGAGTGCGACGGGGCGATCAAGCACGCGCGCTGGAAGGCATACTGGTATGGCCTGGACGGTGATTTCAGCCTCATCGCCCGGTGCGTCGACTTTTGCATGCACCACAAACCCACCCTGAGCGAGCGAACACCATGAGTGCCTATATCACGCCGGTGACCCTGGAAGGGCGCCATGTGCTGCTGGAACCGTTGACGCGCGAGCACGTGGAGCCGTTGCGTCGTGCCGCCGCGGACGGCGAATTGTGGCGGCTCTGGTATGCCGGCGTACCGGAGCCGGAGGCCATGTCGGACTACGTGGACAGGGCGCTGGCGATGCGCACGGAAGGCACGGCGCTGCCTTTCGCGGTGCGCCTGAAGGGGGCGGGAAACGTCGTCGGGTCCACGCGTTAC
This sequence comes from uncultured Rhodanobacteraceae bacterium, assembly GCA_964570295.1. Classification (GTDB taxonomy): domain Bacteria; phylum Pseudomonadota; class Gammaproteobacteria; order Xanthomonadales; family Rhodanobacteraceae; genus Oleiagrimonas. Next base: position 6,352 of record CAZMXV010000007.1, read on the forward strand.
TGCCGCGCCAGCGCTGCCGACCGGCGCGTGGAAATCGGCTTCACCTGGTACGCGCGCAGCGTGCAGCGCAGCGCCGTCAATACCGAATGCAAACAGCTGCTGCTGCGGCACGCCTTCGAGTCGCTGGGGTGCATCCGCGTCGAGTTCTGCACGCACTGGCTCAACCGCCGCAGCCGTGCCGCCATCGAGCGGCTGGGCGCGAAACAGGAGGGCGTGCTGCGCAACCACCGCATCCTTCCCGATGGCAGCCGCCGCGACACCGTGGTGTTCTCCATCATCGACTCGGAATGGCCGGCCGTGGAGCACTCCCTGGCCGTGGAACTGGAACGGAACGAAACGACATGAACGACAAGAAGACCATCGGCATCGTGGGTGCACGCGGCCACACCGGAGCCGAACTGATCCGCATGATCGCTGGGCACCCGGCGCTGGCACTGGCCTTCGTGTCTTCGCGCGAGCTGGACGGCCAGCGTGTGGCCGGCCACAACGACACCTATGCCGGCGACCTGCGCTATGAAAAACTGGATGCGCAGGCCGTGGCCGCCAAGCAGGCCGACGTGGTCATCCTGGCGTTGCCCAACGACAAGTCCGCGCCGTTCGTGGCCGCCATCGAGGCGGCCAAACCGGATACGCTGCTGCTGGACCTGTCCGCCGACCATCGTTTCGATCCGCAGTGGTACTACGGCCTGCCCGAGTTGACCCGGGAGCGCTGGCGTGGCGAGAAGCGCATCAGCAACCCGGGTTGTTACGCCACCGCCATCCAGCTGGCGGTAAAACCGCTGAAGGGCCTGCTGGCCGCGCCGCCGGTGTGCTTCGGCGTGTCGGGCTATTCCGGCGCCGGCACCACGCCTTCGGAAAAGAACGACCCCGGGAAACTGCGCGACAACATCATGCCTTACGCGCTGACCGGTCACGGCCACGAGCGTGAGGCCGCCTTCCAGCTGGGCATGCCGGTGGAATTCATGCCGCACGTGGCGCCGCATTTCCGCGGCCTGACCGTCACCGTCAACCTGTATCTGTCGCGCCGCCTCACCCGCGACGACGTGGTGCAGCGCTTCCATGCCGCCTACGACAGCGAGCCGCTGGTGAGCATCCTGGACGAGCGCGCGCCCTGGGTCAGCCAGGTGGCCTGTCGCCACCATGCCGAGATCGGTGGTTTCACCCTGTCCACCGACGGTCGCCGCCTGGTTGTCGTGGCCACCCTGGACAACTTGTTGAAGGGGGCGGCGACGCAGGCGATGCAGAACATCAACCGGGCGATCGGCGTGGACGAATTCATGGCGATTCCCGTGGAGCAGGGCGGCGCGGACGGGTAGCGTGGGTGCATGTTCGACTGCCTGCGGCAAGCTTCGGCATGTCGCTCCCGCTTCCCGGTCCGTGATCCCCGTTTCAACTCCCACCCATGTTCGAGGCAACCTCATGACCCAGCCGCTGTGGCAGAAAAAAGACACCCGTATCGACGAACGCATCATGCGCTTCACCGCCGGCAACGACGTCGTGCTCGACCGCGAATTCTTCCTGTACGACATTGCCGCCAGCAAGGCGCACGTCGAGGGGCTGGCACGCATCGGCGTGGTCGATGACGCTGAAAAGGACGCCCTGCTGCACGAGCTGGAGGCCCTGGCCGAGGATTTTCGCAATGGCGATTTCATCCTCGACGAACGTTTCGAGGACATGCATTCAGCCATCGAGGCGCGCCTTGCCGAGCGCCTCGGTGACACCGGCCGGCGCGTGCACACGGGGCGCAGTCGCAACGACCAGGTGCTGGTGGCGATGCGCCTGTGGCTGAAGGAGCGCCTCGCCGAGTTGGCCGACACCTGCATCGATATCGCCGAAGCATGTCTGCAGCGGGCGCAATCCGAGCAACTGCCGATGCCGGGCTACACTCACCTGCAGCGCGCCGTGGTGTCGTCCACCGCCATGTGGTTCGCCGGCTTTGCCGAGGGCTTCATCGACAACGCGCGGCGCGCACGCGACACGCGGGCCTGGATCGACGCCAATCCCCTGGGCACGGCGGCCGGCTACGGCGTCAACCTGCCGCTGGACCGCGACTACACCACCCGGGCACTGGGCTTCGCGCGCATGCAGGTCAGTCCCGTCTACGCGCAGCTTTCGCGTGGCAAGTTCGAGTTGGCGGCGCTGGACGCGCTGGCCTCGGCCTTGCTGGACCTGCGCCGGCTGGCTTGGGACCTGTCGCTGTTCACCACCGGCGAATTCGGTTTCGTGCACCTGCCCGGCGAGTACACCACCGGCAGTTCCATCATGCCCAACAAGCGCAACCCGGACGTGGTGGAGCTGATGCGCGCCAGCTATGCCCCGGTGGCCGCCGCGCGAGTGGAGATCGAGCAGTTGCTGTCGTTGCCGTCGGGCTACCAGCGCGATCTCCAGCCCAGCAAGGGGTCGTTGTGGCACGGATTCTCGCAGGGGCTGCCGGCCCTGCAGCTGCTGCCGGACCTGCTGCGCGGCATGCGCTGGAACGAAGATGCCATGCGGGCCGCCATCGAGCCGGCCATGTACGCCACGGATGTGGCCATCGAGCAGGCCGCGGCGGGGGTGCCGTTCCGCGACGCCTACCGCGCGGCCGCCGAAACGGCGGCCTCCGCCGGCGAGGGACGCACTCCGCGGCAGAGCCTGGATGCGCGCGTGTCGCCGGGCGGCGCCGGGCGGCCGGGGGTTGAAATTCTCGCTGCCCGCCTCAAGGCCTTGAAGGATACGCACAAGAGCACGTCAGGAGAGGCATGACCAGCACACGCAGTTTCAGTGAACAGGACGTACCGGCATGGCAACGTGCCGTATTGAAGGTCGGCAGCAGCCTGCTGGCGGGGGAACACGGCGAACTGAGCACGCAGAACGTGCTGGGACTGGCGCAGTTCATCGCTTCCAGCCAGGCCGAGGGACGCGAGGTCATCCTGGTGTCCTCCGGCGCCGTCACCGCCGGACGCATGCTGTTGACCCAGCATGCGGACATCGACGCCAGCCATGCCCAGCGCCAGGCCATGGCGGCACTGGGCCAGACCCAGACCATTGCCCTGTGGCAGCGCCTTTTCGACCGCCCGCTGGCGCAGGTGCTGCTGACCCACGACGACATGCGTGACCGGCGCCGCTATTTGAATGCGCGTGCCACCATCCAGGAGCTGCTGGGTCACGGCGTGCTGCCCGTGGTCAACGAGAACGACACCGTCGCCGTGGACGAGCTGACCCTGGGCGACAACGACAACCTGGCCGCCATCGTGGCCGGCCTGGTCGATGCCGACCTGCTGCTGATCGCCACCGACATCGACGGCCTCTACTCGGCCAACCCGCGCAGCAACCCCGATGCCGTGCCCATCGACGAGGTGGTGGAGCTGACCCCCGAGATCCTGGCCGCCGCCTCGGGCGCCGGCAGCAGCCACGGCACCGGCGGCATGCGCACCAAGCTGGAGGCGGCGAGGAAAGCCGCCGCCGCGGGTATCGACACCATCCTGTTCAACGGCCGCGACGCCGACATCGCGCGCCTTCTGTCGCACGGCAGGGTCCGTGGCACGCGCCTGCGCAGCACGCATTCCAAGCTGCAGGCGCGCAAGTACTGGTTGCGCCACACGCCGGCCGTGCCCGGTTGCATCCGTGTGGACGCCGGTGCGGCAAGCGCCTTGTGCAATGGAGGCGCCTCGCTGCTGCCCACCGGCATCGTCGGGGTGGAGGGCGAGTTCCAGCGCGGCGACATGGTCGAGATCGTCAACGCCGATGATTCACTCAGTATCGCGCGCGGCATCGTCCAGTACGGTGCGGCCGAAATCAACCTCATCCAGGGGTGCCACAGCGGCCAGATCGAGGAGTGCCTCGGCTACAGCTACGGCGGCACCGTGATCCACCGCGACGACATGGTCACCGTGGCCGACACCCAGCCCCCCGCCAACGAAGGAGCCCATTCCCATGACTGATTCCGTGCGCGACATCGCGCTGAAGTGCAAGCAGGCCGCCGTTGCGGTGGCCGGGCTCGGCACCGACGAAAAGAATACCCTGCTGGAGGCCATGGCCGATGCCCTGGAAGCCGGGGCCGACCAAGTGCTTGCCGCCAATGCCGAAGACATGAAGGCCGCGCGCGAGGCCGGCACCGACGATGCGTTTCTGGACCGCCTGGCGCTGGACGAAAAGCGCCTGAAAGGCGTGGCCGACGCACTGCGCTTCGTGGCCAGCCTGCCGGATCCGGTGGGGCAGGTCACGCGAAGCGAAACCTCCGACAAGGGGTTCACCATCGAGCACGTGCGCGTGCCGCTGGGCGTGGTGTCGATGATCTACGAGGCGCGCCCCAACGTCACCGCCGATGCCGCCGCGCTGTGCCTGAAGGCCGGCAACGGCGTCATCCTGCGCGGCGGCTCCAAGGCCATCCGTTCCAACAAGGCCATTGCCGCCTGCCTGCACAAGGCCCTGGCGGAAGCCGGTCTGCCCGAGCAGGCCGTGGTGTTGATGGAGGACCTGAGCCGTGACGCCATGCTGGAACTGATGCAACTGTCGGACATCGTCGACCTCATCATCCCGCGCGGTGGCGAGGGCCTGATCCGCTTCGTCACCGAGCATGCACGGGTACCGGTCATCAAGCACTACAAGGGCGTGTGCCACCTGTACGTGGACAAGGCCGCGGACCTCGACCAGGCGGTGGACCTGGCCATCGACGGCAAGTGCACGCGCCCGGCCGCCTGCAATGCCATCGAGAATTTGCTGGTGCACGCGGATGTCGCGGAGGCCTTCCTGCCGCGCGTGGCCACGGCACTGCGCGAGCGTGGCGTGGAGCTGCTGGGCGATGAACGTTCGCGCGCCCTGGTACCGGACATGGCCGCGGCCACCGAGGACGACTACGACACCGAATTTCTGGCCCTGAAGCTGGCCGTGCGCGTGGTCGACGACCTGGACGCGGCCATTGACCACATCCGCCGCCACGGCTCCGACCATACCGAGGTCATCGCCACGGCGGACGAGACCACGGCCAACCGCTTCGTCAACGCCTTGCGCTCGGCGGTGGTCATGGTCAACACCTCTTCGCGCTTCAGCGACGGCGGTGAACTGGGCCTGGGTGCCGAGATCGGCATCTCCACCACCCGCCTGCATTCGTACGGCCCCATGGGCGCCGATGCCCTCACCATCGAGCGCTTCGTGCTGCGCGGCCACGGTGAAGTGCGCCATCCGGAAAGCCGGACGACCGCCTGACGCCACCCGCTTGCGGCGGTTTCCCGGCCGGGGATCCGGTGGCCACCGGAGGGCTGCCGGGTTTTCCGTCTTCCGACATCCTGTCGTCCCATAAACTGCGGCTATGCATGCTGGCGGTTTTTTCATTGGCATGCGCGCGTGGCGGTGGTTTAGGTTGAAAGACAGCGCCGGGGCGACGCGGCTCGCCGTGCCGTTCCGGATGACCGACGGGGGTGATTGGCATCGGGAGGTGGATTCGTCATGAGGCGAAAGTCGCTGCGCAAGTTGCTTCGTGGTCCGGTCGAGGGGCCGGTTTTCCAGCGCAGGTCGCTGGCCTTGGCCATCAGTTCGGCGATCGCGCTCGGCCTTTCCGGCACGGCCTGGGGCCAGGCCACCAACGGCACCATCTACGGCACGGTTCCCGCCGCTTCCGGCGAGAGCATCCGCGTGACCGGCGGTGCGGGGTACGACCGCACCATCCCGGTTGCCGCCTCGGGCCGGTATACGATCACCCTGCCGGTGGGTACCTACACGGTTTCGCTGCTGCGTGACGGAGAAGTGGTCGACAGCCGCCGCGGCGTCAGCCCGGTGGCCGCGGGCGCGGTGCAGGTGAACTTCACCGCGACGGCGCAGGAGGGCGAGAATGCCGTGAAGCTCAGTGCCGTCAACGTGTCGGCCAGCGCCTTGCCGCCCATCGACGTGACCACCACCAACCAGGTCACCACGACCACGGCCGAGCAGCTGGAGCGGCTGCCGCTGGGGCGCGCGGCATCGGACATCGCGATGCTGGCGCCGGGCGTGAACATGGGCTCGCCCCAGTTGAACGCGGGGCCGCTGGGCACGGGGGTGAACGTGTTCGGGGGCGCCTCCACGGCTGAAAACGCGTACTACATCGACGGCATGAACGTGTCCGACGCGCTTTACGCGCAGGGCGGCCTGGAACTGCCCTACGGCGTGATCGCCCAGCAGCAGACCTATGTCAGCGGCTACGGCGCCCGGTACGGCCGTTCCATCGGCGGCGTGATCAACCAGATCGGCAAGAGCGGCAGCAACGAGTGGCATTTCGGCGCCCGCATGCAGATGTCGCCGTCGAGCTGGACCGCCAGCACGCGCAACTACTACTACGTCAATCCGCTGTCGACGCAGCCGGGCCAGCGCCCGGGAGACATCCAGCACTACCAGCGCGGCGACCACGGACAGACACGCATCTACGACGTGCACCTCAGCGGACCGCTGGTGAAGGACAGGCTGTTCTTCTTCCTGGCCGCGGAGCAGTACAAGTCCACCGGTTCCTCCGTGGGCTCGGTCTACGACCCCTTCCAGTACAACTACGACACGCGGCGGCCCAAGATCTACGCCAAGCTGGACTGGAACATCAACGACCGCAACATTCTCACCGTGACCGGGCTGCAGACGTCGCGGAATTCGCGCCAGTCCGTCTACGACTTCGACTACGGCACCTTCCAGACCGGTGCCTTTTCCCATTTCGCCCAGACCAGCAAGCGCAAATTCAAGATGTGGGTGGCGAACTACACCTCCTACATCACCGACGACCTGACCCTCAGCGCGGTATTCGGCAAGACCCACGGCCGGTACTTCGAAATGCAGCCGGCCTATCCCGGCTACGATCCCGAGCTGCCGCACATCGGCGGCGTGTCCATGCAGAATCCGGCCTTCGTGCCGCCCGGCGGTGTCCAGAACTCGCAGACATCCACGACGCGGAGCAACCCGAACCAGCGCGTCAACGTGATGAGCTACCGCCTGGACCTGGACTACCGGCTGGGCAACCACGACCTGCGCGTGGGCATCGACAACATCAACTCCTGGGACATCGACGACGGCTACGTGACCACCGGTCCGGGGTACTACTGGAGCTACGGCGTGGGCGACCCGGGCAAGCCGCTGTTCGGCGTGAGCCCGAACAGCCCGCCCTATGTCGCTCCGGCCCCGCAGGACGCCTGTCATACCGGCGCCGACGGCAAGGTGCACTGCTACTACGTGGCGAAACGGGTTTCGGAGGCGACGGCCTCGGTGAAGGTGGCGCAACGCGCGCAGTACATCATGGACAGCTGGCAGGTGACGCCACGGTTCCTCCTGAACCTGGGATTGCGCAACGACCAGTTCACCAACTACAACTCCAACGGCGTGCCCTACATCCGGTAGACCAAGCCGCAATGGGCGCCCCGCATCGGCTTCAGCTGGGACGTGCACGGCGACTCTTCCCTGAAGGTGTTCGGCAACGCGGGCCGCTACTATCTGGCGCTTCCGCTGACCACGGCGCGGTGGATCGCCTCGCCGGTGGTGGCGATGGGGCAGTACGGAACCTATACCGGCATCGACCCGGAGACCGGCGAGCCGATCGGTTTCGAGCCCCTGCCGCAAAACCCGTCCACGGGCGTGTCGATCAACAGCGAGTACGGCCAGCCCAAGGACCCCAGGGTTTCGGCGGCCCGCAACATCGAGGCCGAGTATTCGGATTCCTTCGTGCTGGGCATGCAGCAGGAGTTCCGCATGCTGGGCTCGGAGTGGGTGTTCGGCGTCACCGGCACCTATGACAGGATGAGCCGCATCATCGACGATTTCGGCGACACCCAGCTGATGTGCGCCATCGGCCGCGCGCAGGGCTACGACTGGATGACCTCGCAGGACTGCAGCAACTATGCGGCGAGCCTGCTGCTGATCAACCCCGGGGAAACCAACGAGATCTGGATGAAGTCCCCGGATGGCGGCCTGGTTCCGGTCACGATGACGGCCGCGGACATCGGCTTCCCGAAGGGGCCGACCCGGCGTCATTATTCGCTCGACCTGTCGCTGGAGCACGTGTGGGACGGCAAATGGTTCGCCAGGGTCGATTACGTGTTTTCCAAGACGTGGGGCAATACGGAAGGTCCCGTCAGCACCTATTCCCAGCAGAGCGGCTCGTACGAGTCGCTGACCACGGCGTGGGACTTCCCCGAAAGGATGGAGTTCTCCTCGGGCGTGCTGCCGAACGACCGTCGGCACCAGCTCAAGGTGCACGGCGCCTACGCCGTCACGCCCGAATGGATGGTCGGTGCCAACTGGTACATCGCCTCGGGCACGCCGCGCCTGTGCCGCGGCTATTACGGTCCCGACGAAATCAAGCTGCACGGTTCCAGCACGTTCTACTGGTGCGGCGGAAAGCCCGTGCCGCCGGGTTCGCTGGGCCGTCTGCCATGGACCCGTCAGCTCGACATGAACGTGTCCTACAAACCGGCGTGGGCCGACCACAAGCTGCGCTTCGAGGTCGAGGTGTTCAACGTCTTCAACAACCAGAAGCCGACGTTCATCAACAACTTCTACATGTCCACCGAGAACCCCAACCCCGATTACGGGCGGCCCAACAATACCCAGGCGCCGCGTTATGCCCGTTTCTCGGTGAGCTATGACTTTTGACTGCCGCGTGAATCCTCTCCAGCGCCGGGTCCCCCTTGCCCGGCGTTTTTTTTTGCGGGGTACGCGCGGGCGGGGTAGCCTGTGGTTCCGAATGTCGCGGGTGAGTTGACGGTATGACGGTTGACAGCGAGTCCATGCGTTCCAGCGGCCCGGCACCGGCGCGTCTTTCGCCACTGGCCACCCGCATGATGACGCGGGCACGGGAGCAGTGGCGGCAGCGCCGGTTCGAGGAAGCCGGGCAGTCGCTCGCCAATGCGCTGGCACTGGCGCCCGAGCACCCGGAGGCGCTGCGCATGATGGGCATGGTGGCGCAGCGGCTCGGCCATCATGCCAAAGCCGCCGATTGCTTCCAGCGCGTGCTGCCGGCATGGCCGGAGGATGCCGACCTGCATGTCGGACTGGGCATCGCCCTGTACGAGCAGGGCCGGGTTGAAGAAGCCATCCGGTACATGCGTGAGGCCTGCCGGCTGGCGCCGACCTCGGTCCTGGCGTGGTTCAACCTGGGCGAGGCGGTCGGGCGGGAAGCGCACACCGCGGAGGCCGTCGAGGCCCTGCGTCGCACGCTCGAACTCGATCCCGCGCACCTGCCCGCGCGCCTGTCGCTGGCGCGCGCGCTGGCCAATCTGGGGCAGGTCGACGCGGCGGTGGCCGGGTTCCGTGAGGTGCTGCGGCGGGACCGTTTCCATGCCGAGGCGTGGTTCGGGCTGTCGAACCTCAACACGGTCCGTTTCGATGCCGGCGACGCGGCTTGCCTCGAACAGGCCCTGGCGCGCGACGGCCTGCCGGTGCGGGACCGCGAGCTGCTCGGCTTCGCCTTCGCCAAGGCGCTGGAGAGCCGGGGCGAGCATGCCCGGGCGTTCGAAATGTTCCGGGCCGCCAACGCTTCCCGACGCCGGCGGGTGACCTGGGACGCCGAAGGCGAGCACCGGCGGGTCGAGGCGATCCGGCAGGTGTTCGAGGACATGCCGCCGCCACCGGACGTCCAGCGGGGGCGCGAGGTCATCTTCATCGTCAGCATACCGCGCTCCGGTTCCACCCTGGTCGAGCAGATTCTCGCTTCGCATCCGGAAGTGGAAGGCGCCAACGAGATCAGGGACCTGCGTGAGGTCATCGACGCCGAAACGCGGCGCCGGGCTTCGGCGTTTCCGCTCTGGGTGCCGCAGGCCACGGAGGCGGACTGGCAACGCATGGGCGCCGAGTACCTCGAACGGACGGCGCGCTGGCGTGCATCGCGTCCGCGCTTCACCGACAAGAGCCTCGTGAACTGGTATTCGGTGGGCGCGGCGCTGGCCATGCTGCCGGCGGCGCGCGTGGTCATCGTGCGGCGCGATCCGGTGGAGACCTGCCTGGGCTGCTTCCGCCAGTGTTTCAGCGAGGCGAGCGGCTTTGCCTGCGATCTCGACGAAATGGCCGGTTATTGCGCCGACTTTTTCCATCTCACGCGCTTCTGGCTGGAAAAGTATCCCGGGCGCGTGTTCGATCTCGCGTACGAAACCCTGGTGGCGGAGCCGGAAGCCGTGATCCGGCGCATGCTGGATTTCTGCGGCCTGGCGTTTGATCCCGCCTGCCTGGCGTTCCACGAGACCCGGCGCAGCGTGCTGAGCCTTCCCAGCGCGGCACAGGTGCGGCAGCCCCTGCGTCGCGACACCGCGCGCAGCGCCCTGTACGGGGACAAACTGGATGGCCTGCGACGGCGCCTGCGCGAAGCCGGGGTGGCCGGGGCCTGAGTCAGCGGGCGGGGCGGCCGGCCGCCGATGCCTACTGCACCGGCACGTCGTACAGCGTTTCCGGTTGCGGGTGCATGACCAGTGTGTAGTGCCACCATTCGTTGGGGTAGTTTTCGAAGCCCTGGGCGGCCATGGCATCAAGGAGGCGGTGGCGGTTGGCATGCTGGATGGCGGTGGCACGGTCCGAGTCGGTATGGGCCAGCGGATCGAACATGTCGAAAGGCGTGCCCATGTCCAGCTCGCGGCAGTGCGTGCCGTGCCGGTCGCACTGCATCAGGGTAAGGTCCACCGTCGCGCCGCGGGTGTGGTTGGAGGTGGCGGCGATGTATTCGCCGACCAGCTGGCTCTTGTCGACGCGGGGGAAATGCCCGGCCCTGGTGCTGACGTCGTCGTTGCGTGCCCAGCGCATGAAGGCGGCCACGGCGCGGGCGGGGCGGTAGCAGTCCCATATCTTCAGGCGCATGTGGTCCTTGCGCAGGGTTTTTTCGACGCGGGCCAGGGCCCGGGCAGCGGGTTTCAGCAGAAAGCACTTGGCTGCCCGGTAGCCGGGCACCGGCGCGCCGGTGAAGTTGTCGTCGCCGGCGTACTTGATGTCCTCGGCCATGTCCGGCACCAGGCTGCGGATATCGACCATGCCGGCCTGTGCCATGGTGGTGGCCGGGGAGATGTCGGGAGGCGCCTGCGTTGCGGCGGCAAAGGCCGCCAGGGGCAGAAGGGTTGCAAGCAGACAGCTCAGGATGCGTTTGTCCACGGACAGGTTCCTCCATCGGGGCGGCTGGTGCGGGCGGGCCGCGCTGCCGCGAAGGTCACGGCGCTTCCCATTGTGGCACCGCGCATTCGTCGGCAAGCATGGCCTCCAGCGTTTGCCGTTGCCGGATGACGGCGTAGCGGCCCTGGTCGAGCAGTACCTCGGCGGCCAGCGGGCGCGAGTTGTAGGTCGATGCCATCGAGGCGCCGTAGGCGCCCGCGCCGCGGATGGCGACGAGGTCGCCGCTGCGGCACTCGGGCATGCCGCGTGCGGTGGCGAAGGTGTCGCCGGTTTCGCAGACCGGACCGACCACGTCGTAGACCTGTGCGGGGCGTGGCTCGGCGGTGACCGGCACGATATCGTGCCAGGCGTCGTACAGGCTGGGACGCAGCAGTTCGGTCATGGCCGCGTCCAGCACCAGGAAACGGCGCTGCTCACCCTGCTTGACGCGGACGACGCGGGTGAGAAGCAGACCCGCTTCGGCGACCAGCCAGCGCCCGGGTTCGAGCACGATGCGGCCGGGGAATGCCCCCAGTGCCGTACGGATGGCATCGGCGTAGTCGTCGACGTCGACGGGATGGTCGTGGCCGGCACGATAGGGCACGCCGAGTCCGCCGCCCACGTCGATGCAGCCGATGGCGTGGCCGCTCGACTCGAGCTCGCGCCACAGGGCGGCAATGCGCTGCAGAGCCGCGCGGACCGGCGCCAGGTTGAGCATCTGCGAGCCGATGTGCATGTGCAGACCGTCCAGTTGCACGTGCTGCAGGTGGCCGGCTTGCGCGAACCAGCGCCGGGCTTCGTCGATGCCGACACCGAACTTGTTCTCCGCCTTGCCGGTGGAGATCTTGGCATGGGTGAGGGCGTCGATGTCGGGATTGATCCGCACCGAGGCGTGCGCGACGGCGCCCTTCAGATGCGCGCGCTGTTGCAGCAGGTCCAGCTCGTCGCGCGACTCGACGTTGAAGCGGGCGATGCCGCAGTCGAGGGCGCGGTCGATCTCGTCGGCCTGCTTGCCGACGCCGGAGAACACGATGCGCGCCGCCGGGATGCCGGCGCGCAGGCAACGCTCCAGTTCACCCGCCGACACGATGTCGGCGCCGAGGCCGGCGGCGCCGATCATCTGCAGGATGGCACCGTTGGTGTTGGCCTTGGCGGCATAGCACACCAGGGTGTCGAGGCCGTGCAGGGCACTGCGGAGCGTGTCGATGCGATGCCGGAGGGCGCTGGCCGAATAGGCGTACAGGGGGGTGCCGTGGCGTTTCGCCAGGCTGGCGAGGTCGACGCCGTCGAGGTGGGTGACGGCATCGACACGGGAGGCGGAAGCGGAGGATGAAGTCATGGCTGGACATGGACCGGCCGCCCGGTCGGAGGACGGGGCGGCCGGAAGCATGGGGCGTGCCGTCAGTAGCCGGCAGCCAGGCCGGCCGGGCGGCGGCGGTCGTTGGCGCCTTCCAGCAAGCCGGTTTCGGGGTTGATGAGAATGGCCTCGTCGGCACCGATGGAGCTGCGCCGCTTGAACTTGTGGCCCATCGCTTCCAGCTTCTGGCGCGTCTCGGGCGTCATCAGGCCGTCCTCGACGTAGACCACCTCCGGATACCATTGCTGGTGCTGGCGCGGCGCGTTGATGGACTGCTGCAGGTTCATGCCGAAGTCGAGCACGTTGACGATGCTCTCCATGGTGGTGGAAATGATGGTGGCACTGCCGGGGCTGCCGGTGAGCATGAACGGCTTGCCGTCCTTCATCACGATGGTCGGCGTCATCGAGCTCAGCGGCCGCTTGCCCGGCTCCACCTTGTTGGCTTCGCCCTGGACCAGACCGGCGCCGTTGGCCACGCCGGGCTTGGCGGTGAAGTCGTCCATCTCGTTGTTGAGGAAGAAGCCGGTGTCGCCGGCGATCTGCTTGATGCCGAACAGGTAGTTGATGGTGTAGGTGACGGCCACGGCGTTGCCGTCCTTGTCGACCACGGAGTAGTGCGTGGTGTGGTCACCCTCGTCGGCGGCCAGGAAGCTCTTGATCTCCGCCGATGGCGTGGCCTTGTCGGGTTTGACCGTGGCGCGCCGCTCGTCGGCATGCTCGGGCGAGAGCAGCTTGTCGAGGGGGTTGTCCACGAACGCCGGGTCGCCGAGATAGGTGTTGCGGTCGGCGAAAGCACGGCGCTCGGCTTCGGCGATGTGGTGGATGGCATCGGCCGAGCCGTAGCCCCAGTCCGCCAGCGGCCATGGTTTCATGATGTTGAAGATCATGCACAACGTGGTGCCGCCGGAACTCGGCGGTGGCGCGGAGATGATGTCGTAGCCGCGGTATTCGCAGTGGATGGGTTTTTCCCATGTCACGTTGTAGTTGGCGAAGTCGTCCAGCGTGAAGATGCCGCCGTTGGCGTCGCTGGCCTTGACCACCGCCTTGGCGATGGGGCCTTTGTAGAAGGCGTCGGTGCCGCCCTTGGCGATGGTTTCCAGGGTGTTGGCCAGGTCGGCCTGCACCAGCTTCTCACCGGCCTTCCAGGGCTTGCCGTCGTTGAGGAAGATGGCGGCCACGTTGGGGTACTTGGCAAATTCCTTGACGCTGCCGTCCAGGATGTCGACGTCGCCCTGCTTCAGCACGTAGCCCTCGCGGGCCAGCTTGATGGCCGGCGCGATGACTTTCTCCAGCGGCATGGTGCCGTACTTTTCCAGCGCCGTATTGAGCCCCATCACCGTGCCGGGCACGCCGACACCGAGGTAGGTGCCGGTGCTGGAACCTTCGATGACTTCGCCGTTCTCGTCCTGGAACATGGTCGGCGTGGCCTTGCCTGGCGCCTTCTCGCGGAAATTCAGGAACAGGTTCTCGCCGTTGGCCAGGTGGATGGTCATGAATCCGCCGCCGCCGATGTTGCCGCAGCACGGGTGGGTCACGGCCTCGGCATAGCCCACCGCCACGGCCGCGTCGATGGCGTTGCCGCCCTGCTTGAGAATTTCCAGCCCGGCCTGCGTGGCCAGGTGCTGTGCCGACACCACCATGGCGTGCTCGGCAGTGACGGGTTTGGCCTTTTCCAGCGCCGCACGGGTGTCGGCCGGGACGTGCGCGAAGATCGCATGGTCGGAAGTGCTGTCGACCGTGGCCGCGGGTGCCGGCACGGACGGGCTGCCTGCCGTGGCGGTGTCGGCGGAAGGTGGCGTGCCGCCGCTGCAGGCGGCGAGGCCGAAGGTGGCGAGCGACGCCGCCAGTGCCGTGGCCAGCGCGGTGCGATACCACCCGCCATGGCCACGGGACGGAATGGACGGCTGCATCTTGTCCGCGCGGGGCCGGGACAGGCTTTTCTCGTACATGTTTACCCTCCAGTCGAAGCCTTGAGCATAGCGGCATGATGCCGCCAGCCACCAATGAAAAAATGCGGGCCATGCATAGCCGCAGGTTGTGGCCCGGCCATGGCGGCCGGGTTCCGCTTCATCCGCCCCAGAAACCGTGCGCCGGCGGTTGCAGCAGGCCGTCGTGAAGGCGGATGCCCCCGGCATGGTCGTCGCGCAGCCAGAGCGGTCCGTCCAGGTCGACGAAAGCCGCCTCGCGCGCCACCTCCAGCGCGGGGGCGATGCCCAGCGAGGAACACACCATGCAGCCGACCATGATCTGGAAGCCCATGTCGCGCGCGGCGTGCAGCAGCCGCCATGCTTCGGTCAGGCCGCCGGTCTTGTCCAGCTTGATGTTGACGGCCTGGTAGCGGCCGCGCAGCCGGGGCAGGTCGCGCGTGGTGTGGCAGGCCTCGTCGGCGCACACCGGAATGCTGCTCTCGAAACCCGCCAGGGCCTCGTCGGCGTCGGCCGGCAGCGGCTGCTCCAGCAGGCTGACGGCATGACGTTCGAGCACGGGCTGCATGGCATGCAGAAGTTCGATGTTCCAGCTCTCGTTGGGGTCCACGATGAGCTTCGCCGCGGGAGCGGCGCGGCGCACCGCGGCGAGGCGGGTGGCGGGGTCCTCGGCATCCAGCTTGACCTTTATCAGGGGCTTGCCGGCAAGCCGGGCAGCCGCCTCGCCCATGCGTACGGGCGTGTCGATGCCGACGGTGAGGGCAGTGGCCATGGGCAAAATCTCGGGGCGCGCCAGGCGGATCCGGACCGGTACCGAGGCGAGGCGGGATTCCAGGTCCCACAGGGCGGTGTCCAGCGCGTTGCGGGCCGCGCCCGGATTCATGCACACCTGCAGTTCGTCGCGGCCCATGCCGGCAAGCAGATTCGGACGCAAGGTCTCGATGTCGGCCGTCACGGAGTCCACCGATTCGCCGTAGCGTGCATAGGGCACCGCCTCGCCGCGACCGACGAATTCGCCCTGGCGCAGTTCGACGGTCACGACGTCCGCGGCCAGCCGGGTCCCGCGCGAGATGCGGAAGGGTGCACGCAGGGGCAGGCGGCTGTGGCTGACGTTCAGTTCGCGAAGCATGAGAGCAGGTGGTCCACGATGGATTCGACGCCCATGGTGACGGGGTCCTGGCAGGGAAGGCCGAGCGTGTCGCTGATGCACCGGCACATGTCGCGCGCGGCCGCCGGGGTCAGCCTGGAGGTATTGAGCGCGATGCCGGCCATGCGTACCGACGGGTTGGTCAGGCGCGCGGCGGCAAGGTTCGCCTCCAGGCATTCCCGCAGGTTGGGTACGGGAGCGTCCGGCAGCCCGCGCATGTGGCGTCGCGTGGGCTCGTGGCACAGTACCAGGGCGTCGGGCTGCGAGCCGTGCAGCAGCCCCAGCGATACCCCGGCGTAGGAAGGATGGAACAGCGAGCCCTGACCTTCGACGAGATCCCAGCCGCCGTCGTCGCGGGCCGGAGAGATGGTTTCGGCGGCACCGGAAATGAAGTCCGCCACCACCGAGTCGATGGGAATGCCGGCATTGGCCACGAAGATTCCCGTCTGGCCGGTGGCGCGGAAGTCGGCAGCCAGGCCGCGTGCGCGCATGCTGCGCTCGATGGCCAGCGTGGTGTACATCTTGCCCACCGAGCAGTCGGTGCCCACCGTCAGCAGGCGGCGACCCGCGCGCGGACGTCCGGTGCCGACCGGGATGGGCCAGCGGTAGTCGCGCGCGTCGAACAGCACGCGACCGTTGCGGCGCGCCGCCGCGACAATGTCCGGGTGGTCGCGCAGCTTCTGGTGCAGCCCCGCCGCCACGTTGAGCCCGGCATCGAGCGCGGTGACGACGTCGGCCACGATGTCGTCATCCATGACGCCACCGGCATTGGCCGTGCCGACCACCATCGTGTCGGCACCGGCGTTCCGGGCCTGCGCCGCATCCATGTCGGGAAGCTCCAGCGTCTGCTCACAAGCGGGATGGCGCAGCTGGCCCACGCACCACTCGGGTCGCCAGTACGCGATGCCCCGGGCCGTCTTGATGGCGAGGTCATCGGCGGCCTTGCCCAGGTACAGCAGGTAGGGTGGTTTCCACGGGGCGTGGGGAGTTGCGGCGGCGGTCGACATGGGAGCTCCATCCGGTGGGCCATGGTGAAACGGCGTGGGCCACGCGTCGCCGGCGGCCGGACAAGGTGTCCGGGGGCGGCGGCGGAACCAAGCATAGTCAGGCGCAAGGTGGTGCCACCAATGAAAAGATCGGCACGATGCATAACCGGGAGTTGTGGCCGCCACGGGCAGACAGACCGCCGGCGGGTGCGTAGACTGGGTGCACAGACGATGAGCAAGGAGTGGGACCGATGCGCCTGCGTTACGTCGAACTGCTGCACGCGGTGCTTGCCACCGGCAGCCTGACCGGCGCCGCGGAATTGCTGAACATTTCGCAGCCGGCGGCCAGCAAGGCCCTGCAGCAGGCCGAGCAGCACCTGGGTTTTCCGCTTTTCAGCCGCGTGCGCGGGCGCCTGCAGCCCACGCAGCAGACCCTGCTGATGCGTCGGCGCGTGGACACCATCATGCAGGAACTGCTCGACCTGCAACGCCTCACCGGCAACATGCGCCGCCCCGATGTCTACGCTCTGCGCGTGACCTGCACCCCGGCGCTGGCACAGTTGCTGGTGCCGGATGCCGTCACCGAATTGCGCGGCATGTTCGCGGATACGTCGGCGGAGCTCTATACCCAGCATTCCGTGGAAATGTGCAAGTCGCTGGTGCTGCGCGACATGGACATCGGCCTCACCCTGCAGGCGCCGGACCACCGCAACCTGTGCCACGAGGCCTTGTGGCAGGGGCAGGTGGTGGTCATCGCGCCGCCGGGTTGGTGGACCCAGGAGGAACTGCGCCGTCCGTTGCCGGTGTCGGAGCTGGCCGGGCAGCCGATGGTCGGCATCGCCATGCAGGACGCGCTGGGCAGCATGCTGCACAACCACCTGGCGCAGCTGGACCCGGTGCCCCGCATGCCGGTGCGCGTACAGACCTACCAGCTGGCGCATGCCCTGGTGGCCAAGGGTGAGGGGCTGGCGCTTGTCGACCCGTTCACGGCCCGGAGCGGCCCCGAGGATGCGGTGCAGGTACGGCGCCTGAAGCTGAAGCTGGAAGTCGTGCTGCATGCGGTCTACCGCAACGACCAGCCCCTGGATGCCGTGCAGCAGCGTTTCCTGGACATCGTGCGCCGCCTGGCCCGCAGGCTGGGCGTCACCTGAGGCCGCACGCCCGGCAGGGCGGGGCGCATGGCCGGCGGTGCAGGGCACAACCACCGGTTATGCATCGTGCCGATCTTTTCATTGGTTCCCGGGGAGACTCCGTGCTTATCTCGGGGCATGACTGCGTGACAGGGTGCCCGCGGCGGAGGTGGCATGCCCCCGCGCCCCGGTGTAGCGTCTTGTCATGAGGGCACGCGGCAAGCCGGGCAGGGGATACGGGAGGGGCACGTCGCGCGGCATCCGGATTCGCAGCAGGTTTTTACTGGCGTGGAGGGGAGTGACCGTGAACAAGCAACCGAAGCTGATCAGCCTTGCCTTGCTGGGCATGTCGATCTCGCTGGCCCTGGCCGGGGTGGCGCAGGCCCAGGACGCCGGATCGGCGCAGGCCGGCAATCAGGACGAAAAAGCCACCGACCTGTCGCAGGTGATCGTCACCGGCACCCGCACCGGCGACCGCACCGAGAGCAGTTCGCTGACTCCGGTGGACGTGATTCCCGCCGAGGTGCTGCAGCAGACGGGTACGGTCGACCTGGCCCAGGCCCTGGAGCGCACCATCCCGTCGATGAACTTTTCCCTGGCCGCCGCCTCGGACACGTTCGCCTTCCAGCGCCCGTTCCAGATGCGCGGCCTCGCGCCGGACCAGGTGCTGGTGCTGGTGAACGGCCAGCGCTGGCATCCGGGTGCGTTGATTCCCACCCTGGGCCAACTGGGGCAGGGCTCGCAGGGCGTGGACCTGAACACGATTCCGATGTCCGCCATCGACCACGTCGAGGTACTGCGTGACGGCGCCTCGGCGCAGTACGGTTCGGACGCCCTGGCCGGCGTGGTCAACATCATCCTCAAAAGCGGCGCCCGCGGCGGCAGCGTGCAGGCCACCGGCGGCAAGTACTCGGCGGGCGACGGGCGCCAGTGGCGCGTGGCCGCCGACCTCGGCATTCCGCTCAACGTGGACAAGGGGTGGCTGCGCCTGTCCGTGCAGCGCAGCGTGCAGCACGAGGCCAACCGGGCCGGCGTGGACCAGCGGCCGGGCTTCACCTATCTCGGCCAGAAATTCAGCTACGGCGCGGTGCCGTTCCGGGACGGCAACGTGTTCCTGAACACGCAGTACGATCTTGCGCCGACCGTGCACTTCTATGCCTTCGGCCACTGGGGGAAGCGTGTCGGCGAGCCGCGCGCATTCTACCGCTACGGCACCAACACCCCGGAACCCAAGTCCCCGTTGATGGGCGAGCTGTTTCCCGACGGCAGCGGCTTCCTTCCCCACGAGCACGGCGTGTCCATCGACAAGTCGCTGGTCGCCGGCGTGCGCGGCGAGACCGAAGGCGGCTGGCGCTGGGACGTCAGCGGCAACTACGGCGCCAACCGTGTCTCCTACGGCACCTGGAACAGCGTCAACTTCGCCTTCTACGACGACTTCGGCTACAGCCCGCGGAACATGCACGACGGCATCCTGACGGCATCGCAAAGCACGTTCGACGTCGACATTTCCAAGAACCTGGGTGACAACTGGACCCTTTCCTTCGGCGCGCAATACCTGCGCCAGGCCTACAAGGTGACACCGGGCGACCCGGCGTCGTACTACGTCAGCACCACTTCGCCGGAAACCGGCGGCGCCCAGGGCTTCGCGGGATGGGGGCCGCAGGATGCCATCGACGTGTCCCGTCACGACGTGGCCGAGTACGTGCAGCTGGAAGGCAACCTCACCGAGCGCCTGAGCACCTCCATCGCCGCCCGCCACGAAGATTATTCCGATTTCGGCACCACCACTTCCGGCGCGGTGTCGGGCCGCTTCGACTTCACGCCGAAATTCGCGCTGCGTGGCACCGTTTCCACCGGGTTCCGTGCCCCGGGCCTGGGCCAGCAGCATTATTCGCAGACCAGCTCAACCTCCTTCCCCGAAGGCAACTCGGCGGGTCTGCCCGAGGGCATCTACCTGCGCGGTATCGTGCCGGTGGACAACCCGCTGGCCGAGCTGCTCGGCAGCGAGCCGCTGAAGCCCGAAAAATCGCGCAGCTATACCTTCGGCATGGTGTGGAGCCCGACGTCCGCGTTCACCACCACCGTGGACGTCTACCAGATCAAGGTGCGCAACCGCATTGCCCTGTCGAGCTCGATCTCGCTCACCAAGCCGAGCGTCCTGGAGTACCTGGCCGACAACGGCATCGAGCATCCGCAGTTCGTGGCCCTCAACTACTTCACCAATGCCGGTGACGTGACCGTGAAAGGCGTCGGCTGGGTGTCCAGCTACCAGAAGGCATTCGATGACGGCGGCAGCCTGCGCAGCACGCTTTCGATGTCCTACCACAAGAACGAGGTCGACAACGTCCGTCCCAACCCGGCCGTGCTCGATGCTCTGGGGGATGTCGGCTTCCAGCGCCTGACCCGCAGCGCCATCAAGGGTCTGCTGGCCGATTCGATGCCCCGTTCCAAGGTGATCTGGACCAACAGCTACGACAAGGGCCATTGGGGCTTCATCGGCACGCTCACCCGCTACGGACGCTTCACCAGCTACAGCTCCACCGACTACACCCTGGACACGGTCTACCCGCACAAGTGGCTGCTCGACCTGGCGGTCAACTACTACCAGAACCGATGGACCTTCACGCTCGGCGCCGACAACGTGTTCAACACCTATCCGAAGCGGACGCCGGACGGCAGCAACACCCATGGCGTGTTCCCGTATCCGTCCAGCTCGCCCTTCGGCTACCTGGGCGCCTACGTGTACGGCAAGGTTGATTACCGCTGGTAGCCGGAACGCCCGCAACCGCAAGAGCGGCGGCCAGCGGAGCGGCCGCCGCCCGCAGCATCGCCCACGGACGGATGCATTCTTCACCCGTCGCCACGGATTCGAACTTGACCCAGAGCCGCCGTATTTCCTCGTCCCCCGATTTGTCCCTTCCCGCCGCCGGTGACGCGGCTTCCAGCACCCCCACGATGTTGCGGGCGGTCGGGCGCTGGCAACTGGTCGGCCTGTCCGTCAATGACGTCATTGGCAGTGGCATCTACCTCCTGCCGGCGGCGGCCGCGGCCCTGCTGGGGCCGGCCAGCCTGTGGGCCGTGGTGCTGGCCGGGGTGGCGGTGGGCCTGCTGGTGCTCTGCTATGCACAGGCCTCCAGCTTTTTCGATCAGGCCGGCGGCAGTTATCTGTACGCCCGCGAGGCCTTCGGACCCTTCATTGGTTTCGAGGTGGGCTGGATGCTGGTGATCACCCGTGTCACCACCGCCGCGGCGCTCAGCAACGGCCTGGCCGAGGCCGTGACGCACTTCCTGCCCATGGCCGATACCGGCCCCATGCGCGTGGCGATCGTGACCGGCTCGCTGGCCCTGCTGACCTGGGTCAACGTGGTCGGCGTGCGCTCGGCAGCGCGGGCCGGCGTGTTCCTGGCCATCACCAAGCTGCTGCCGCTGGTGATGTTCATGGTCATCGGCGCCTTCTTCGTGGACCTGTCGCAGGCGACTCCGATGGCCGTGGGCGAGATCCCGCTGGACAACCTGGCCAAGGGCGCCCTGCTGCTGCTGTTCGCTTACGCGGGCTTCGAGAACATGCCGGCGGCGGCAGCCGAATACCGTAATCCGCGGCGTGACGTGCCGTTCGCCATGCTGGCCATGATCGTCATCGTCACCCTGGTGTACGCGGTGGTGCAGTGGGTGGCATTGGGCACGCTGCCCGGCCTGGCCGAGTCTTCCACGCCGCTGGCGGACGCCTCGGCGCGGTTTGGCGGCACCTGGCTGGCCCTGATCCTGACCATCGGCGCGGCGGTGTCGATCCTGGGCACCAACTGCAACACGATCCTGTTCGGACCGCGCTATGTCATGGCGTTGTCCATGGACGGATACGGGCCCGCGGCCCTGGCCCGCATCCACCCCCGCTACCGCACTCCGGTGACGGCGATTCTCGCCGTGAGCATCGTGTCCCTGGTACTGGCACTGTCGGGCTCGTTCGTGGGGCTTGCCCTGCTGTCGGTGGTGGCCCGGCTGACCGCCTACCTGGCCGTGTCGGCCTCGGTGCTGGTGCTGCGCAAGCGTCATGGCGACCGCACGGAGGCGCTGCGCCTGCCGGGCGGGCCGCTGATTCCCTGCGCGGCCTTCCTGCTCTCGCTGGGTCTGCTGACCAGCGCCGGCTGGGCGAACCTGGCAGCCGCGGCGCTGGCCGTCATAGCCGGTGCCCTGATCTACAGGTTCTGGCGCCGTCCGGTGGCGGAAAACGCGGACTGATCCGGC
Organism: uncultured Rhodanobacteraceae bacterium; assembly: GCA_964570295.1. Lineage (GTDB taxonomy): Bacteria > Pseudomonadota > Gammaproteobacteria > Xanthomonadales > Rhodanobacteraceae > Oleiagrimonas. Next base: position 28,191 of record CAZMXV010000007.1, read on the forward strand.
GCGCCACCACGAGAATCCGGAGGAGATATCGACCATGAGCCTGCCCGCAAAACGTATCGTTGTTGCCGCCTTCGCCGTCGCGCTGTGCTTTGGCTGTGCCGTGCTGCAGGCCGCGCAGCCCGTAGCCACGTTGCGGGTCACGTTCACCCGTGACGGCATCACTTCCGTGCGCACCTCGGGCTATGCCGACAAGGCCGCGCACCGCGTGGTGACGCTGGACGACCCCGTGCGCATCGCATCCATATCCAAGATGGTGACTGCCATCGGCGTCATGCGCCTGGTCGAGGCGGGCAAGCTGGACCTCGACCGGGACGTGTCCGGGTGGCTCGGCTGGCGCCTGCGCAATCCGGCGTTTCCCGACGTGCCGATCACGCTGCGGCTGCTGATGTCACACCGCTCCAGCCTTACCGACGCGGCCGGCTACTGGCAGACGCCGCTGGGCGGAGAGTTGCGTGACATCGTCGACGATCCCCGCGCCTGGGATACCCGGCACGCGCCGGGCACCTGGTTCCGCTACACGAACCTCAATTTTCCGCTGGTGGCGCAAATCATGGAGCGCGTCACCGGCGAGCGTTTCGACAAGCTGATGCAACGCCTGGTATTGAAGCCGCTGGACATCGATGCCTGCTTCAGCTGGGCCACGTGCAGCGAGGCCACGGCGGCACGGGCCGTGGTGCAGTACGACACCGACGGCACGCCGGACGTGGACGACAACCATGGCCACAAGCCCACTTGCCCGGTACGCCGCGCCGAGGACGGCAGCTGCGACCTGTCCCGCTGGAAGGCGGGACGCAACGGCGGGCTGTTTGGTCCCCAGGGGGGGCTGCGCATTTCGGGGCAGGGGCTGGCGCGCATCGGCCGGCTGATCCTGGGCAACGGCGCGGTCGACGGCGTGCGCCTTCTGGAGCCGGCCTCCATCGACGCCATGGTCGCCCCCGAATGGACCTATGACGGCCACAACGGCCTGGTCTACGAGGAAGATACGGAGGACGGCCCCAACGGGTTCTTCTGCCGTTACGGACTGGCAGTGCAGACCCTGGCGACCCCGGTGAAAGGTTGCCGCGACGATCCGTTCGGGGACGGCGTGGCGCGGGTGGGGCATTCGGGATCCGCCTACGGACTGCAGGCGGGCATCTGGATGGACCGGGCCGACGGCACCGGCGTGGCGTGGTTTCTCACCGGCATGCCGGACGAGCGGACGGGCGGACGGTCGGCCTTCAGCGCCGAGGAGGAAAAACTGGCCCGGGGCAGCCTGGCGGCACACGACTGACCCGGGCCCGGCCCGCACCGGCTGGCGTGCCGCGAGGCCGGGGCGGGTCCGGCATGGCGGAACGATTGCCGTTTTGCCTGCTTTTCGCCGCAGGCGCCCTTACAGTCCCGCTGCGAGGCCCGCCGGGCGACGCCGGTCGTTGGCACCTTCCAGCAGGCCGGTATCCGGGTTGACCACGATGGCCTCGTCGGCGCCCCAGGACTGCACGTGCTTGAAGGTGTAGCCCATGGATTCGAGCTTCTCCTGTGCCGCCGGTTCGAGCAGGCCGGGTTCCACGTAGATTTCCTGCGGCCACCACTGCTGGTGCATGCGCGGCGCGTTGACCGCCTGCTGGGCGTTCATGCCGAAGTCGATGACGTTGATGATGCTCAGCAGGGTGGTCGAGATGATGGTGGAACCGCCCGGGCTGCCGGTGACCATGAACAACTTGCCGTCCTTCAGCACGATGGTGGGGCTCATCGAGCTCAGCGGCCGCTTGCCCGGTTCGATTTTGTTGATTTCCCCCTGCACCAGGCCGAAGGAGTTGGGCACGCCGGGCTTGGAGGTGAAATCGTCCATTTCGTTGTTGAGGAAGAAGCCGGTGTTGCCGGCCATTTGCGCGATGCCGAACAGGTAGTTGACGGTATAGGTCACCGCGACCGCGTTGCCGTCCTTGTCCACCACGGAGTAATGCGTGGTGTTGGTGCCTTCCGGAGCGCCCAGGCTGCCCTCGATCTCGGACGAGGGGGTGGCCCTGTCCGGGTCGATGCTGGCGCGCATGCGCGTGATGTGGGCCGGCGACAGCAGCTTGTCGATGGGGTTGTCCACGAACGCGGGGTCGCCGAGGTAGGTGTTGCGGTCGGCGAAGGCGCGGCGCTCGGCCTCCGCCAAGTGGCTGACGGCCTTCACCGAGCCATAGCCCCACTTGCCCAACGGCCATGGTTCGGCAATCTTGAGGATTTGGCATATCGTGGTTCCACCCGAGCTGGGCGGCGGAGCGGAGACCACCTTGTAGCCCTTGTAGCCGCATGTCACGGGCGTATCCCAGCGCACGGTGTAGTCGGCGAAGTCCTTCATTGACAGGATGCCGCCGTTGGCGTCGCTGGCGGTGACCACGGCCTCGGCGACGGGACCCTTGTAAAACGCGTCGGTGCCGCCCTTGGCGATGGCCTCCAGGGTGTCGGCCAGCTGCGTTTGCACCAGCCGCTCGCCGGCCTTCCAGGGCTTGCCGTCGTTGAGGAAGATGGCGGCCACGTTGGGATGCTTGGCGAAGTCGCTGGTGCGTTCGTCGAGAATGTCGACGTCGCCCTGTTTCAGCACGTAGCCCTTGCGGGCCAGTTCAATGGCGGGTGCGATGACCTCCCGCAGGGACATGGTGCCGTACTTTTCCAGGGCTTCGTTGAGGCCCATGACGGTACCCGGTACGCCCACGCCGAGGTAGGTGCCGGTGCTGCGGCCCTTGACCACGTTGCCGTCGGCATCCTGGAACATGGTCGGGGTGGCCTTGCCCGGCGCCTTCTCGCGGAAGTCCAGGAACACGTTCTTGCCGTCGGCCAGGTGGATGGTCATGAAACCGCCCCCGCCGATGTTGCCGCAGCAGGGGTGCGTCACGGCTTCGGCATAGCCCACGGCCACGGCGGCGTCGATGGCATTGCCGCCGCGCTTCAGGATGTCCACGCCGACTTGCGTGGCCAGGTGCTGGGCCGTGACCACCATGGCATGCCTGACCGTGACCGGAGTGGCTTTCGCCAGGGCTTCGCGGGTGGTGGCCGGCGCGATGGTGTCGACCGCCTGCATGGCGTCATGGGTGGAGGATGCCGACTGTTGGGCGAAAGCGGCGGGAGCCATGGCCAGCAGGGCCAACATGGCACTGGCGATCAGGGTCTTGTGCATGGGATGTCTCGTCGCGGGTGTGTGCCCATGGTGGCGCAAGGCGCGGGCGGTGTCATCCGGGACGGGACTCGGGCTCGGACTCGGGAAAGCATCGCGGCCATGGGCCGCTCCTGCAATGGGTTTCAGAAGGTTCCAGGCGAGCCCTGTGGGAGCGGCCCGTGGCCGCGATGGCTCTGCACTTGCCGCCACCCGGCCCGAACCCCGAACCGGGGTCCCCATCCCTGCCTCAATCCCCGGAATCCCGCCACGCCTTCACCGCCTCGACCAGCCCCAGGCAATCAGCGAAGCGGTTGTACAGGGGCGTGGGCGCGAGGCGGATGACGTCGGGTTCGCGCCAGTCGCCGATGATGCCAAGGTCGACCAGATGCTCAAACAGCGCGCGGCCGCGTTCGCGGCCGCCGATGACGCGGATGGAAAGCTGGGCACCGCGGCGCGAAGGGTCGCGGGGCGTGAGCGATTCCAGCGTGCCGGCCAGCTCGGTGTCCACCAGCCATTCCAGATAGCCGGTGAGTTGCAACGACTTTTCCCGCAGGCGCGCCATGCCGGCGCGGTGGAACTGGTCCAGCGACACGCGCAGGGGTGCGAGTGCCAGGATCGGCGGGTTGGATATCTGCCAGCCGTCGGCGCCGGGCGTGGGCTGGAAGGTGGGGGCCATCAGGAACCGGGTGGCCTTGTCGTGTCCCCACCAGCCGGCGAAACGCGGCAGGTCGGCGCGGGCGTGGCGGGCATGCACGAAGGCGCCACCGACGGCGCCGGGGCCGGCGTTGAGGTATTTGTAGCTGCACCAGACGGCGAAATCGGCACCGCTGTCGTGCAGTGCCAGTGGCAGGTTGCCGACGGCGTGGGCCAGGTCGAAGCCGACCACGCAGCCGTGCCGGTGTCCGGCCCGGGTGATCGCCTCCAGGTCGAAGGCCTGGCCGGTGCGGTACTGCACGCCGGGCAGCAGGACCAGGGCGATGCGCTTGCCGTGTTCCTCCAGGGCGCGCTCGATCGCCGTCATGGAGAGGACGTCGCCATCCTCGTCGGGCGCCAGCTCGATCAGCGCGTCGGCGGGGTCGAAACCGTGGAACCGGATCTGTGATTCCAGCGCGTAGCGGTCGGTGGGAAAGGCGCCGGCTTCCATGAGGATGGCCGGGCGCTCGGCCGTGGGGCGGTAGAAGCTCACCATCATCAGGTGCAGGTTGGCACCCAGGGTGTTCATGGCCACCACTTCGGACGGTTCCGCGCCCACCACCTCGGCGAGATGGTCGCGCACGTACTCGTGGTAGGCCATCCATGGCAGGCGACCCTTGAAATGGCCTTCCACGGCCAGCTCGCCCCAGTCGTCCAGTTCGTCGAGCACCGCCTGGCGCACGCCGCGCGGCTGCAGCCCCAGCGAATTGCCGCAGAAGTACAGACCCTCCGCATTCCCGTGGGGCGGAATCAGGAATTCGCCGCGGAAGTCGCGCAGCGGGTCGGCGGCGTCACGGCCGCGGGCCCAGTCGATGCTGGCCTGGTAATCGGACATGGGAGTTGGGTCCTGTGCGGTGGGGTGATTCAGCGCAGGCTGGAGGTGATGCGGGCGCAACCCTCGTCGAAGGCGCGCGTCCATTCGTTGCCGGCCTGGCTGTGGCTGGGGCGCACGCAGCGTACCTGGACGGCGTAGCCGTCGTGGAAGTAGTAGTGTGCCGTGAACGTCTGTTCCGCACTGCCTTCGGTGGCGGTGTAGTAGTAGGCGGTGGGAGTCGAGCGCTGCTTGTCGAGTTGGAAGCCGGGCAGGGCCTGCGCATGTGCGGTGTCCTCGGCGACGAAGGCCTGGAAGGCCGTGAGGTCGCGCACCTGCTTGCTGGTCACGGAGACGCGTGCCAGCGACTCCTGCCGCGAGGGCGAGCTGTCGGGCACCTGGAACACCATGGTTTCCGGGTCGCCCCGCGTCTGCATGATGCGGGGCCAGCCGTCGGGCACGCTGAAGCTGAAATTGCCGTTGACCAGCGTGAATTGGGAGGCCAGGCAGGCGGACGGGGCCAGCACGGCCAGCAGGAACAGGATGGCGTGAAGGCTACGGCGACGGGGCATCGACGGGGCTCCGGTGGGGTTGGAAACGGGACAGCGGCAGGCCGAGCCATTCCAGGGCCGTGCCGTGCATCAGGCGGGCCTCGGCGGCATCGTCCAGCTTCAGCGATTCGATGCCGCTGCCCGGCTGCTGTTCGCCCAGCGGGAACGGGTAGTCGGTGCCCAGCATCACGCGGTCGTGGCCGACCACTTCCAGCAGGTAGGCGAGGGCCTGCGGGTCGTGCACGCAGGAGTCGAAATAAAGCTGTCTGAAGTACTCGCGCGGGTTGCGCGCGTTGTCCACGGCGACCAGGTCCGGACGCATGCGGAAGCCGTGCTCGATGCGCCCGATGGTGAACGGGAAACTGCCGCCGCCGTGGGCCAGCATCACGCGCAGTTGCGGCAACCGCTCCAGCACGCCGCCGAAGATCAGGCTGCACGCGGCGCGGGACTGCTCGGCGGGCATGCCCACCAGCCACGGCATCCAGTATTTGGGCATGCTGTCGAACCCCATCATGTCCCAGGGATGCACCATGATCGCGGCGCCCAGCTCGGCAGCGGCCTCGAAGAACGGGAACAGTTCGGGGGCGTCCAGGTTCCACTGGTTGCAGTGCGAGCCGACTTGCACGCCGGCCAGGTCCAGTTGCTCGATGCAGCGCTCCAGTTCCTGGATGGCCAGGGTGGGCGATTGCAGGGGCACAGTGCCGAGGCCGGCCACGGAAGACGGGTGGTCACGGCACACGCCGGCGGTGTGGTCGTTGAGGAAGCGGTGCAGGTCCAGCGCCTGATTGCCGGGGGCCCAGTAGGAAAACAGTACCGGCACGGTGGAAATCACCTGCACGTCGACGCCGTGTTGCCGGTATTCGTTGATGCGCGTCACCGGGTCGAAGGCCGAATCCCACACCTCGCGGAAAAAGCGTCCGTCCTTGTAGATGCGGTTGTGGCCGTCGCTGTGGGTCATCACCGCGAAGCGGTTGTCGCCGTATTTGCGGGCCAGGTCCGGCCATTCGCGCGGCAGAATGTGGCTGTGGACATCGATCTTGAGCATGCCCTCGAGTGTAGAACATCGGCGCGCGGGGCGTGAGCGGGAGCGAGGGGGCGACCCGGAGAGATGGTTCGGGTGACGGGGCGCGATGTGGCGTCTTCAGATGATCAGGACCTCGCGATGGCGTTTCCCGTCCACAGCCTCGTCGGATCACGCTTGCTGCGGCATTCAGGTGCGTTCGATCACGTGTGCCAGGGTGCCGATGTTGTCGGTGAGGCGGTCGCTGAGAGTGGCCAGGTGGCGGGCCATGACGGGATCAGGGTCGTCGTCCAGGAGCTTGGCCAGGGCTTTTTGCCGCTCGCGCAGGGACGGCAGTGGCGCAGGCTGGCGCTGTGCGTGCAGAGCGCGGGCGAGTTCGTGCAGGTGTTCCTCGACCGCGCGGATGAAATCGTCCACGACGTCGGCGCAGGGAGGGGTGTCGCAGTCGTCGAGCAGGGCCTCCAGGGCCATGGCGGTGCGTACCAGGCGGTTGGCGGCAGTGAACAGGGACGTGGCCAGCTCCACCACTTCGGTACGCGAGGCCGGCTCCGCGCGCAGGCGTTCCAGTGAGGCCTGCGCGTTGCTCCGTGCCGCGCGGGCGGCGGTGCGGGATTCCCAGCGGGCCTTGTTGGCGTCGGGCTCGGCCAGCGCGTGCAGGTAGCCGGCGTAACTGTCCAGCATGGCGGCCAGTGCCTGGCGGACGCGACCCTGCTCCCAGGTGGGCCAGGCCAGGTAGGCGAGCAGGGCGAGCACGCAGCCCAGCACGGTGTTGACCACGCGTTCATTGGCGGCGGCATCCGGTGCCATGCCCTCGAAACTCATCAGGATGACCACGGTGCCGGTGAGTGCGGCCACCGCCACGCCGTAATGGGCGCTGGCGAGGTAGCGGAAACCAAAGCACAGCACCGCCATCAGCGCCAGGTGCGCCCACGGGTTTTCCGGCGTGAGGAAGAGCAGCACCGTGGTCAGTACCAGTCCGGCGATGGTGCCGAGCATGCGCAGCAGGCCGAAGTTGAGCGTGGCGCCGAAGTCGGG